>NZ_JBSGZV010000006.1:0-311060 GCF_053611185.1 Streptomyces sp. NPDC054834 | reverse complement strand
GGACCGGGGGGGGGCCCCGGCCCCCGCGCGGGGCCCGGGCCCCCACCGCTGTGTCGACGTCCGTTCGCAAACCGCTGACCGGGCAGCGGGGCAGCGGGGCAGCGACAGCGTCTCACCGGTCGAAGTAGCTGAGATCGCCCACGGTCCATGCGCTGACGTCCTTGATCGCGACTCGGTACATGCCGCCCGTCTCCGGGATCCCGAGGCTGCCTTGCAGGATCCGGGCGAGATGAAAGTGCAGATGCGTGGGCGCCTCACCGGGACCGGGCCGGTTGCCTCGCGGACCGCGGACGAAGACGTCCGAGAACGCGCCGAGATGGTCCGAGTCCTTCAGGACTTCCGCCACCCGCTCCCGCCACACGGCCTCGGGAGCCAGCCGGCCAGTGATGACGGCACCGCCGACGACCACGGTCAGCGACATCTGATTGCTTGGCTCGGACTCCACCGCGGCGGAGATGGCGATGAGCAGCTCATCAGGGTTCGACATGGCAGCAGAGCTTATTCGGTCCACCCGTACCGGTACCGCCCGCGGGGCATGAAGCGGTTGCGCCGGACGACAGGGGACGACTCCCGACCAACCGGTGAGGGCCGACCGCGGCAGGGCATGTCTCCGCCGGAAGGATGAAATCTACTGTTGCCAGAGTAGACATTGGTCCCTGACATGGGTACGGTTTCTCTCGTAGACACGGTCGAAGGAGATCCACCAGACACGAACTGGTGGGTGACTGAATACGAAGTACGCAGGTCAGTGCGGCTCACGAGCCTCGAAGCCAAAGCGTTCCCAGGATGGCGACGGGACTGAGAGCCACACTGGGCGGCTCGCACGTCGAGGAGCTGCCGGCAGCAGTACCGGTTCATTCAGTGGTTGGTACGAGAGGAATGGAGGAGCAGACGCCATCAGGATCGCCCGGTCCGAGAAGCTCTCGGCCCGGGTACCGCAAGACCCCGGAATGGAAGGTGGTCCCCGGTCACGCAGCTGCGATCCCCGCTCCGCCCTGCAGGGCCGGGTAGCGGAAACAGAAGGTCGGCACAGCAGTAGGGCCGACAGATGGTGTTGAATTTCCTTCGGGGCCCTGGTGCCGTACGGCACCAGGGCCCCTCGACGCATTGCACAGCGAGGTGACATGACATCGGACAACCCCCTGAATGATCGTCTGGACGACGACGACTACCCGGCTTACACGATGGGCCGGGCAGCCGAGATGCTCGGCACCACCCCGGCCTTCCTGCGAGCCATCGGTGAGGCTCGTCTGATCACTCCGCTCCGCTCGGAGGGGGGTCATCGCCGGTACTCCCGCTACCAACTGAGGATCGCGGCCCGCGCCCGCGAGCTCGTCGACAAGGGGACTCCGATCGAGGCTGCGTGCCGCATCGTCATCCTCGAGGACCAGCTCGAGGAAGCACAGCGCATCAACGTCGCATACCGCCGTGCCGCCAGCGAATCGGCGGGCAGTTCCGGCTCCGGCTGAACACGCGGGCGCGGCCGTATCCGGAACGCCGGAGTAGCGGCGATCGTCCAAGCGCCGTCGCTTCCGCTCGAAGAGCGCGCCCGCGGTGTCGTCGTGGGGCCAGGACGGGATCAGGGCGAAGTGGTCAGGCCGCGGAATCGGCGAAGACGAACAGGCGCAGCACCAGGAAACGTCCGGTTCCGGCGAGCCCGGCGGCGCTGAGGTAGACGGCTTGCTCGGGAAAGACCCCCGGTGACGGCTGCACTATGTGCAGAACGGCCATCGCGGCGCAGGTCACCGCGTAGGCGGCAGCGGCCGACCCCGCGGACTGCCAGTGCCGGCGCCATCCGGCGCGCCGCCCGGCCCCGAAGGTGAAGCGTGCGTGGAGCTCCGTACAGAGGAGGGTGGAGGCGACGGTTATCAGCGCGTTCGCCACCACCCAGGACATCAGGGCAGCGCACAGCGACACAGCGGCACTTGAGGCGAGCCCGACACCGCCACCGCACAGGACGAAACGGGCGAAGGCAGTGGTCGGACCGGGAACGACCGGGGTCCACCGTGCGTCGTTCTGGTCGGTCGCCATCCGCCCCGGACGCGGCGTGACCCGTGTGCCACACCGTGTTTCGCGCGCCGTCTCCGGCTTGGACGCGAGCGGCGGCTTCATGGGTTTCCTTCCGGGCGGGGTGACTGTGAACCTCTGGTGCGGGCTGGGTCGGCCCATGCCGTTGCGCGCTCGTGGCGCCAAGGCGGTGCACCCCCGAGCCGAGGGTGGGTCGCGCCGCATCCTCGGCTCGGGGGCTGGGCCGTCAGCTCGCCGCGTCCGAGGTGGCCGACGCGACGGTATTGCCGGTCACCGTGCCGGTGGCACCCTCGATGGTGACCAGGTGCAGGACGCCGTCGGTGCCCAGCACCTCGACCTCCCACGCGCTTCCGCCACCCTGCTCTGCGATCACGCGCAGCGCCTCCGTCTTGCCACCGGAAACCGCCTTGCCCGCGGCCTTGATCGCCGCCTCGGCCGAAACCGCCGGCAGCGGCGCGGGCGCGAGGGCCCCCTCAGTGCTCTGACCGCTCTGACCGCTCTGACCGCTCTGGGTGCCCTGGCTGTTGCCACCGAGCCTGGATTCGTCGTTCTGGCCGCCGCGACCGCCTCGTGCCTGCCCGTATGCGCCCTGCCGGCCGTCGTCGCCGCCCGCCCGCCTGTGCTCTGCCGCGAACTGGCCGTGCTCGCCCTTTTCACCGTGGCCGTGGTGGACGACCGCAGCGACGCCGGTCGCGGCCGCGGCCGCCAGGAGAACGGCGGCGCCGAGGACGGCCCCACGACGCCGGCTCACCCGCGGGAGGCGCGCCCGGAAGGTCTTGGCCGACTTGGCTGACTTCGGCAGCGCGACCGGTGAGTCCGGCGTCGACTCCGGCTGCTGTGGCGGTTCGGGTTGGGACATGCTCGGGCTCCTGATCGCCTCGACCGGCCCGGTGCCGGCGGCTGCGATCAGCTTGGAATGCCGTTGCTGAAGCCAGGCTGAAGGTGGCTGAAGGCGTCTTCAGCCGGCGCCAGTCCGGCGTGCGAGGCTGTATGCCGTGCGCGTACTGGTAGTCGAGGACGAGAAGCGGCTGGCCGCCACTCTTCAACGAGGTCTCATGGCCGAGGGGTTCACCGTCGATGTCGCCCACGACGGCAACCAGGGACTGTGGCTCGCCCTGGAGCACAGCTACGACGTGGTCGTGCTCGACATCATGCTGCCCGGCCTCAACGGCTACCGTGTCTGCGCCAGGCTGCGCTCGGCCGGGAGCGACACACCGATCCTGATGCTCACAGCCAAGGACGGGGAGTACGACGAGGCTGAGGCGCTGGACACCGGTGCCGACGACTTCCTGTCCAAGCCGTTCTCCTACGTCGTCCTGGTCGCCCGGCTCCGCGCGCTCCACCGTCGTACCGGCCACCGGGTCCCTCCGACATTCCGGCTCGGTGACCTGGTGATCGATCCGGCCGGCCGCACATGCGTCCGTGGTGGCACCGAAGTCCGGCTCACCGCGCGGGAGTTCGCCATTCTGGAGTACCTGGCACGCCGTGCCGGCGAGGTGGTGTCCAAGCGCGAGATCCTCGAACACGTCTGGGACTCGGCCTTCGAGGCGGACCTCAATCTCGTCGAGGTCCACGTCAGCGCCGTACGCCGCAAGATCGACACCTCCTTCGGGCGCTGCGCCCTGGAGACCGTCCGCGGCGCCGGCTACCGACTGGCGGCCGACGGTGGCTAGACGACTCGTCCCCCGCGCCGGCGAGACACCGGCAGCGATCCGGCGCCTGCGCTTCGCCGCCGTGAGGCTCGTACGACACCCGTGGCCGGGATCGGTGCGGGCCCGGGCGACGCTCGGGGCGACCGCGGTCGTCGCCCTCGCACTGACCGCGGCCTCCTTCGCGCTGTTCGCCATTCTGCACGCCGACCTCCAGCGCAACGCCAACGACGCGGCCACCGCGCAGGCGGACACCGTCGGTCAGCTGGCCGCCCAGGGCAAGCTGCCCGACCTGCTGCCCCTCACCCACGGCGCCGACTTCATCCAGGTCGTCGACAGCAGCGGGCGCGTGGTGGCCGCCAGCCAGAACCTCGCCGGCCGCCCGGCCGTCGCCCACCTGCGCCCCCATGAGGGCAAGCTGCGCGCCACCTGGTCCGGCGAGCCGTTCGGCGAAGGACACCGCCAGCGGATCGTCGCCGTCACCGCCCAGACCCCCGGCGGCGCGGTCACCGTGTACGCGGGCACGTCGCTGCGGGACGCGGACGCGGCCGACGAGATCACCAAGGCCGCGCTGGGCATCGGCACACCGCTGCTGCTGGCCACGGTCGCCCTGGTCACCTGGTGGGTGACCGGCCGGGCCCTGCGTCCGGTGGAAGCCATCCGCTCCGAGGTCGCCGAGATCACCGGACACGCTCTGCACCGCCGCGTCCCGGTACCGGCCGCCCAGGACGAAGTCGCCCGCCTCGCCCGCACCATGAACGTCACCCTCGACCGCCTGGAGGACGCAGTCGTCCGCCAGCGCCGGTTCATCGCCGACGCCTCGCACGAACTGCGCAGCCCCATCACCGTCCTGCGCACCCAGTTGGAGGTCGCCCTCGCCCATCCGGATCCGGCCCTGTGGCCTGACCTGGTCAGCGACGCCCTGGAGGACACCGTCCGGCTCCAGGACCTCGCCTCCGACCTGCTGCTCCTCGCCCGTCTGGATGCGGCCGAGCCGGTCAGCCGCCTCCCGCTGGACATGGCCGAACTCTGCCGTACGACCGTTGCCGCGCGTCACGGCGACCGGCTCCCCATCGACACCAGGCTGCAACCCGGCATCACCGTAGAGGGGAACCGGGGCTGGCTGGTCAGACTCCTCACCAACCTCCTCGACAACGCCCAACGGCATGCCGATCGCCGCATCGAACTGGCGCTGCACACAGACCTTGACGCCGGCATGGCCGTACTGAAGGTGACCGACGACGGACCCGGCATTCCCGATGCCGACCGTGAGCGGATCTTCGAGCGCTTCACCCGCCTTGACGACGCCCGCAGCCGGGACCTCGGCGGAGCCGGCCTCGGGCTGGCCATCGCCCGCGACATCGCCCATCAGCACCACGGCACTCTCCGCGTCGAACCCCACCGGTACGGCGCCGGCATCGTCGCCCGCCTCCCGCTGTCGCCATCCGGGCCCTGAAGCGGACGCTCGGGTCCGACGGCGATCGCCGCATCCACCCCGCGACTTCGAGTGGATCGCCGCCGTCACCGGCCTCGTGGTCTGTCAGCCCAGGTGATCACCGAGGGCAGTGGAAAGGGCCGGGCGCCTCATCTCTGGGGGGCGCAGTCGTAGAGGGTGAAGCTGCCGTCGGTGCGGACGCCGTAGGCGGGGGGCCGGATTCGGGCGCAGTGGGACTTCACCCAGGTGGTGGCGGGAGTGGTGGGGCGCTGGGTGGTGAGCAGCGCATAGCGCAGCTGGTGGGCGGTGACGAGGCTGCCGAGCTGCTGGGCGGTCGGGAAGGGGGTGCTGCCGGTGAAGCCGCCCATGACGAGGATGGGCTCGGACTTCGCGCGCAGTAGGGGCTCGGCGGTGTAGGCGGCCTGGGTGGCGAGCAGGTACTTCTCGCCGTGGCGGTGCGTGGTGAGGTAGTCGAGCAGGGCGGTGTCGCGGGCGCTGGGCCGGTCGAGCCCTATCCTCCGCGGAGCGTGACGGGGATGCTCGTTGTACGACTTGCCGACCGGACCGGTCATCGGCGAGGTGGCGGCGCCCGCGTAGAGCGGGTCGAGGCCGGAGACGGCCCAGCCGGCCGGTACGACCAGGGTGGCCGCGATCCCGGCGGCGAGGGCGGCGTGGATCATCCGCGGGGAGGTGCGCGGCCCGCGGCTCCACAGGCCCACCACGCCGCACAGCGCGAGCATCACAGCGACCGGCAGCAGCCAGGAGACGAATCGGGTCGGCCAGTCGAGCACCAGCGCCCACGCCGCCGTCAGCGCGATCGCCGTCGGCAGCGCCAGGTGTCGCCGGCCGGCCGCCTCGTGCTCCGCCGCCGGCTCCGGCTCGTACTTCGCCTCGTACTCCGAGCGGAAGAGCGCGAGGCCGCCGCCGGCCAGTGCGGCGAGCGCCGGGGCGATGACGGCCATGTAGTAGGCGTGGTTGCCGTTGGAGGCGCTGAACACCACGATGTGCACGGCCAGCCAGCCACCCCACAGCAGAAATCCCGCGCGCGGCAGGTCGGTTCGCGGTAGCCCGGCGCGCCGGACGACGCCCAGGACCGCGGCGAGCACGGCGAGCGGCAGCAACCAGGCGACCTGCGGGCCGACCGTGTCGTTGATCAGCATGTCCCAGCCGGTGTTGCCGGTGGTGCGGCTGGCTGCGGTGCCCGCGACGGCGCCGAACGCGGTGGGATCGCTGCTGAAGCGGCTCAGGCCGTTGTAGCCGAAGACCAGGGCGAAAGGATCGTTGTCGGACGTTCCGTCGAGGTACGGGCGGTCGGCGGCCGGTGTCGCCGAGGCGATCAGCATCCAGGAGCAGGAGACCGCCAGCGCGACCGCCCCGCCCACCAGGACGCGCACAGCCCGGTGCAACGGCCTGCCGGGCGCGACGAGTTGGTACACGGCGGCGAAGACCGGCAGCACCAGCCACGCCTGGAGCATCTTCGCCTGGAAGGCGAGCCCGACCCAGATCCCGCAGGTGATCAGCGGCAGCAGCCGCTCGGTGCGCACCGCCTTCTGCAGTGCTCCGGCGGCCGCCACCAGGAGCAGAGTGAGCGCGGTGTCCGGGATGGTGGCACGGTTGAGCGCCACGGTGACCGGGGTGAGTGTGAGCGCCAACGCGGCGATCAGCGCGGCGAACGGACCGGCCCAGGCCCGTACGATCCGGTGCAACAGCCATACGGTGAGCACGCCCTCGACGACCTGCGGAAGCGCGGCCGCCCAGGTGTGCGGGCCGAAGAGCCAGACGGAGACGGCGTCGGGCCAGAAGGCGCCGGGCAGCTTGTCGATGCTGATCGAACCGGCGGCGTCGAGCCCGCCGAAGAAGAACGCACGCCAGCTGCCGGCCATCGAGCGTATCGCCGCACCGTAGAAGGGGTGGAGCGCGGCGTGCCCGATGCCCCAGGAGTACAGCACCGTGGCGACGGCCAGCACCGCGGCGAGCGCCGGGCGCTCCCAGCGCGGGGCGTCCTCCGGCCGGTCGGAGGGGCGGTTCGCCGCTCGCCGGTCTTGCTGCGCTCCGGTGGGCTGGGCGGCGGGGATGGCGGTCATGGCAGTGGTCCTCGGATCGGCAGGTCAGGTGAAGCGGCGGTGCGCACGCGGCGGAGTCACAGGCGGCGACATCACACGCGGCGCAGTCACAGGCGGCGGGCCGCCCGGAAGCCGCGGGCGTAGAAGTCGGTGCCGTCCAGCAGCGCGTGGCCCGACAGGTCACCCAGGGTCGGGCCGTTGGCGGCGGAGCGGCTGGAGTAGAAGCGGTGCCGGCCCTGGTCGTCGAGGCCCATGTACATGCCGACGTGGTCGATGAAGTCCGGCCGGTCCTTGATGATGGCGAAGAAGACCAGATCGCCGGGCTGCAGGACGTCCAGGTCGGTGGCCTGCTGCTTGCCGGTGTGGGAGATCACCTGGCGGCCGGGACCGTAGGCGGCGATGGCGAAGGCGCGGCGCGGCAGACCGGTGCCCTTGGTGTTGGTGTTGTGCAGGGGGATGCCCATGCGGTAGCCCCACACCAGACGCTGGAAGCCGGAGCAGTCGACATCGCCGTAGCGGGCCTTCTCCGGCTGCACGCGCGTGCCGTCCGGGAAGGTCCAGTCGATGCCCAGATAGTCGTAGAAATCTGACTTCTCGTCGTAGTAAGCGAAGTCCAGCGGGTTTTTGACCGCGCCATTGCGCGGGCCGAAGTGCGCGGTGCCCGCGTAGCGCACGCCCTTGGCATTGTGCTTGTCGGGCACCCCGGCGCTGCTGTACTGGAACGCCACGGCGAAGACGTCCGGGCTCTTGTCGCCGAGCGCCTTCTTGAACCAGCTCTTGAACCAGGCGGACTTCTCCATGCCCCGCTGCCACGCGTGCGGCAGCACCCGCACCCAGGCGTCCGTGGTCACCTTGGCCTCGGTGGTGCGCGGCTCGCTGAAGGTGCGGCTGGGCCCGGTGAGTACGGCCGTACGGGCGCCGTCGGTGAAAGTGGCGAGCGTGCCGCCGTCGGCGGCGCGGACCACGGTGCGGTCGGGGGCAGACAGCCGCTCGAAGGTGTGGGCCCCGGTGGACCGGGCGCCCGTGCCGTCGGCGGCCGTACCGCCACCGTCGTCGCTGCCGTGCCCGAAGCGGTCCCAGGCGTATCCGCCCGCCACCCCGGCGGCCGCCACGCCCGCGATCGTCCGGAACACGGCGCGGCGAGTCGGGCGGCTTCGCCTGCCGTCATGTGCGGAGTGCATGGCCGATCCTCCTGGGTCTGTGAGGTGAGAGGTGGTGAGCGGGTCAGCCGGTGGGCAGGACACCGATCAGCAGACCGGAGACCAGCACCACGTACGTGGCCAGCGTCACCGCCGTGGTCGAGATGACCGTGGCCGCCAGCGGCTGGCGGGCCAGCTGGTAGGAGACCAGGCCGGGGACGATGAAGCCAAGGGTCTGTGACGTGTACAGCAGCGGGAACTCGTGGCTGAGGGCGAGCATCACAGTGGTCTGCATCAGCACCGCGCACAGCACGACGGCGGCGAACAGCCGCTTGCCGTAGAGAATCACCGTGCGCTGCACCAGCTTGGTCAAGAAGTACGTTCCCGTCGCTACAGCGACCATCAGCCCGGCCATCCGCACGTCGGTGACGAGCGTGAGGGCGATCCAGCCCGGGGTGATCATTCCCCCGGGGGAGAGGTTGGTGGTCAGATAGCAGACGAGCGAGAAGACCAGCCCGAGGGCGATCCCGAGCGCGGCGGTCTGTGCGTTGAGATTGGCGGGGATCACGGGTTCCTCGTGAACTGGGACGAATCGTGGGAGTGGTGCGGGTCGTCCGCGGTGCTCTGGTCATCGGGCCGGCCCTGGCGTTCGGCGGCACGGCGGGCGAGTTCGCGCTGCTCCGGGATGCGGAAGGCGTACGTCGGTGTCTCCAGCGGTGCCACCCAGCTGTACGGCTCCGGCTCGGGCGGCCGGGCCACCGAGACTCGCGGCCGGGGTATGGCGAACTGCATGGTCTCCTGGTCCAGGCCGTCGCCGTCGGGAACGGCGTCGAGCGGGTCCTCGGAGTCGTCCAGCGGCAGCTCGGCCAGGCACTCCAGGAACAGTTCGCCCTGGCCGTGGATGTTGCCGATCGCCACCAGCGAGGAGTCCGGGCCGAGTTCCGCGAGGATCGCCGCGGTCAGGTCCTCGGGGTCCCGGCGGTCACCGCCGAGATCCACCACCCGCCCGGTGAAGCCGTCCGGAATCGCGTCGCGCGCGCTCTTGGTCGGGTGGCCGATCAGGAACACCGTCTCGGCGGCGAGGTCGGGGACGATCGCGCCCATCTGGCCGTTGCGCTCCACCCGGTCCGGGCGGCAGTTGATGACCACGCCGATCGGCCGTCTGATCGCGCCCAGATCCTCCAGCTGCTTGACGTTCATCAGCGTCGACTCGGGATCGTTGGCCGCGAAGACGTTGGCGAACCGCAGCCGCTTGCCCTCGGGGGCGACATAGCGCTCCACCGACAGCACGCCCGGGTCGGGCGGCGCGTCCCACATGCCCTGCATCGCGGTCTGCCGCTCCACGCCGAGCAATTCGGCGACGGCGAGCGCGATCGCCACGTTCTCCTTGAAGGTGAACCAGCTGAAACCCCGCAGTTCGGCGTCGGTCACCGACTCCGGATCGACCGCGATCAGCCGGCAGTTCCGTTTGTCGGCCTCCTCCTGGAGGATGTGCAGCCGGTCCTTCTCCGCCGTCACACACACCCCGCCCACCGGCATCGAGCGGGAGAGCGAGCGGGCGACGTCGTCCAGTGTCGGACCCATCTCCTCCAGATGGTCCTCGCGGACATTGCACAGCACGCCGATCGTGGAACGGATCAGCTTCTCCTGGTTGATCTCCTGCAGCGCGGGCATCACCGCCATGCACTCGATCACCAGCGCGTCCGGCCGGTAGGTCGCCGCCCGCCGTACGATGCCGATCTGCTCCACGACGTTGGCGATGCCGAACTTGCGGTACACCGGCTCCTCGGTGGCATCCGGATGGATGAACCGGGCCGCGGTACCGGTGGTCTTGGCCACCGTGACCAGGCCGCCGCCGCGCAGCGCGCCCGCGCACAGCCGGGTGATCGAACTCTTGCCGCGGATGCCGTTGACCAGCACCCGCGTAGGTATCTGCTCCAGCGAGGCGAAGTGCCGCCGCTGCTCCAGGTTTCCAGCGATCCACAGCCCGGCGCAGCACAACAGGACGATGACATAGAGGAAGAGCACGCCGATTCCGTCCTTCTACCGCTGGAGGGTGTTCTCACGCAGGGACCGGGAGGGCCCGGCGGCGTGGCCGGCTCTGGCCGCCCGGTCGCGTTCCGCCAGGGCCTGGCGCACCAGCTCCAGGCTGCGGGTGACCGAGCCGATCTCGTCGTGGTTGACCGGATGCAGCACGGTGCGGCGGTCTCCGCCGGCGAGCCGCTCGACGAGCACGGCGACCGCGCGCAGCGGCCGGAGCACCACGACATGCAGCCAGCCCAGGCAGGCCGCGCTCACGGCGAGGCCCAGGATGCCGGCGAGCATGGTGCGCTGCTGGGCCTGCACCGCGGGGATCTGGAGGGCTGCCGCGGGCTCCGCGGTCACCACGTGCCAGCCGAGACGGGCAGTCGGGCCGCTCTGCGCCAGCGGCGCGGCGGCGTCGACCGAGGGGCCGGAGGACGTGTCGTGCACCGCCGAGGTCGCGGTGCCCGTGGTTCCAGGGGCGCCCTGGGTGGCGCGGACGAGACGGGTCAGGCCGGAGTCGGGCAGCGACTGGAAGGCGCGGTAGCCCACGCTCGACGCCAGCACCTTGTCGTCGCGGTCCGTCACCCAGACGCTGCCCAGCTTCGGCCTGGGCAGAATGGAGTTGAGCGCCTTCACGTCGATCTCGCCGAACAGGACCACCCCGGCCGCCTGGGCCTTGCCCTTGCCGGCCCGGACCTGCTCGTAGGCGGCGATCGCCGGTATCCGGCCCGAGGTGTTGACGTTGGTGATCCCGCCGCCGCCGGGCACGTGGACGAGGGTGCGCAGCGGTGTGCCGCCCACCCTCAGCGTGATGTCGCCCGAGCGGTCCAGCAGATACAGCGAGCGGTACTGCTTGTGGTCGGCGAGGGACTTCCGCATGACCTCGGTCTGGGCCGCCCGGCTCCTGCCCGGCAGGCTCGCGGCCGCGGCGCTCAGGTCGGTGTACGACTGGTCGAGGGACTGCCGGATCCGCTGCGTCGCGATCTCGGTCCGCGCCTGCTGGTCGGCGAGGACCGGAGCCGGAACCGCGGTCGCGGTGTCCGCCCGGTTCAGCACGAAGATCATCGGCATCGCCCAGCAGGCCACCACCAGCACGCCGGCCACCGCCAGCGCCCGGTAGCCCGGCCCGCGCCGGGCCGGGAACTCCTGCGGGCCGCTCTCGCCGAGCAGTTGCCCGCGCAGTGAGTCCAGTGCCCGCCCGATCCGGGCCAGTTCCCCGAAGCCGTACACCGGAACCGGCCGGGACAGCTCCTCCGGCGCGGTCGGCCCGTCCCCGGTCGCGCCCCGGGCCAGGCGGCCGGCGGACAGATACAGCCGCAGCAGTGGCCGCTGCACGCAGAAGTACAGCGCCAGCCCGAGCAGCAGCGCGACCACGGCCAGCGCCCCGGCTGCCTCGAGCGCGAAGCCCGAGTAGTCGGCGGCGGTGGTCGTGGCGGGCACCGCACGGGAGGTGAGCACCACCAGACCGAGGTCGCCGGTTTCGCCCGGGCCGGTCGCCGAGGCGACCTGGGCCCAGCCGGCCACGGTGCGCCGGCTGCCGGTGGTGGCGCCCAGCAGGCTTCCCGAGGCGTCGGTGTCACTCCCCGAGCCGTTCGCCGCGCGGGCCGCCGCCGCGGACAGACCGCTGTGGGCGGCGGCCCCAGACGCCGTGCCACGGACCGCGGTGGCGAGCACCTTGCCGCTCGCGTCCAGCACTTCGGCGGTGCGTCCGTCGCCGTACGCCGCGAGGGCGGGGAGCGCTTCGGAGACCACCAGGAGCCACTGCCGCTCGGTCCGGCTCGGGGCCTGGTACTGGTCCTGGTCGGGGTCGTCCTGCTGCGCGGGCAGCGTGACCTTGGCGAAGTACAGCAGTTGCCGCGTGCCGCCAGATGTCACCAGCCGGGGCGGGATCTCCCCTCGCCCGGACGCCGTCCTGGCGACGTCCACCCCGGCCAGCGGCACGGTCTTGCCGCCGGTCGCCAGCAGTTTGCCGGTGCGCGCGTCGAGCAGCGCACGGCCGAGGACCGCCTTCCTGGCAGAGGTCAGTGCTTTGAGCGCGGTCGTGGGGGTCGAGGCGCTCGTCGCCGGATAGGCGTTGGCCGTACGGCGTACCGTGCTCGCCTCGGCTTCGATCGCGGTGCGCATCGACACCGCGGTGTCCGCGGCGGTCTGCTGCTCCCCGTTCAGCACGGCCTGCGGGATGCCCGCGGTGTGGATGCCGTCGAGGCCGATCACGGTCAGGGCGGCGACCACCAGCAGGAGTACGACAAGTGAGGCTATCGGCGGGCGCACTCCGCCAAGCATCGGCATGTCGGCGCGGCGGCGGGTGCGGTGTCGGCGTGGCGCCCGGGGTGCGGAGGACAGGGGAGCTGATCCTTCCTCAACTGGCGCCGAGCGCCCAAATGTTCGACAAGACGAACATTCTAGCTCCCTGTGCTCACGTGACCATCACACTTTCGCCCCATGTGTCGTACGAGACAATGAGATCCCTGTGCGGCGGCGACACATGCGGGACGGCCACCCACCCCCCACGCGCCGAAGGGCGGACCCGCGAACAGGTCCGGCCCTTCGGCTGTCCGGTCAGCTGTCCGGTCAGCGGACGAAAGAGATCTCCGGGTACTTGCTGGCGGGCCCGTCGAGCAGGGTGCTGTGCTTGTGGCGCAGCTCCTGGTCGAAGAAGGCGGCGAGGTAGACACGCTGGACCTGGACCGCCCGGTTCGGGGCGATCGTGCCGTACTGCTGCTGGACCTGAGCCTGGGAGAGCCCGAGCAGGCCCGCCCACTGCGGCACCATCCACTCGTTGTCGCTGAACGACAGGTGCGCCGCGCCCTTCAGCTTGATGTCGACCCGGTAACCCTTCAGATGCGACCACAGCGTGCGCCACGACGAGTCGTTGTTGCGGTTGTGGGAGCCGGAGCTGAAGAGCATGAAGGGGCGGTCCAGGTCCTTGCTCGGCGCCGTCCCGAAGAACTGGCCGTCCAGGTTGGCACCGGCCTTGATCCGCTTGTCGAGCTGCATGGCGGTGTCGACCGCCGCGCCGCCCAGCGACCAGCCGAACATCCCGATACGGGAGGTGTCCACCGACTTCGACAGCCCGGAGGGAAGCGTCGCCTTGCCTGCGTCCGGGTTGCCGCCACTGGCGATCTTGACGAGCCCGTTGATGACGAACTTGATGTCGGCCGCGCGCACCTTGAGCGTGTCGGAGGAGTGGGCGCCCGACGGCATCCTGTTGAGCTCGAGCCGGTTGGCGGGGAACTGCACCTCGTTGGCGTCGTGGGTGTGGTCCACGATGACGACGAGGTAGCCGCGGCTGGCGAGATCCTGGGCGAGCGCGGTGCCCATCGCGCGGTCCGAGTGCAGCCCGGTCGAGTACAGCAGGACGGGCAGCTTGCCGAGCGAGGTCTTCACCGGGGCGAGGACATGGCCCGCGGTTTTCGGCAGGGTCACCTGCTTGGGCGACAGCCCGCGTGTGCCGAGGAAGTGGGCGCCGGAGATCGACGGCATCCACGGCGCCTGGTAGTGCCCGGACGTGGCGGTGGCCGGATAGAAGAGCGACACCATCAGCTCGCGCTTGCCGCCCACGTACGGATCCGTACGGGACGAGTCGACGAGGTGCAGGCCGACCATGCCCACCTCGTTCGGCCCGGTCGGCGCGGGCATGGTGAGCTGCTGGGCGGACCCGGCCGTGCGGGTGGACGCGAGCGCCTCGGGGTGTGCGGGCTTTTGGTGCAGCGGCAGCTCGTCGTTCTCGGGCGCCCAGGGCGTCTTCGGGTCGGTCTGGCCGGCCGAGGACCCGGTGGCCGCAGGCCTGTCGGACGACTTCCCGGCGGCCATCGCCGGTGTCATCCCCACACCCAGCGCGAGGGCCAGGACGCCCGCCGAGCCGACCGCTCTGGCGATCACTCTGCGACGGTGGCGCGGGCGGCGGTGTTTCATGAAACCCCCTTGTTGGTCAGCGATCGCAGAACGCGCGATCGACTGCCGCACACCGTACCGCCGCGGCGGCGGGCGGACTCGCCCGCCCGGGATGCCGCCGGAGCGATTTCGCATACCGGATGCTGAGCGCTGCCGCGGCCCGGTGATCCGTCGACGCTTCAGGCACCGGCCGCGGCGCGGTTGTTCCCCCAGGCCTTGACCACCGTGGCGGCGGGCCGACACGGTGGTCAAGGGCGCACCGGACCAGCCGTTCCGTGGCGGTGCACGAGGTAGCAGGCGGTACCCGGCCGGTGCCCCGGGTGGCGCAGGTCTGCCTGTACGAGGCCACGATGCGGTGCCGGCCATCCCCACGGGAACACGTCAACGGCTGCCCAGGTGCTTCTTCAGCGGTGCCGACCGATCCGGCGTCCCTTCGTGCGTACCGGACCTCAATGCATCGTGGGATCCGTTCTGGCTGGAGGGCAGTTCGGGTGGCCCGGCCCCGTTGCCGGGGCGGGCCACGGTCCTATGGGGCGGGCTCGTAGGTCACGCGGGTGCCGGGGCAGGCTTCGGCGAGTTGGGTGAGTGCTTCGAGTTCGACGGCGTCGATGGTGAGTCCCCAGCGGAGCTTGGTGGCGATCCACTCCGAGGTGTAGCGGCACGTGACGTCGACGGCCGGCGGCAGCCACTGGGCCGGGTCCTGGTCGGCCTTGCTGCGGTTCGAGGCCGCGGAGACGGCAACGAGGGAGCTCTCGGCGCCGAGGTCGTTGGCGTACGCCTCACGTCGCTCCGCGGTCCATTGCGACGCCCCGGAGTCCCAGGCCTCGGCGAGCGGCACCATGTGGTCGATGTCCAGGGCGGACCCGGGGGTCAGCCACTTGGCGTCGTAGTACGACCACCAGAGCCCTCCCGACAGCTTGCAGCCGGGGAGGACCTCGGGCGGGACGATCGCCTCGGAGATGAGCACCTCCGCTCGGGTGTTGCAGCCGTCGGTGGGGTTCTGGCCCGCGTTCCAGTGCTTGAAGCTGGTGCGCTGGTAGCCGTCCCTCACCTCCGCCGCGAGCGGCAGGGCGTGGACGGCGGTCGCCATCGGGAGTGTGTACGTCTCGGAGGAACGATCCTGCGCATGCGCCGGCGTGGGTGCCGCGAGGGGCACGACGAGGAGTGCGGCCGCGATCGCGGCACGTCTGAGGTTCTTGATCACGCATCGCAGACTCGGCTGCGTGTATCTAATATGACGGGTTCGACTCGAACGAATGAGCCATGTGGGCGCTTGGGTTCACCGGACGGACGTGCCATCCGACACCCGCCCGGGGGACGTCCGTGCCGGAGTGGTCACCGTCGGGCCCACCTCGGCGTGCACCCACAAGCGGGTCCGCGTCCGAGCGCCGGCTCCCGGTCTGTGCGGTCGCGACGGAATGAGGGCCACGGACCACCGGTTGAGGGCCGGAGCCGCCGCCCTCGATGCTTCGGTCCAGACATGTGCTCGGTGAGACGGACGGAGACGATGACTTATGGGGGGCCGGGTGCCTGACGGGCCGTGAGTTTCGGATGGTCGGTGTCGGGAAGCCAGTCGCGCCGCGGTTCGTACTCCAGCCAGCGCCGGGTACGGCCGGCTTCGGTGAAGCCGCGCAGCAAGGTGTCGAGCAGAGCATGGCGGGACGACTCCCGCCAGGCCAGCGACCACGCGTACAGCGGTGTCGGCTCGACGAGCGGGATGCAGCGCAGGCCCATGTGGTCCGGCAGCGGCGCGTCGGCGGGAAAGACGGTGAAGCCCTCGGGGTCGGCGCGGAGCTGTCGAAGGAGGTGGTCCAGGCCCAGATTGGGGCCGTCGTGCCGCCGCGTGATCCGGAACTCGTCGGCGAAGCGGCGCAGGAAGTCCAGGCGGTCCAGTTCAGCCGGGCACCACAGGACGCTGTCACGCAGGTCGGCCGGGCGCAGTGCGTCGGCGCCGGCCAACGGATGGGACGGGCCGACCACCGCGTCGACGGGTTCCAGACGCACGAGGCGCTGGGTGAGTCCCGCATCCCGGCCGTCGGGCAGCGGGTGCACCCGGCCGAATCCCAGGTCCGTGTCACCGCGCAGCAGTGCCTGCGCGACTGACGGCCAGTCACGCCCGGGGCCCGGTTCCCACCGCACCGCGCCGAGCGCCTGTACGGCCTCGGCGACCGTGCGCATCGGCGCGTACAGATGGCCCCACGTGTCGATCCGTACGACCGGTCCGGCGCCCGTCACCGCCGCGATCGCCCGCTCGCCCGCCGCGAGCGCCTCGCGCGCCGCCGGCAGGAACCGCTCCCCCGCCTCGCTCAGCCGGGTGCCGCCCTGGCGCTCGAAGAGCCGCACGCCCAGCGACTCCTCCAGTCGCGCGACGCGTTTGGACAGCGCCTGCTGACTGGTGTTCAGCTCCTCGGCGGCCCGCCCGAAGTGCAGTGTCCCGGCGGTCGCGACGAAGGCGCGGACCAGGGCGAGGTCGAGGTCCATGGCGCTGACCCTATGCGACAACCGCCCGTTGTCGGCTGGGCGCCCTGGTTGTTGGCCGGGGTGCCACACCAGGCGGTCGGATGATCCCGGAAGCCACATCAAGGGGTGGCCCGAGGCCACCGAGGAGATGACCACGTTGAAAGCCTTCGTACCGACCGGAGATCCCGCCGAGCCGGTCGTGCTCGCCGACGTCGCCGAGCCGACGCCGCGCCCCGACGAGGCGCTGGTGAAGGTCGAGGCGTTCTCGGTCAACCGGGGCGAGACGTTCAAGCTGGAGAAGCCCGCCGCCGGCGAGCGCCCCGGCAAGGACGTCGCGGGCCTGGTGGTGCAGTCGGCCGCCGACGGCAGCGGGCCGTCCGGTGTCGCGCGGGTCGTCGGGCATCCCATGGCAGGGGGCTGGGCGGAGTACGTCGCGGTGCCGACCACCGCGCTCGCCGTGCTGCCGGACAGCGTCTCCGTGGTCCAGGGCGCGGCGCTGCCACTGGCCGGTCTCACCGCGCTGCGGCTGCTGCGCGCCGCCGGACCGGTGCTGGGCCGACGGGTGCTGCTGACCGGTGCCTCCGGAGGCGTGGGCCACTTCGTCACCGAACTCGCGGCCGCCGCCGGGGCCCAGGTCACAGCCGTGACCGGGGACGCCGAACGCGGCGCCCGGCTTGCCGGACTCGGCGCCGCCGAGATCGTCCACGACGTCGCCGACGCCCGAGGGCCGTACGACATCGTGCTGGAGTCGACCGGCGGCCAGGCCCTCCCCCTCGCGCTGGCCCGGCTTGCCAGGCGCGGCACGCTCATCTGGTTCGGGCAGGCCAGTCGCACACCGGCGACGCTCGACTTCTTCGACTTCTTCGCCGGACCCGAATCGGCTGTCATCCGCCACTTCCACTACCTCGACGCCGACACCGGCCTCCACGACGACCTGGCGGCACTCGTCCGGCTGACCGCCGAAGGCCGCCTGCATCCCGAGATCGGCCGGGTCGCGGACTGGGCCGACACCGCGACCGCCCTCACCGACCTGCGCGACCGCCGCATCCGCGGCAAGGCCGTCCTCGCCCTTTCCTGAACGACCGAAGGAGCAAGACCATGACCAGCGCCACCGACCCCAGGGCCGTCGTCATCCGCTACGTCGAGGCCGTACGCGACGGCGCCGCCGACGTCATCCATGACAGCTTCGCCGCGGACGCGACCTGGCACTACCCGGGCAGCCTGCCCATTTCCAAGGTGTGGCACGGCCGCGACGAGATCATCGACGAGTTTCTCGGCAGCATGGGAGAGGTCTTCGTCCCCGGCACCCTGGAGATCGAGCTGGTCGGCACGATCGCCGAGGGCGAACGCGTGGTGGCCGAATGGACCGCCAAGGCCGAGACCGTGTACGGCGGCACCTACGACAACCGCTGCCTCGGCATCTACACGGTGCGCGACGGCAAGATCGCCTCCGTCGTCGAATACGCCGACACCCAGCACGTGGCCGCGACTCTCCTCCCCGACCATGACACCCACCGGCCCGCCGGCACCGAGTGAGTCACGCCCGGCCCCGGGCACCGGCCGGCCTCAGGGGCTCTGCCCCAGTCCTTTGAACGGTCGAAGGCGGGGTTGTCCGGCGGGGCCCTCGAAGTGGGTGATCAACAGGCCTACCTGGTGGGGAGACACTGAGCGAGGGTGCGGAACTTCGGGATGCTGCCCGCTCCCTGGGAACCCAGGAAGAACGCCGGAGGTTGGGTTGGCGGTCGGGACTGCGGTTGCGCAGCCTCAGACATGATCGTGGGCTTCCTCGGCGGCGGTCTTCAGGTCGTGCAGCCACGCTTCGAGGCCGGCCCCGAGCGCCGCGGTCGCGGTGGGAACGTCTGCTTCGACCTGGGCACCGGTCCAGGTCTCCTCCGTATGGACGTGCACGCCGCCTTTCCCCTTCCTGAAGGTCCACAGGTGGACACCTTCGTCGATACGCAGCCCGTCACCGACAGCGGGTCCACTCCACAAGACGCAATTGTGGCGCTGGAGTTCCCGGACGGTGGAGGTGATCTCGAGTGTGGTGGCGGGGGTCGTGGGGGTGGCGGGTGCGGGGGTCGTCCACCGGAACTGCGAACCCTTCCTCAGAGGGCCGGGGTCGAGACGTTCGATGCTGGTGACGGGGGGCTGCCAGAACGGCCAGCGTTCCACGTCGGTCTGGAGTTTCCAGACGGTGCTCAGCGGCGCCTTGATCACGACGTCGGACCGGTAGCGGATGAGGGCGCCGGCGTCGACACCGCGCCCGCCGCACCGGGACGTGTCGCGGTGATGGGTGGAGTGGGCGGGGGCGGCCTGGGCGGTCGGGACGGTGCTCGCGAGTATGCCGGCGACGGCGAGCGAGACCGTGACCGCGGCGGCGCGCATGTGAAGGGGCAGGGGGCGCTGATCGGCTGAGTGCGACGGGCCGTTGCTGAACATGGTGTTCCTCTCGTGGTGCCGTCGTGTCGTCGTGGTGCTCGGATCGGGCGCTTTGGTGCTCGCTACGGGTTCAGGACGACCTTCCCGGCGACGGTGCCGGACTCGGCCAGCCGCAGGGCGTCGGCGACGCGGGCGAGCGGGAGTTGGGCGGCGATCTGGGCGGTGACCTCTCCGCGCTGGAGGGCGGTGAAGACCTGGGTGAGGTCGGCGCGGAGCCGGGACCGGAACCGGTTCTTGGCCAGGGCCCGGCCGGCCCAGACGTTGAAGAAGCAGGCGCTGCGGCGGTTGGGCAGCGCGTTCCACAGCCACACCCGGAAGAGCAGCTTGAGGACGGGCCACTGCTTGGAACCCTCGTCGTCACGGGTGGAGGCGCTGCCGTACGAGACGAGCGTGCCGCCGGGGGCGAGGAGGCGCCAGGAGTCGACGATGCCGCGCCCGCCGACGTGGTCGAAGACGGCGTCCACCCCGCGGGGGGCGAGTTCGCGGATCCGTGCGGCGACATCGGCGCCGCGGTAGTCGACGGGGGTCACTCCCCGTTCCCGCAGGGCGTCGTGGTGGCGCGCGGACGCCGTGCCGATCACGTGCGCGCCCGCGGCCTGGGCGAGTTGGACCAGGACCGAGCCGACGCCACCGTTGGCGCCGTGCACCACGACGGTGTGCCCGGCGCGGACGCGGGCCTTGCGGTGCAGCATCTGCCAGGCGGTGATGCCGTTGACGACGAGGGTCTCCGCCTCCGCCGCACCGATCCCGTCGGGCACCGGCACCACGTCCGCCGCGTCGACGAGCACGTGGCTGGCCCAGCCGCCGACCTTGACCAGCGCGGCGACCCGGGTGCCGGCCAGGCCGGGCTCGACGCCCTCGCCGGTCGACAGCACCGTACCGACGAGGTCGTAGCCGGGTACGAACGGGAACGGCGGCTGGTCGTAGTAGCGGCCACGCCGCATCTGCTGCTCGGCGAAGGAGACGCCGGTCGCCTCCATCCGGATCACGACCTGGCCCGGGCCCGCGGTGGGGACGACTCCGTGCCGGATCTGAAGCCCCTCGGGCTCGACCTTGCCCGGCAGGACGACCTCGACGAGTCCTTCGGCGCTCATGGTGACCTCCGCTTGCGTTCCAGATGTGGTTACTTGCTTTCGCGTTCGTTAGAAGTTGTAACGCACAGCTCGCGGAGAGTCAATAGCTTTCGTGATAGCCTCTAACTAAAGCTTGCGGGTGCAGGCACAGCGGTGCGGAAAGGTGGCAGGCCGGTGACGGACAAGGGCACGAAGACCCCGCGTGAGCGCTACCGCGCCCAGGTGCGTACGGAGATCAAGGAACGCGCGTGGGAGCAGATCGCCGCGGCGGGCGCGTCCGCGCTCTCCCTCAACGCGATCGCCAAGCGGATGGGCATGAGCGGGCCCGCGCTGTACCGGTACTTCGACAGCCGTGACGAGCTGATCACCGAGCTCGTCCGGGACGCGTACCGCAGCCTCGCCGACACCATCCGCGCGGCCTCGGAGATCGGTACCGACGTGAGCACGCTGGCGCACGCCCTGCGCGGCTGGGCCCTGGCGGACCCCCACCGTTACTTCCTCATCTACGGCACGCCCGTCCCCGGTTACCACGCGCCCGACGACATCACCGCGATCGCGTCCGAGATCATGGCGGCCCTTCTGGACGCCTTCGCCGCGCTGCCGTCGGACGGCCCGGCGACTCCGTTCGACGCGCATCTCGAAGGCCACCGGGACTGGGCGGACGGGCACCCCGCCCCGCCCGCGGCCCTCCACCGGGCCCTGTCCTTCTGGACCCGGCTGCACGGTGTCCTGTCCCTGGAACTCGCCGGCCACTTCACCGGGATGGGCTTCGACCCCGCGCAGTTCTTCGCCGCCGAACTGGACGACCTGGCCGGCCCGCCTACGCGGCGATGACGAAAGCCGATTCGTCACTGGCCGGCCAGACCACGGCATGCGCGATGGCGTCCGGCGTGCCGACGTCACCGGCCGGGGTGCCCTCCACGCCCATCGGGCCGAACTCCGCGGCCCATGCTGATCACCCGCCGCCGGACCACGTCATGGCCGGGACGACGGCAGCGGTGAGGAAGAACGGTCGCATCGAACACCTCCGCACGACGAGTGGCGCGTCAGGCCGGTGCCTTCACCGCCAAGGCGGCCTGGGCGGGCTGCCGTACGACGCGGCGGGGCCGGATCGGTAGCAGGGTCGGGTTGGCGACGCCCCAGGCCGCGCCCTTGCAGACCAGTTCCTTGTAGACGGCGGCGAGCCGTCCCGTCAGGGCCGCCCGGACAGCGCGGTCGTCGGCGGTGACGTACTGGATCAGGCCTTCCTTGCGCCCCAGCGAGATGCACTGGTTGAAGTAGCGCAGCGGCACGTTCGGGACCTTGCCGCCGGTCAGGCGTGCCGCGATGGCGTCGGCGGCCTGCCACGCGGTGGGGACGCCCGAGGCGCACGACATCCGCAGCGGCTTGTCGCCGGGGCCCGTCACCATGGCCGCGTCGCCGATGGCGTACACGTCCGGGTGCGAGACCGAGCGCATGGTCCGGTCGACCACGATCCGGCCCGTCTCGGTGACTTCCAGGGTGGTGGCCTTCGCAATCGGGTGGACGGCGAAGCCGGTGGTCCACACGGTGACCGCGGCCGGGATGGACGCTCCGTCCGCGGTGGCGACGCGGTCGGCCTCGACGCCGGTGACGGCGGCGTGCTCGTACGCGGTGATGCCGAGCTCGCCGAAGACCTTCCGCAGGTGCCGGCGCCCCTTGGGTGAGAGCCAGTCGCCGAGGCCGCCGCGGGCGGCGAGGGCGACGTCGAGGTCCGGGCGGGCCTCGGCGATCTCGGTCGCGGCCTCCAGGCCGGTGAGGCCGCCGCCGACCACGACCACGGGCTGCCCGGCATCCAGGCGGGCCAGGCGCTCGCGCAGCCGGAGCGCTCCGGGGCGGCCGGCGATCTCGTGGGCGTGCTCGGCGGTGCCGGGGACGCCCTGGCTGTTCCAGCCGCTGCCGAGGGCGTAGACGAGGGTGTCGTACGCCAGCTCCTCGGCCTCCGGCTGCTCGGCCTCCGTCTGCTCGGCCTCCGTCTGCTCGGCCTCCGTCTGCTCGGCTTCCGGCTCCGCGGTGCCGTTCGCGTCGAGGCCGACGACGGTGACGGTCTTGCGGTCGGTGTCGACGCCGGTGACCTTCGCGAGCATCAGTTCGACGCCGGTGCCCGCGAACATCTCACTGAAGGGCCGGGCCTCGAGATCCTGACCGGCCGCCAGCTGGTGCATCCGGACCCGCTCGACGAAGTCGGGCTCGGCGTTGACGAGAGTGATGGCGACGTCTTCGCGGTGCAGCCGCCTGGCGAGGCGCCCGGCGGCGATGGCTCCGGTGTATCCGGCTCCGAGGACGACGATGCGGTGCTGCATTTCCTGGCTCCTGTCTTGAGCGGATTCGCCTCTTGAACCGGGCGGTCCGCCGTTTCCTGACAGAAGCGGGGTGTGAACCAGCTCACATCGGGGTCAGAAGGCGTTGAGCAGGGGTTCGCCGTGACCGGTGGCCGCCCACTGCTCGGTCGCGCGTTCGAGCTTGTCGGGGTTGACCTGGTTGCGGAACGCGGCGATGCCCTCGGCTGTGATCTCCAGGCACATGACACCGACGACCCGGCCGTCGACGACCGCGACGATGGCGGGGTCGCCGTTGGCGGTCGTGACATACACCTCGGGTGAGCCGCCGACCAGGGCGCGCTTGGCCTCGCTCGGCTTGAACAGGCCCCGCAGGAACTTCGCGACCGCCAGTGCGCCCTCGAACGCCTTGGTGCGGGCCGGGATCTTCCCGCCGCCGTCGCCGACCGAGATGGCGTCCTGGGTGAGCAGCCGCACGAGCGGCTCGGTCCGGCCACTGGTGGCGGCCGTGAGGAATTCCTCGACGATGCGCCGGACGGCGGCCTCGTCGATCTCGGTGCGGGCCTTGCCGGCCGCGACGTGTTTCTTGGCACGGTGGAAGATCTGCTGGCTGGCGGCCTCGGTGAGGTCGAGGATCTCGGCGATCTCCCGGTGCGGGTAGTCGAAGGCCTCCCGCAGCACGTACACCGCCCGCTCGTTGGGCGAGAGGCGCTCCAGCAGGACGAGGACCGCGTACGAGACCGACTCGCGCTGTTCGGCGGTGTCGGCCGGGCCGAGCATCGGGTCCCCGGCGAGCAGCGGCTCGGGCAGCCACTGGCCGACATAGGTCTCGCGTCGCGCGCGGGCCGAGGTGAGCTGGTTGAGGCACAGGTTGGTGAGCACCTTCGTCAGCCAGGCCTCGGGGACCTCGATGTGGTCGACGTCGGCGGCCTGCCAGCGCAGGAACGTCTCCTGCACGGCGTCCTCGGCCTCGCTCGCGGAGCCGAGGAGACGGTAGGCGACGGCCTCCAGACGGGGCCTGAACGCCTCGAACCGGTCCACGTCGTGCACGGTCAGCGCCATGGCCCGGATCTTAGTGCCCGAGGTCAGTGGTCGAGGCTCGCGTACCACTCACCGCGGCCCCGCGGTGTCAGGTCGAGGAGGTGCCAGACGGGGGCCAGCAGGTCGATGCCGCGCTGGTCGATGTCGTCGGCCATGCGGGGGTGGGCGGAGTAGAAGTGGCGGATCGTGCCGTCGCTGTCGCGGGTGAAGACGGACACCGCGGAGTCCTGTTCGCCGGCCTTGTCCTCGCTGCCCAGGTCGTACTTGAACGTATTGTCGCCGCAGCTCAGCAGGCGCAGCCGGCGCCAGCCGCGGTCGCGGGCGTACTGCCGCAGGGTGGGCGGGTCGGCGGCCGCGGCGACGGCGAAGTCCGCGTTGGGGGCGAGGTGGCGGGCGGTGCCGTCGAAGCCGTCGATCCACAGGGTGCACATCGGGCAGGGGCTGCTCTGTAGCTTGCCGTACATGAAGTGGTAGACGATCAGCGGACGTCCGGGGGCGGTGAACAGCTCGCTCAGGGTGACCTCGCGGACCGGTGTGTCGCCGGCGTCGAGATCCGCGGGGCCTTCGAGGAAGACGTAGTCGTCCACGGGCGGCCCCTGGGGGAGGGCCCGTCGCAGGGGCCGCGACCGTCTCGCGGTGGCGCATGAGGTCGATCTCGGCGAGGCGCAGCTCTTCGCGGGCCGCGAGGTAGTCCGGTGATTCCCCGGCCAGTCTGGTGTGCCGCAACATCGCGTCCTCCTGGGGTGGCCATCCCCCGGTCCCGAGTCTAAGGCGCCCGTCCGCACCCGGCGACCGCGTCAACCTCACACGGGTTACAGGGTCAGCCTCTAGTCTGAGGACCTCTGAAATCGCTTTCGAAGCACAGACTTTGGGAAAGGTGACCGGCGATGCCGCTGAGCCCCGGGGATGCGGAGTCCATAGGGTCGATAGGCGGCTACACGCTGATCGACCGGCTGGGCAGCGGTGGCATGGGGGTCGTCTACCTGGGGCGCTCGCCCTCGGGGCGGCAGGTCGCGGTGAAGGTGGTGCACGCCCAGTACGCGCAGGACGAGGAGTTCCGGGCGCGCTTCCGGCAGGAGGTCGCGGCGGCCCGCCGGGTGAGCGGCGCGTTCACCGCCCCCGTGGTGGACGCCGATCCGGAGGCCGGGCAGCCGTGGATGGCGACGCTGTACGTGCCGGGCCGCACGCTGTCGGAAGTCGTGGCCAAGGAAGGCCCGCTGAACGGGCGGGAGTTGCGCACGCTGGGGCTGGGGCTCGTCGAGGCGCTGCGGGACATCCACCAGGCGGGCCTGGTGCACCGGGACCTGAAGCCGAGCAACGTACTGATGGCGGAGGACGGGCCGCGCGTCATCGACTTCGGCATCTCGCGCGCCGCAGACAACGAGACCCTCACGGTGACCGGGCGGCTGATCGGCACCCCGCCGTTCATGTCGCCGGAGCAGTTCGTCTCGCCACGGGACGTCACCGCGGCCTCCGACGTGTTCTCGCTGGGGTCGATCCTGGTGTACGCGGCCACCGGCAACCGTCCCTTCGACGGCGGCAGCCCGTACTTGACGGGCTATCAGGTGATGCACGAGCCACCGGCCCTGGACGGGGTCCGGGAGCCCCTCCGGAGCATGGTCGAGCGCTGTCTGGACAAGGACCCGGCCGCCCGGCCCGGCCCGGCCGAACTGCACCGCATGCTCCAGACGCTGCCGGATTCCACCGAAGCCGCGACCGCTGTGGAGCCCCGCCGTCAGGGGGCCCGTCCGCACCCCGGGCCGCCGGGTGTCGACCCCACCCGGGCGACAGGCGGGACGGGCGGGGCGGGCGAGACGTCCGCGTCCGGCGCCGGCCGCGGACGCCGGCGGCGGCGGGTCCTCGTCAGCCTCGCCGCGGCCCTGGCCGTCACCGGGCTGGGCATGACGACGATGCACCTCGTGTCGCGCTCGGCGACGACCTCGCAGGCGCCGACGAACTCCTCGTCCTCCACCGGCCCGCGCGCCGCGGCGCTGCCCGCCGGCTGGAAGCCCTGGCGGACGGACCTGACACACGACTCGGGTGGCATCGACCCGATCTTCTACTCGGAGTCCGGGTGCGTGCCGGGCGGCGGAAAGTCCGTGTACTGCGCCGGAACGGGCTTCACGGTCGCCAAGGTCGACGCCGCCTCCGGCCGCACCCTGTGGCGGTCCGGCACCAATCCGCAGGAGGTGCGGCCGGTCGGTGTCCAGGACGGGCTCGTCTACGTCTACTACATGCCGGACGACGCGGCCGCCGGCAACAGGTACCTGAACCTGGTCGCCCTGGACGCCGGCACCGGGAAGCAGCGGTGGGCCCGTCGCATCGGCGACACCGACGCACCGGCGTACGTGTTCGACGGCGGGGTGCTGACCATGTCGGCCTCCGGGACGCAATTCGTGGCGTACGGGCCCTCGGGCAAGGCGCTGTGGACGGCGCCGGCGGCGGGGTCGGGCGGGAAGACCTGCGAACCGCTGGTGCTGGACGGCGCCCCGTACGGCCGGTGCACGTCGGACGACGATCCCAACGGGGTTCCGATCAGCCTGCTGCGGCTCGACGCGTCGGACGGCACCCGGAGCGCCTTCACGACGCTGCCGCCCACGGCGGAACCGCTCGGGATGTCCGGCGGACAGTTCCTGTTCGCCGTGACGGAGAACCCGAACGTGGTGTCGCAGTCCGTGGGCGACGAGTCGTACGCCTCGCTGGTGCGGGTGAACCCGAGCAGCGGCGCCGCGGAGAAGGTGCCGCTGACGGGGACGCCGCGGGGCGCCGCCGCCCTGGTGGACGGCGCCGTCTACGTCGTACGGCAGGACGGAGTCGTCACCGCGGTGTCGGCGACCTCCGGCAAGCAGCTGTGGCGGAAGGCCACGGAACTGGAGGACCTGTCCACACCGGCGTTCTCCTCTGCCTACGGGGACCTCTACTTCGCCAACCACTTCGGCCGCCTGCTGGCGCTGGACCGGAAGACCGGAGCGGAGCGGTGGCGCACGGCCGCGATGGACGACCTCGGGAAAACGGCGGCCGAGAACACCCCGAGCCTGCTGCTCGTCAAGGACGCGATCGTGGCGGTGGCGGGCGACACGGTCTTCTCCGTACGTCCGGACCGTCCCACGGCCCGGACGTCACCGACCAGCGGCAGTTGACCGGTCGGTCCCGACGTGCAGGCGTCCCGTCACGCGTCCCGTGTCACGGAGGCGATCACCGCGGAGACGACCCCGGTCGCGGCGAGGCTCCCCATCATGACCAGCCCCACGCCGACCCCGAAGAGGCCGGTGGAGTCGTCCGACCAGTCGTAACAGGCGGCGGCGGTCAGGCCGAGCGTGGTGCCGAGCACGGCGCCCGTGACGTAGTGCCGGGACGCGGCCCAGTACACCGGCAGCAGCAGAGTCAGCACCAGCCCGATGACCTGCCACGCCTCGTACGGGCCGGTCGTCGTGCCATCGGGGTTCTGGTGACGATGCTGGTCCCAGCCCAGCCAGGCGGCCCACATCGCCACCGTGATGCCGGCCAGTACGAGGATCGACCACAGTTGGGGAACGGGTTTCATCAGTCCTTGGCGCATGGCCCAAGCGTTCCGGCCCGCCCCGACGCCGACCAGAGTTCATGTACTCAGCTCCACCCGAGTACATGAGCCATGGGGTCGTCACGTGGACCGGCCCGCCCGTCTCACTTCGCGGTGGATCGCCCAGGCGTCCGCCACCGGGCCCACGTGCCCGAGCTTGTCGGGGTTGATCACCGAGCGGATCGTCTGGACCTTCCCGTCGAGGACATCGAGCGCCAGGGTGTGGAGGACCCTGCCGTCCCGGTCACGGAAGATCGCGCCCGACCGGCCGTTGAGTTCGTGCGGCTCGAACGTCACGCCGACCCGGGCCATGCGGGGGAAGACGGAGGCGAGCAGCCGGGCCACGTGCTCGGCGCCCATGACGGCCCTGGCCAGCTGCGGGGCCCTGCCGCCGCCGTCGCCGACCATCGACACGTCGGCGGCGAGCAGTTCCCGCAGGCCGGCGACGTCGCCTCCGCGGAGGGCGGCGAAGAACCGCGACGCCAGTTCCTCCCGTTCTTCGCGGGCCGTTTCGAAGCGCGGACGCCCGGCCGCCATGTGCCGCCGTGCCCGCACCAGCAGTTGCCGGCACGCCGCCTCCGACCGCCCCACCGCGGTGGCGACCTCGTCGAACCCGAAGCCGAACACGTCCCGCAGCACGAAAACCGCCCGCTCCAGCGGGCTGAGCCGCTCCAGCAGCAACAGCGCCGCCATCGACACCGAGTCGGCCAGCTCCGCCGACCGGGCCGGATCCTGATACGGATCGCTGAGCAGCGGCTCGGGGAGCCACGGGCCCACGTACTCCTCCCGCCGCACCCGCGCCGACCGCAGCACATCGATCGAGATCCGCGTCACCGCGGCCGACAGAAAGGCCTTGACCGACGTGGGCCGGGTCGAGGAGCCGTCGAAGCGCAGCCATGTCTCCTGCACCGCGTCCTCGGCCTCGGCCACGCTGCCCAGGATCCGATAGGCGATCGAGAACAGCAGCGGCCGCAGCTCCTCGAACTCCTCGACCTTGCTCACGCCGGACGACCTTCCCCGATGCCGGTCAGTGGAACGTGCCGGGCTGGTAGTCGCCGGCCGGCTGCTGATTGATGATGTTCAGCCGGTTCGCCGCGTTCATGAAGGCGACCAGGACCGCCAGGGCGGTGAGCTGGTCCTCGTCATAGTGCTTGGCGGCGGCCGCCCACACCTCGTCGCCGACCCCGCCGGCCGCGTCCGCGACCCGGGTGCCCTCCTCCGCCAGCTCCAGCGCGGCACGCTCGGCCTCGGTGAAGACGGTGGCCTCCCGCCACGCCGCGACCAGGTTCAGCCGCACCGAGCTCTCGCCGGCGGCGGCCGCGTCCTTGGTGTGCATGTCGATGCAGACGGCGCAGCCGTTGATCTGGCTCACGCGCAGGGCCACCAGCTCCCGTGTCGCGGTCGGCAGTGGCCCCTCCGTGATCGCCTTGCCCGCCGACATGAAGTGCTTGAGGGCCTTGCCGGCGGTCGGGGCGGCGAAGTAGTCAAGTCGCGCTTGCATGGTGTGCCTCCTCTGAGGTCGTCAGTGGCTACACACCTGGGACGGGATGGCCTCGCCCCCTGTGACATCGGCGAATGTGACCTGCGTCTCCTGCCCCTGAGCGCGCGTCAGCCGGGACGGCGCGTCAGCCGGTCTGCGACGGGGTCTGCTTCATGCCGTCGACGACGGCCCGGTTCATGATGGCGCTGGTGTAGACCACCGTGCCGGGCTTGATCAGGGCCTCCTCGCCGCTGTTCTCGCGTACCTGGACGGTGCGCTCGCCGAGGAAGACATGGGTCTTCGTGTCGAAGATCCACTCCTCGCGCTGGCCGCTGGTCTCGTCGAGCCGGGCCACCGCCACCCCGTGCCGGCCCACCGCGTCCACCGCGTCCTGCACCACGACGACACCGGGGATCTTCTCGGCGGCCTTGAACAGTGCCGAGTAGAGCTCCGCGGGCGGGTAGCTCTCGCCGAGCAGGTCCCCGATCGTGGTGAACGCCTCCTGGTCGGGGGAGTTGCCGTGCCCCTTGGTCTCCTTGTAGATCTTGGCCAGCAGTGCGGCGGGGTCGGTGGTGAGCTTGGCCAGGTAGTCGTACGACGGACCGTTGAGGGACGCCTTCGGGGTGTTGCCCTGCTCGTCGGGCAGGCTCAGGGTCTCGCCCTCGGGACTGTCGTCGGCCGCGGGATCGATCAGCCAGCCCTTGGTGCCGTCCGGGGACTTCCAGATCTGGCGGCGGTGCAGTTCGTGGGAGGCCAGCGTGGTCTTGCCGTCGACGGTCTTCAGGAAGCTGTCGGCCGCCTTGGACTCGATGTAGATGTACTGGCCGGGCTTGACGTCCGGGTGGGACCCGTCGGCCGCCGCCAGCGAGATCTGGTCGAGCAGCTGGGGCACGCCCTTGGTGGTCGCGGCGCCGACCTGTGTGGTCAGTGCCGGTCCGGTGGCGACGCCGCCGTCCTTGACCCCGCCGCCGCCGGACATCGCGGTCCCGGCGACGACCGCCGCCGCCACGGCCGCCGCCATGGCGGGCAGTACGATCGCCGGGCGCGGCAGCCGGAACCTCCGCCGTGTCTTCGCGGGCGCCGCCCCCGTGCGCTCTTCCCGCTGCATGTCGTGGATCTGGGCCATCAGACGCTCCTTGTGGAACTGGTGACGGCCCGCCGGCAGATCACGCGCCGTCCGGGAGAAGAGCTGTGCGCTCTCGTCCCACTCGGCGGGGTCCTGCCGGGACGTGTCCGCGTTCATCGGTTTCCTTCCTGCGCGGGCCGGATCGCGTTTGTGCGTTCGCCTCTTGTCTGTCGGCCGGGACGACTGTCTTCCCGATTTCCGCGAACTTTCTTGCGCACCGCTTCCGTTGCGGGGCGGGCGGATTCGGCCTCGGCGAGCGCGCGCAGCTTCTTGCGGGCGCGGGAGAGCCGGGAGGCGACCGTGCCGACGGCGATGCCGAGGGCTTCCGCCGCCGCCTCGTAGTCCAGCCCCTCCCCCAGGCAGAGCGCGATGACCTCGCGCTCCGGTCTGCGCAGCGCGGCGAGCGCGGTCAGGGCCGTCGCGAGCCGCCGCCGGTCGTCGACCCGGTCGGCGACCTCGTCGGCGTGGTCGGGCACCGACAGCTCGGCCGCCGCGGCCGCGCCCGCCGCCGCCCGGTACCGCCGGTTGCTCCGGTACTGGTTGCGCGCCGTGTTGGTGGCGATGCCCAGCAGCCAGGGCCGCAGGGAGCCGCCCTCGGGATCGACCCTGTCGCGGAGCCGCCACGCCTCCATGAAGGTCGCGGCCATCACGTCCTCGGCCGTCGACCAGTCGGCGGTCAGCCGGAAGGCATGGTTGTAGACCGCGCGGGCGTGACTCTCGAAGAGCTCAGCGAACGCGCTCGACTCCCCGGCCCGTACCCGGGTACGCATATGAGTGCTCACCTCAATGAGCTGTCCGGCACCCCACACCGGCTTCCCGTGACCTGCGCCACACAGTAACCGGGCCGGCCGGCTCGGGAGATCCGCCTGCCGTGCCTCAGGCCGGCAGCCGCTTCACCACCGCGTCCCCGCACTCGGCCGTCTGTGCGTAGAACGCCGTCAACTCGCGGTGCGTCGAGGCGAAGGCACCCCACGTCTCGGGCTCCGAGGACACACCGCCGTAGCGCGGTAGCAGTTCGTCGCGGGCGAACAGCCACAGCGCGTCGAAGTCGGCCGTAGCGAGGAACTTGGCCACCCGGCGGGTCTGGGCCGCCGTCAGCACCAGGAGCGGCGGCTTGCGCGGGTCGGGGCGGAACACCGGCCGGCCGCCGAGCACCACCTGGGTCCGGGGCCGGTCCTCGGCACGGCGCGGGGGCGGGCCGGCGTAGATGCGTTCCTGGTCCAGGTGGTGCCGGACGGTCTCCGAGTCGTCCTCGAACATCCGGTCGAGCCAGGTCGCGCTGTTGCGCAGCGCCGGGGGCGGCACCGCTCGCAGGCGGAGGTGCGTACTCATGCCAGAAGGAGCGCACGGGGGCGCCGAAGCATTACGCGGCCCGCTGTGGCTCTCTCCGGCTCTCTCCGTGCCGCCCACGGGGGGAGTGAGGAGCGGCACGGAGAGAGGTCTGGGGAGCGGGGGCTCGCGACTCATGCAGCGCCCGGCCGTCGCGAAACATCACCCGGCGCGGACGCCGGTCCCCGGCGCGACGGGCCGTCTCGAACCGCCGCACCGGCTCTCGTGCCGCCAACGGCTGCGCGGCGGGGCGTCGTTGGGGTGAGCGGCGCCGGCGACCACGTGAAGGGCTCGCGACATGTTGTGACACTTCCGTGAGGGCGGACGCTGGTCACCATGGGGGCCGTCGACGCGACCGGAGCGCGGCGGAGGGCATGGACTCGCTGCGGAACCGGTGCGAACGAGGACGGTCTTGGGCCAGGTACGGCAACCCCGGCGCGTACAGGCGTACGACGGGGAACTGGGCGCGGCGGTCGCGCGGGCCCAGGACGGTGACGAGGCCGCTTTCGCGGTCGCCTACCGGATCGTGCAGCCGGGCCTGCTCGGCTATCTGCGCGGCCTCGTCGGCGACGACGCGGAGGACGTGGCGTCCGACGCCTGGCTGGTGATCGCCCGTGACCTCGGGCGTTTCAAGGGGGACGGGGCCGGGTTCCGCGGCTGGACGGCGACCATCGCCCGGCGCCGGGCCCTGGACCATCTGCGCCGGCAGCGCGTGCGGCCCCGGGCGGGCGGGACCGAACAGGACGTACTGGACCTGGCCGGCCCGCACAGCACCCATGAGCAGGCCCTGGAGTCCCTCTCCACCGAGCGTGCCCTGGAACTGGTCCGCGGGCTGCCTCGGGACCAGGCCGAGGCGGTGCTCCTGCGCGTGGTCGTCGGCCTGGACGGTCCCGCTGCCGCACGCGTCCTCGGCAAGCGCCCGGGAGCGGTACGCACCGCCGCCCACCGGGGCCTGAAACGCCTCGCTCATCAGCTGGGTCTCGGCGGCAAGGCGGACGAGGGTGTGACGGATGAGGCGTCCCGGACGCTGGGTGAGTCGAAATGAACGGCGAACGGATCGAACCTGTCGGACACGAACGGATGCGGACATGGGTGAGCGGCTGAGCGGTGGCGGAGTTCCGGGCCGTGGCCGTCGGCGTGCGCATCCCGGTGACGCCGTGTCCGGCCCGTGGGACGTACGTGACTCCGCCGCGCTGGAAACGGCCCTTGCCACCGCCCTACGCGACGACGGTCTCGCCCCCGAGGCCGAGCGGCGGGCCCTGGCCGCGTTCCGGGCCGCCCGCGGAACGGGCGCGCACAAGGCGCGTACCCGGCGCCGGGACGACTGGCGGCTGCCCGCCGAGCGGCGTGCCGGGCGCTCGGTGAAGACGACGTTCGGCGTGGTGTTCGCCAGCCTCACCCTGGGCGGTGTCGCGGTGGCGGCCATCGGTTCGGTCGGCTCGTCCGCGGACGGAGCCGACGCCGGACGGGGAACCGCGCACCCGTCGTCGGTCGCCCCGGACCGACCGGGCGGTGCGGCCCCGCCCACGTCCGCCGGCGGCCACGGGCCGACGGACCGCCCGGCCACCGCCCAGGACACCGAGGCGCACTGCCGCGCCTACGAGCAGGTCGAGAACCGCGGCAAGGCGCTCGGCTCGACGGCCTGGCAGCGGCTCGTCGCGGCCGCCGGCGGAAAGGACAAGGTCGCCGCGTACTGCTCCGCCCAGTTGGCCGGGGCGAAGGCCACGCCGGGCGGTAACAACCCGGGCGCGGGCTCCGCGAACCCCGGCAACGGCACGTCCGGCAACACCGGCACCTCAGGAAACGGCACGTCCGGAAACGGCCGGTCGAACGAGGACAAGGGCAGCGGAAAGCACAAGTAGCGCCACGCCCCTCGGCCGAACCGTTCGCCACCGTTCACGTGCGGCGGCAGCAGGCCCGCGGCGAGGGCCGCTCGCCAGGGCGCCCGCGGACGCCGCGGACGCGGAGATTCCGGGACCGCGCACCACGGGCACGAGCCCTTGACGCGATCGGCGGACTCTCGCGTGGGCCCTTGTGTCACTCTCTGCTTACGCTGGTGCCGTTCTCCGCGTGTTGGCCGAAAACCACACACGCTGAGCCGCACGGCAGAAGAGAGCACGCCGATGGCCGCCACCGAACACCCGCCGCAGAGCCGGCTGCGGACGTGGATGCTGGAGGGCCTGTCCGACATGGGCAAGCTCGGCGGTCACACCGGCCCGTACGCCAAGCCGGAGCCCCCGCACAAGGGTCAGCGCTGGTACCGGGTGATGTGCCTGACCGGCGTGGACTACTTCTCCACCCTCGGCTACCAGCCCGGCATCGCGGCCCTCGCCGCGGGCCTGCTGTCGCCGATCGCCACGCTCGTGCTCGTCGTGGTCACCCTCGCGGGCGCGCTTCCCGTGTACCGCCGGGTGGCGGAGGAGAGCCCGCACGGGCAGGGCTCCATCGCCATGCTGGAGCGGCTGCTGTCCTTCTGGCAGGGCAAGCTGTTCGTGCTCACCCTGCTCGGTTTCGCGGCCACCGACTTCCTGATCACCATCACCCTGTCGGCCGCCGACGCCTCCACGCACCTCGTCGAGAACCCGCATCTGACCAACGCCCTGCACGGCAAGCAGATGCTGTTCACCCTGCTGCTGGTGGCACTGCTCGGCGCGGTGTTCCTCAAGGGCTTCCTGGAGGCGATCGGCGTCGCGTTCGCCCTGGTGGTCCTCTACCTCGGGCTGAACACCGTGGTCGTGGTCGCCGGCCTCTGGCACGTGCTCACCGCCGAACACCTGATCACCGACTGGACCAGTGCCCTCACCGCGGAGCACGGCAGCGTCTTCGTCATGATCGGCTTGTCCCTGCTGGTCTTCCCGAAGCTTGCGCTGGGCCTGTCCGGCTTCGAGACCGGCGTCGCCGTCATGCCGCACGTCCGGGGCGACCCGGGTGACACGGAGGAGAACCCGAAGGGCCGGATCCGGGACACGAAGAAGCTGCTCACGGCCGCCGCGCTGATCATGAGCGTCTTCCTGATCACCACCAGCTTCATCACCACGGTGCTGATCCCGGAGAAGGAGTTCGAGCCGGGCGGCCGGGCCAACGGGCGTGCGCTCTCCTACCTCGCCCACGAGTACCTGGGCAACGCGTTCGGCACGGTCTACGACGTCTCCACGATCGCCATCCTGTGGTTCGCGGGCGCCTCCGCGATGGCCGGCCTGCTCAACCTGATGCCGCGCTACCTGCCCCGCTACGGCATGGCCCCGCACTGGGCCCGCGCCGCACGGCCCATGGTCATCGTCTTCACCGTCATCGCCTTCCTGGTCACCTGGATCTTCGACGCCAGCGTGGACGCGCAGGGCGGCGCCTACGCCACCGGTGTGCTGGTCCTGATGTCCTCCGCGGCGATCGCGGTGACCATCGCCTCGCACAAGGCCCTGCAACACGGCTGGACCACCGGCTTCGCGGTCGTGTCCGCGGTCCTGCTCTACGTCACCGTCGCCAACGTCATCGAACGCCCCGACGGTGTGAAGATCGGCGCCTGCTTCATCGTCGGCATCATCCTGGTCTCGCTGCTGTCCCGGCTGGCCCGCGCCTTCGAGCTGCGCGTGACCGACGTGACGCTGGACGACATGGCGCAGCGGTTCGTCCGCGACATCTCCCACCGGCGCATCCGCTTCCTCGCCAACGAGCCCGGCGAGCGGGACAAGGCCGAGTACCGCGACAAGATCAACCAGATCCGGGCCGACAACGACCTCCCGGAACAGGAGGACTTCGTCTTCGCCGAGGTCACCGTCACCGACCCCTCCGAGTTCGAGGCGGAGCTGACCGTACGCGGCGAGGTACTGCACGGCCGGTACCGCGTCCTGACCCTGGAGTCCTCCTCCGTCCCCAATGCCCTCGCCGCCCTCCTCCTGCACGTCCGCGACACCACGGGCTGCATCCCGCACATCTACTTCGAGTGGACCGAGGGCGCCCCCCTCGCCAACTTCCTGCGCTTCTTCCTCTTCGGCCAGGGCGAGGTCGCCCCCGTCACCCGCGAGGTGCTGCGCGAAGCGGAACCGGACCGGGCCCGCCGCCCCCGCGTCCACGTCGGCTGAAAATCCGGGCTGAAAATCCCGGCTGCACATCAACGTCCGCGTCAGGACCCCGTCAAGACCGGACCTCATCGCGTCAGGACACCGTCAGCGCCCTTCACCCAGGGGCACGACGCCGCCTAGCGTCGATGGCATGCGAGGAAGCGGAACGTGCGACGGCCCGGTCACCGACCGCCACTGGCGCGGCGGCGCCCGGCTCGCGGCGAGCTGTGCCCTCGCCTTCTGCGCGCTGACCGTCCTCGTCGACTGGGACGCGGGCACCCTCACCGTCGCCCGCGCCGCACTGTGGCTCGCCCTGTCCGCCGCCGTCTTCGCCGTCCTGCTGCCGCCGCGGGTCACCGCGGGCCCCGGCTGGCTGATGGTGCGCGGCTCGTTCGGCCGGCGGGTGGTACGGACGGACGCGCTGGTGTCCGTACGGCAGTCCGAGGGCATCGCCACCCGCCTCGTCCTGCGGGACGCCCACGGCGGACGCCTCGAACTCGACACCCGCGTGCTGGCCGCCAGTCCCTTCCTGTGGCACGAACTCGACACCGGCCTGCGCCGCTCCGTGCACCGGGGCACCCTGCTGCACGGAGAGGACGCGTTCCGGCGGCTGGGCGAGCGCATCGACACCGAGACGGCGCGAGCGGTCCTCCGCGCGTCCGGGCTGTCGTAGGCCGACCGCCCTCAAGCGTGCCGCCGCGCGCCTCAGGTGTTCGCGGTGGCTCTCACCAGGTTCAGCTCGCGGACGATGCGGTCGAGGTCGGCCGGGGCGGCGGCGAGGCGGACCGTTCTGCCCGCGTCGTCGAGTTCGGCGATGTGCCAGCTCCTGGGCACGGTGTCGCCGTCACTGCCCCGGGCGCGCCGCACGGTTCTCATGGCGAGCCGCTCCACCGGGATGCGTTTCGCGGCGAACCTGCCCGGGCCGGGTGTGACCGCCGACGGGCCGTCTCCGAGGGCGATGTGGGTGCCGAAGCCGTGCGGGTTGTAGTCGGTGTGCTCCAGGAAACGGGCGGCCAGGAAGACCTCGTGCGCCTCCCGGGCGGCGGACTCCTCGCTCCCCGCGGCCTGTTGGGGCGTACGCACACGCGTGCTCCGCCAGGCCCAGGTGAGGAGGGCCAGTGTGGCGAGGGAGCCCGAGGCGGCCCAGGTGAGTGCGACGGGAGAGGTGAACAGAGTGGTGGGGTGGAGGTAGCAGAGCGGCAGCAGCCACAGGGCGGTGCCGACGAGCGCGCCCGCGAAGGGAAGCGCCGACGGAAGGACCTCGTCGTCGGGCAGCCGGCGCCCGCGCAGCCGCAGCAGCACCTGGGCGGCGGGGTAGCCGGCGGCGAGGGCGAACACGGCGGCCACGGCGGCCACGTCCCCGGCGCCCGGAACGTGCTCGTGCCACACGTAGTGCGCTCCGCTGACCTCCCGCACCGCACCGCGCCAGACGGTCAGTTCGACACGGTCACCGGGACGGAACCCCTGCGCGGCCTCCCGGGAGACCTCGACCCGCGCCGTCGGCCTGCTGCCGACGAAGTACAGCCAGCTGCTCTTCTTCGGCCTGTTGGCGTCGGTGCGGGCGATCACGGCCGGCACGGTGGTCAGACAGTCGGCGCGCGCCGAGGCGGGCGTCGCCGCGGTGCACGGGCGGGCCGACCGCCACGCCAATTCCGCCGACGCGGCGTTCGGCACGAACCACGCGGCCACCCCGGCGCACACCAGCAGCAGCGCGCACAGGCTCAGCGACCCCGCCCAGCCGCGCCCGGCGGTGCGGTACGAGACGACGGGGACGTGACCGGACTCCGGGGTCCCGTGGCGGCGGTGCAGCGTGCGGAGCGCTTCCAGCGTCGCGTCGAACTCGGGGTCGTCGGACGACGCGCTCCGCGGCAGCGGCAGGAGCCGTTTGCGGCCGTCGCGCAGCGCCAGGCCGACGCGACGGGATTCGGGGACCCGCGGGTTGTTCGCGTACCTCAGGTGCACCCGCAGGCCGGCGACGTCCCGCCAGGGCACGCTCCGGGTCCCCCACAGCGTGCGGATCCGCAGACCGTACGCGTCGGCGCTCACCCGGGCGGTGACCCCGTGGAGCGCCACGACGCCCATCAGCGCCATCAGCAGGCCGGGGACCGGCCACACGTCCATGAGCCCGCCCCAGTACGCCAGGCGCACCCCGGCCAGGGCCGCCCCGGCCGCTCCGAGGACGACGAAGAACCACAGGGTCCGCTTCCGCGGGGGTAGACAGGTCACTTCCCGGACATCGGTCATGGACGGAGCCTGTCATCGGCGGGGCCGCGCTCGCTTGTGCGGAGTCCGGCAGTTTCCCGGCCCTGGACATTGCCGAGGGCGGGTCAGGGACTGTCCTAGCTCGCCTTCTTGGCCGGTTCGCCGCCGCGGTGGTCGACGACCGCGCGTTCCATGACGGCGGTGACACCGAAGAGGGTGGTGGGCCGCGGCTCCTTCTTCCTGTCCTTGGTGATGTACGAGCGGGCGCCCAGGTAGGCGAGGCTGTGCCTGTCGAAGATCCAGACGTCGCGGATCGCGGACCTGGGGTCCTCGCGGGTGATGCCGAGGCCGTGCCGGCCGGCGGCGTCGCTGACGTCGGGGAGCTCGGTCACGCCGGGGATCTTCGCGGCGGCCTCGTAGAGCGCGGCGTTGTTCGCGGCGGGCATGATCGTCCCGCTCAGCAGGTCACCGATCTTGTCGAAGGCGGCCTGGTCGTGCGATTCGGTCTCGTCCGCTTTCGTCTTGGAGTAGACCAGGCGGAGCAGGGCGTCGGGGTCGGTCGGGAGGGAGGCCAGCCACTTGTAGGTGGGGCGGTTCCAGCCCGCCGGGACAGGGTCGCCGCCCTCCTCGATGGGGATCGTCTCACCGGGCATCACAGCGTCTTTGCCGGTTTCCTTGAGCCACCCGGCGGTCTTGACGGGGGCGGGGTTCTGCACCGTCCATTCCTCCAGCGTGTGCAGGGCGCCGAGCTTCACCGGACCTTCGAACGTGCCCTTGTTGGCGCGGAGCAGCGTCTTGACGTAGACCAACTGCCCGTCCTTCACCGGGCTGGTGTCGGTCTCCATGGCCGCGGCGGCGATCCGGCCGAGCGTCACGGACGCGTGGTTGGCCCGGGCCGGTCCCGCGGTGGCCGTCCCGCCCTTCGGCGTGGACCCGCCACCGCCGGAGAGGGTGACGACCAGCGCCCCGGCCAGTGCCATCGACGCGGCGGGCAGCAGCACGGCGGGGCGCAGCAGCTTGCGGCGGCGCGGTGCCCCGGCCGTCCGCGGGGAGGGGTTCAGGTCCTGGTCGATGCGCTGCATCAGTACGTCCTTGTGGTGGAGGTGCCGGTTCCGGGGGAGGTCCCATTCGGCCGGGGCCGACAGCAGCTCCTCGGCCTCGCTCCGGGCGGAGCCGGCGCCGGGCAGGTCGTCAGCGTTCATGGGGTTTCCTCCTGAAGGAACAGGGCCGCGAAGGCGGCCTCACTCTCCATCTCTCCGCGGGGCTGGGGCGGTTCCGGTTTTTCGCGGTCGGGTTCACCGGAGGCGCTGAGCCGGGCCAGCCGCGCGCGGGCCCGCGACAGCCGCGACCGCACGGTGCCGACCGGGATGCCGAGGGCCTCGGCCGCCTGCTGGTAGTCCAGCCCGGAGGCCACGCACAGGGTGAGCACCTCCCGGTCCTGGCGGCGCAGCCGGCGCAGCGCGTCGTGGACCAGCGCGAGCCGGCGGGCGTCGTCGATGCGGCCCGCCGTCTCGTCCGCGAAGTCCTCGACCGGCCGGGGCTCCGGGCTGCGGGCCAGGAAGGCGAGCCTGCGGCGCACACCGCGGTTGGCGTTGCGTGCCTTGTGCGTGGCGATGCCGAGCAGCCAGGGCTTGAGCGAGCCGCCCTCGGGCTCCACCGTCCCGCGGGCCCGCCAGGCGGCGAGGAAGGTCTCGGACATCGCCTCCTCGGCCTCCGCCCAGTCGCCGGTCAGCCGCAGGGCGTGGTTGTAGACCGCCCGCGCGTACTGCTCGTACAGCTCGGCGAAGGCTTCGCGGTCCCCTGCCCGTATGCGCGCACGCACTGACTCTCCTCGTTCCGGTTGCCGCCTCACATCTGGTACTCACTGCGGAACGCGGGGAGTTCCTGTGCTCTGTGTCACACGGTGTTCGAGGGAGGGGCACCTACTTGATCAGCCCCGCCGCCCACTGGGCCCACTCCCGCCGCATGGCGTTGAACCGCAGGCCGTATTCCAGGACGATCCGGCCGTAGACCGAGAGGTCGCCCTCGTCCCAGTCGATGGAGTCCACCAGGTGGCGCAGGTCGTCGTGGACCTGGTCGGAGAGCTCGACCAGCTCGGTCAGGTAGGCCCGGGCCTGCTCGGGGGGCAGCACGCCGAGGAAGAAGACGCGGAGCAGGACGTCGCTGCGGACGGTGCGCTGCGGGCGGGTCTCGGTCAGCCAGTGCCGCAGCTCGGTCATGCCGTCGTCGGTGAGGGCGTACTCCTTGCGGCCGCGCGGGCCTTCGGCCGTCACCGTGATCAGACCGGCGTCCGCGAGCTTGGTGAGCTCCGTGTAGATCTGGCTCTGGGTGGCCGGCCAGACGTTGGCCAGCGACGTCTCGAACAGTTTCAGCAGGTCGTAGCCGCTCGCGGGGCGCTCCGCGAGGAGGCCGAGCAGCGCGTGTCGAAGGCTCATGCCAACACCTTACATTCCAGTATTGACATGTCACTCATGGACCTTCTACTTTTGACATGTCAGAAGAGAAAGCAGCGGGAGAACGCAAGCCCGGCAAGCAACGCCGAAACGGAGCGAAACCCTCATGTCCTACCTGCGCACCTTCCTCCCGTGGATCGTCTTCGCGGTGCTGCCCTCCGGCAGCTGGCAGTGGGGCGCGCTCGCCGCCCTGGTGGTCGCGGCGGCGGTGATCGGCCAGCAGGTGCGGGCCGGTGCCGGGTTCGACGCGCTGATCATCGAGCTGGGCTCGGCGGCCTTCTTCGCCGTACTGGCCGTCATAGCCTTCGCCGACCCGCACTCGGGCGTGCACGACTACTCCGCGGCCCTCTCCTCCGGAACCCTCGCGGCCGTAGCCGGGGTCTCCCTCGCCATCGGCAAGCCGTTCACGCTGGGCATCGCCAAGCGCACCACCCCGCGCGAGGTGTGGGGGCTGAAGCCGTTCATCCGGACCAACGTCGTCATCACCGCCGTATGGACCGCCGCCTTCGCCGTGACCGCCGCCGTCCTCGCCTTCGTGGCCCACGCCGGGAACGCCCACTCGACCCCGGCCACCCTCGTCCAGATCGCCGGCTTCGCCGTCCCGATGGTCTTCACCGTCCGCTACGTCGCCCACGTCCAGGCCAAGGCCCAGCAGCCCGCCGGCTGACGGCACGGCCCCGCGCCTCCACGCCCCGTCACTGCGCCAGTTCGCGCAGTCCCGCCACCACCTCGGCGCCGGACGGGGCGTGCTCGGGGTCCACCAGCCACTGGAGCATCAGGCCGCCGAGCAGAGCCAGCGGCACCTGACCGCCGAGGCCCTCCCGACCTAGTCGGAGGCCCTCGGCGAGGTGCTTGCGGACCGCCGGGGAGCGTTCGGCCTGTACGGCGGCCTCGAGTTGGGCCACCCACAGCGACCGATGGGTCGAGAAGCTGTCGATCAGCGCCTGCCAGCGCTCCTCGGGGTGGCCCTCCGCGGCGTGCCCGGCGAGCTCGTCGCCGAGTTCGTCCACCGCCTCCACCAGAGCCTGCGTGAGCAGCGCCTCCCGGGAACCGAAGTGGTAGCCGATTGCGGCGTGGCTGACTCCCGCAGCCGCCGCGATGTCCCGCACCGTAGTGCGCGCCCAGCCGCGCTCCACCAGGCACTGTTTGGCTCCGGCGAGCAGGTCCTCTCGGTTTCCCATGGCAGGCAGCATAGCCGGGGATTGGCCAAATGGTTTATCCGCATGGTTTGACCAAGCGGATTGACCATATGGTCAAATCCCCTCTACGGTCGTCCCATGACCGACAACAGGGTTCTGATCTCGGGTGCGAGCGTGGCCGGTCCGGCCCTCGCCCACTTCCTGCTCCGCGACGGGTACGACGTCACCGTGGTCGAGCGTGCGCCGTCCCTCCGGGAGACCGGATACGCCGTGGACTTCCGCGGTGCCGCGTTCGACGTGCTCGACGAGCTGGGCATCCTCGACGAGGTGCGCGGCCACGACACACGGATGCGCGGCACCGCCCTCCTGGACGAGACGGGCGCCGGGGCCGGACAGTTACCGGCGGAGGTGTTCGCAGGTGACCTCGAAGTGCCCAAGCGGGAGTTGACCCAGATCCTGCACCGGATCACCGCCGCCGACGTGGAGTACGTGTTCGACGACTCGATCAGCGCGCTCACCCAGCACGAGTCCGGCGTCACGGTCGAGTTCGAGCGAGGTGCCACCCGCGAGTTCGACCTCGTCTTCGGGGCTGACGGGCTGTACTCCAAGGTGCGGCGGCTCGCGTTCGGGCCGCACGCCGAGGCCCTGCGCCACCTGGGGATGTCCGGCGCCGGGTTCACCACCGACAACTTCCTCGGGCTGGACCACAGCGGGGTGCTCCAGCAGGGCAAGGGCACGGCGGTCTACATGTTCAGCGGGGCGGATGCGGAGCGGCTGTCGGTGAGCCTCTCCTTCGCGACCGAGTCCCCCGCGCTGGACCGGCGCGGCCGGAGCGAGCAGGAGGAGGCGGTGCGGGACGCGTTCGCCGGGCACGGCTGGGAGGCGCCCCGGCTGCTGAAGGCGATGACGGAGGCGGACGACTTCTACTTCTCCTCGGCCTGCCAGGTCCACCTGGACCGCTGGTCGGACGGCCGGGTGGCGCTGCTCGGCGACGCGGGGTACTGCGCCGCGCCCACCAGCGGCATGGGCACGTCCCAGGCGCTGATCGGCGCACGGGTACTGGCCCGGCACCTGGCCGGGGCGGGCGGCGACCACGCGGCCGCGTTCGCCGGGTACGAGGCCGAACTGCGGCCGTACGCAGCGGAGAACCAGGCCAAGGGCCGGGAAGGCGCGGCGGCGTTCGGTGGCCGCGTGGAGTAGCGCCCGGCCGGCTACTTCTCGTCCGTGCCCTCGGTGGGCCGGGTGCGCCCGACTTCCGGCAACTCGCCCAGCTGGGCGCGGATGTGGAGTACGTCGCCGATGAACAGGTCGTACACCAGGACCCCGATGACTCCGCCGACGAGCGGTCCGACGATCGGGATCCAGAAGTAATTGCTGAACCATGGACCATCCCCCGGCAAGGCCAGACTCTGCCAGCCGGCCAGCCAGGTCAGCAGGCGCGGGCCGAAGTCACGGGCCGGGTTGATGGCGTAGCCGGCGTTCGTCCCGAAGGACATGCCGATGGCGGCCACCACGAAGCCGATCACCAGTGGGCCGAGGTTCGCCTGCACCGCCGTGTTGCGCAGGTCGATGACGGCCGCGACCAGCATCACGAGGAAGGCTGCGCCGACGATCTGGTCGATCAGCGGTCCCCAGACGCCGCCGTGGAAGTACGGCGCCGGGAAGGTGGCGAAGATCGAGAACGTGGCGAGCGTGTGCCCGTTCGTCTTCGGCGGTTTCGAGGCGGCGTCGAAGGCGTTGATCGCGTCGTGGTAGACGGCGAAGACCAGGGCCGCCCCGGCGAAGGCGCCGACCACCTGGGACAGCCAGTACGGCAGGACCTTGATCCAGGGGAACTTGCGGCGCACCGCGAACGCCAGCGTCACCGCCGGGTTGATGTGAGCACCGCTCACGCCTCCGGCCACGTAGATGCCGAAGACCACGGCCATGGCCCAGCCCCACGTGATCAGCAGCCAGTCGCCGGCGGCGAGGAAGATCGTGGTGGGCGACTCCGTGCGGCCCGAACCGGGCAGTCCGGCGACGGCCACGGCCACGGAACCGGCTCCGAACGAGATCAGGACGAATGTCCCCAGGAACTCCGCCATGCATTCGCCCAGCAGGCCCCCGCGACGCCTGAGCGTGGAGGGTTTGATCAGGGGAGGTATTTCCACAGCCATATCGGCCCCCTCAGTGAGAGCATCCGGCCATACGACCGATCACGGAACCGGCCTTACCCCATCGTTACGCATGAACGGGACAAAGGACACCGGAGGGGATTCGGGGGACATTTCGACCGGGCGCCGACGAGCGCGGCCGCACCGGCAAGGGTGCGGTGGGCGGCGCCCGCTCCTCGGGTCAGGACTGCGAATGGGCCGAGCCGACCGGGGCGGAGTGCGAGGTCGCGGGGGCGGTTGCCGGGTGGTTGTGCTGGGCTGCGGTGATGGCGCGGACGGCGCAGACTCCGGCGACGGCGGCGGCGATGACAGCCGTCTCGCAGACCAGGAGGGGCCAGACCCCGGTGTAGGCGCGCTCGATGACCTTGTCCGTGGAGTCCGTGTACATCAGGCCGACACCGCTGAGCATGCCGGCCACCCAGAGCCCCCACCACACGTTCAGCGAGCGCGGCACGGGCCGCCCCGGGACGCTCTTCTCGTAGGCGTCGGCGATGATGCCGCGCGGCACCCAGAGGTTCACGATGGGCACGACCCACCCCAGGTAGACCCAGAACCCGGAATAGCGCGGCGGCTCGGGCGAGAGGGCGCGCGCGTTGTCCCGGACGCGCCACATCCAGGACACGAACGCCAGCGCGCAGATCAGCGCGGCACCGTCCCCCAGCGCACTGACGACGTGGTACGAGTCCTCCAGCGCGGTCAGCTTCCGGTGCACGCCGTCCCCCTGGTCCGGCGGCCCCGACACCGGCTCCCCGGCCAGCGAGAGCCGCACCTGCCACACCGCCCGGGCGGCCCAGGCGGCCCCCGCGAGCAGCAGCCCGCCCACGGCACACCACTCCGCGATCCGATCCGACCGCAGACCGGCGGACTGCTCCATGTAGTCGTCGTTCACCTGGGCATCCTGTCCTACGAGCTTTTGTTTACGCCATGTCAGACGACGAAAAGCGCGCCATGGTCACGAGGCCGCCAGTGGATCGTCGGGACGCAAGCCGCTCAGCTTGTCCGGGTTCACCTGCGTGCACAGGCTGTGGACGCCGTCCGCGGCGAGCTCGCTGGTCGACATTGTGCGTGCGGCGGTACGCCGTACGGATGACCCGGCATGCGCGATCGCGGTCGCGGTCCTTGACTGGACGGGAGAACGGCGGGGGCCAGGACACGGACGGAGTGCGGAATGACGGGTCTACGGACAGGCACGGTGCTGGCGCTCGTCGCATGCCTGGGCGCGGGGCTGAGCGCTTGCTCGAACGGCAACAGTTCCAGCAGCCCCACGTCCGCGGTCAGCAAGGCGGCGTCCTTCGCCTCGCAGGGCGCGTCGGCGCTGGCCTCGGCGACCGCCGAGGCGGGGAACAAGCTGAACGAGGTGAAGGGCGGCGTCAACGCCAAGGACGCGGTGACACTGGGCACCCCGGCCTCGACATCCGACGGTCATACGACGGTCGACGTCACGGCCGTCAACAAGGCGAGCTCCACCAAGTCCTTCGCCGTCCAGGTCAACTTCACGGACAGCGGCGGGAACCTCCTGGACACGACCGTCGTGACGGTCTCCGATGTGGCTGCCGGGAAGTCGGGCAAGGCGACGGCCCAGAGTCACCGCAAGCTGACGGGACAGGTGAAGACGGTGGTGGCGCGGGCGCTGCGGTACTGAGGCACCCGGCCACCGGCCGGACCGCGGCCCCGCGGACCGGCTCAGGCCATCCAGAAGAAGACCGCCGTCATCCGCTTCTCCTCCAGCGTCTTGCCGAAGTAACCGGTCGCGCTGTGCACGAGGTTGGCGTTGTAGAGGAGCAGACGGTTGTACTTGTGGGGGACGCGCACGTCCTCCTCGAAGGCGTCCGGGGCGACGAACCGGGTGCCGAGGGCCTCGACGAGGTTGTTGTGCGGGGCCTGGACGACGTTGCCGCCGAGGCGTCCGCCGGGCAGGGACTGCCGGTAGAAGCCGGTGCCGCAGTCCTTGGGCACCCCCGGGTTGAGGTAGAGCACGGCCGCGTAGCGGCACAGGGCACGCGAGTCGGTGTGCGGCCGGGGCTCGCTCTCCCCCTCGCCCACCACCTGCACGCAGTTGTGGTTGAGGGTGCCGCCGCCGGGCGCCTGCTGCACCCACAGTTCCCGGGCGCCCGTGGCCTTCTTCACCAGCCGCTCGATCCGCCCCAGTTCACCCGGCTCCAGCCCCGGCATGGCCCGCAGCCCCGGCCAGGTCTCCTGCGTGTACGGATATCCCTCGACCCAGTCGTCCTTGGCGAGACACCGCTGCCGTACGGCGTCCACGTCCGGCAGGACGTCGTCCAGGACCCAGTAGTCGCGGCCCTTGGTGGGCTTGCGGTAGGGAAGCACGGGGAGGGGGGCGGCAGCCCGCGCGGGCCGTCCGGGCCGTGGTGACATGGACATGCGGCGAAGGTATAGCCGGGGCCCCTCTGGACTCTCCCCGCGACTGGTCAATGTTCGGTCAACGGAAAGGGGGTCGACGAGCGGAAAGGTGGGTCGCCGCCGAGAACTCCCACAACTTTTTACCGAAACCATAGAGTCGCCTGGCTTCCCCATCCGTACTGCTGTGCGTCCGAACCGCTCGCCTTGCGGGTGGGATCCACTGCCGGGCAGGAGGCACGGTGCGCTTTTCGCGAAACGCGACGGGAACTCTCTTCGTGGGCGGGGCCATGGCGGTGACGCTCACCGCGATGGTCTACCCGAGCATGCTCGGGGTGTCCACCGTCTCCAGCGACCAGTCCCGGGTCATCGCCAACACCCAGTGGGGACCGCTGACGGAGGGCGACCGGGACTTCGTGGTCAAGGTGCGCGCGGCCGGACTGTGGGAGTACCCGCTCGGTCAGATCGGGCTTCAGAAGGGCAGCAGCCCGGCGGTCAAGACGGCCAGCAACCACCTGATCGACGGCCACGCCGCACTGGACGCCTCCTGCCGCAAGATCGCCCCCATGCTGAACATCACGATCCCCAACGTGGCGAGCCCACAGCAGGAGGGCTTCGTCACCCAGCTGAAGGCTGAGAGCGGCAAGCAGTTCGACACCGACTTCGCCAACATCCTGCGGATGACACACGGATCGATCTTCAACACCATCGCGAAGATCCGCTCCACCACCAAGAACTCGCTGGTGCGCGCCCTCGCCGACCAGGCCAACGACACCGTCCTCGACCACATCACGGTCATGGAGAAGACGGGCCTGGTCGACTTCGACACGACCCTCAACACGCAGACGAACCCGCCGAAGCTGCCGGGCGCCCAAGTGACCCCGCCGGTCCCGCCCGCCGGGCAGCCGCAGGTGGTGCTCACCGCGCCGCCGACCGAGACGTCCACCCCGCTGGACATCGACGCCATCGCCGGCGGCAACGCCGCCGGAGGCAACGCCGCCGGAGGCGCCGCCGCCGGCCCCAGCCCGTCGGCGGGCTAGGGCCGACAGGCCCCGGGGTCACCGGGCCCTGGGGTCACCGGGCCCCGGGGTCACCGGGCCAGCCACACGGTGGTGTCCGGCGGCAGGACCCTCGCGTCCGGCAGTGGCGCGCTGCTCAGCAGCACCTCCCCGGGCGGCAGCGGTACCGGCTCGTCGCCGAGGTTGGTGACGCACCGCCAGCCGTCCGAGCGGGCGAACTGGAGGACACCGGCGGGTACGTCCGGCGCCCAGGTCAGCGACTCGCCCTCCAGGAGCTTGCGGCGCAGGCGCAGGGCCCTGCGGTAGAGCTCCAGGGTGGAGCCCTCGACGCCGTCCTGGGCCTGGACCGCGTACGCGGCGAAGACCGGCGGCTGGGGCAGCCAGGCGCCGGCCGCGCCGAAGCCGTACGACGGGCCGCCGGTCGTCCACGGCAGCGGCACCCGGCAGCCGTCGCGGCCCTTGCGGACGTGGCCGCTCTGTTCCCAGATCGGGTCCTGGAGGACCTCGGTGGGCAGACCGGCCACTTCGGGCAGGCCGAGTTCCTCGCCCTGGTAGACGTACGCGGATCCGGGCAGGGCCAGCATCAGCAGGGTCGCCGCCCGGGCCCGTCGCAGGCCCGCCGCCTCGTCGATCCCGGGTGCCCGGCCGCCGGCGAGCAGCCAGGCGTCGTAGTCCGTGCCGGGCGGGAGCATCAGACGGGAGGTGTGACGTACGACGTCATGGTTGGACAGGACCCAGGTGGCGGAGGCCCCTGCCGTGCGCGCCGTGCGCAGCGAGTCGGTGATGACTCGGCGCAGCCCGTTCGCCTCCCAACCGGCTTGCAGATACTCGAAGTTGAACGCCTGGCCCAGTTCGTCCGGGCGGGCGTACAGGGCGCGGCGGGCGTCCGGGACCCAGGCCTCGGCGACGGCCGTGCGGGGCGGGGTGTAGGCGTCGAAGATCTTGCGCCAGTCGCGGTAGATCTCGTGGACCTCGTCCCGGTCCCAGTAGGGGTGGCTGCCGGGCGGTACGTGTTCCAGGGACTCCTCGCCGGTCGGGCCGAGGTCACCGAGTTCGCTGAGATCACGCAGCGGTTCGGTGAGGTCCTTGGCCAGGCCGTGGGCGACGTCGACACGGAAGCCGTCGACGCCCCGGTCGGACCAGAAGCGCAGGGTGGTGCGGAAGTCGGCGCGGACGTCGTCGTTGTCCCAGTTGAGGTCGGGCTGTTCGGGGGCGAACAGATGGAGGTACCACTGGCCGTCGGGGACCCGCTGCCAGGCGCTGCCGCCGAACACCGACTGCCAGTCGGTGGGCGGGAGTTCGCCGCGCTCGCCCCGCCCGGCGCGGAAGACGTAGCGGTCGCGGGCGGCGGAGCCGGGACCGGCCCGCAGCGCCTCCTGGAACCAGGGGTGCTGGTGCGAGGTGTGGTTGGGGACGATGTCGACGATGACCTTCAGGCCCAGCCGGTGGGCCTCGGCGACCATGGCGTCGAAGTCGTCCAGCGTGCCGAGGCGGGGGTCGACGTCCCGGTGGTCGGCGATGTCGTAGCCGCCGTCGGCGAGTTCGGACGGGTAGAAGGGGCTCAGCCACAGGGCGTCGACGCCCAGCGCGGCCACATGGTGCAGGCGCTCGGCGATGCCCCGGATGTCGCCGAGCCCGTCGCCGTCGGCGTCGGCGAAGCTGCGGGGATAGACCTGGTAGATGACGGCCTGGCGCCACCAGTCGGGGTTCCTGGACGAGAGGTCGTTCACAGTGGCTCCCTTGGGAAGGACGACAGAGGAAAGCCTGTCCACATTGCCGGGAAAGCGAACCTTCACACTCTGCGGAATAGATCATTCCCAGTGTGGCGAAGTTGTGATGAATCCCGAACTCCCCTTGTTGCGACGCAGGTTGACAGGGTTCGGCCGGTCGACCCACCATGTGCACACGCTGTGGCGCATGTGACCAATGGGCCCGGTGTCTTCGACCTGCTTCTGCCTGCCACAGGCCGCAGCACGCTGCCTGAAGCACTCTCAGAACTCCTGATGGGATACACATGTCCATAGCGAGACGTGCCACCACGCGCCGCCTGCTGGGGACGGGCGTCGCGACGCTCGCCCTCTGTGCGGCCTCCGTCGCCGCCGCCTCCGCCGCTCTGGCCAACGACGCGCCCGGCGGCGACGGCTGGAAGTCCGGCGGTACCTACAAGCCGGGCACGGGCGCGGGCACGGAGACCGGTACCGACCGCTGCCAGTTCTCGCTCGACGGCACCGACTTCTACGACTCGGTGAAGGTCGACGACCAGAACCTCAAGCCCACCGATGACGGCAAGGTCCACGTCAAGGTCCGCACCGCCGGTGACGCCTCCACCTGCACCGCCTCGCTGGCCTCCTACCTCGCCCACGGCGCCTCCTTCAACACCTCCGGCGAGCAGATCTTCATCGACTTCGACTCCGTGACCGTCAAGCCGGGCCAGACCGACTCCCTCGACATCGCGGTGCCCGACGCGGGCTGCTTCGCGCAGATCGACCTGTACCGGGGCGCGGTGAAGTTCGACGGCGACCTCGACGCCAAGGACGGCTTCGAGCACGGCGACCTGCCCAAGGGCCCGGACCACCCGGTCATCAAGGACAAGCTGATCGCGGCCTGGAACGGCGGCACGAAGGACTGCACCTCCACCGAGTCCGCCACGCCGACCCCGTCCTCCCCCGCGTCCGTCCCGCCGGCCCAGCCGTCGACCCCGGCCAAGGACAGCGACACCCCGACCCCGAGCGCCTCGGAGTCGACGTCCTCCGGCACGCCGACCCCGTCCGCCTCCGAGTCCACCCCGGCCGCGGCCCCGACGCCCGACGGTGGCGGCGGCGACCTCGCCGAGACCGGTGGCGGCAGCAGCTCCGGCATCATCGCCGGGGGCGCGGCGGTGCTCCTCGCGGGCGGCGCGGCCATCGTCGTCGCGACGCGCCGGAAGCGGACCGCGCGCGGCTGACCCTCCCGGGGGAGGCGGGTCCGGTCAGCCTCCGTCGGCCGCGCAGTGCTTGAGCAAGCCCTGAACCTCCGCGTCCACCACCCGGTACCTGACCACCCGTCCCTCCTTCTCCCCCTCCACGACCCCCGCGGCCCGCAGCAGCCTGAGCGCCTGCGACACCGCGGGGTCGTTCATTCCCGTCGCGATCGCCAGGTCGGACACGGCGAGCGGGCCGGTGCGGTACAGGGCGAGCAGCAGAGCGAGCCGTTTGGCGTCGGCGAGCAGGGAGAAGCGGTCGGCCCAGGCGCGCACATGGCCGGGTTCGCCGATCGCGGCGATGGCGTCGCACACCCGGTGACCGTCGATGGTGCGACGGTCCGCGCGGTCGGCAGGCACGAGATGCATACCGCCATATTCGCAGGCGCCGTTCTGTGATCTTCGATACCTGCGCAGGTACGCAGCTATGCAGACAACCGCCCGCGCCCCTACGGTGGGCGGGCCGTGGTGTTCGGGAAGTCGATGCGATGTCGACGCGGCCCTCGCCACTGTGATCGGGGAGTTCCCGTCCTGTCCGGCACCCGCCGGGGCCACTGGTCGTACGACCGGGAAGGCCAGGGGCGGCGGACGTCATACCCGTAAGCCAGGAGACCGGCCACGGCAGCTCACGAAGTGATCCACGAGGTGCTGGAGCGTGAACCGGATGACCCTGCCCGAGACCAAGGCCGCCTCCTTCCGCTGGCGGCGCGAGGACACCGTCAAGACCGCCGGGCTGATGGCTGTGATCGCCGCCCTCCACGTCGTCGCCTTCGGCATCCTGTTCCTCCTCGTCGCCCCCGGTCACTACGAGGTCGGCTCCAAGGCCTTCGGCATCGGGCTCGGCGTCACCGCCTACACCCTCGGCATGCGGCACGCCTTCGACGCCGACCACATCGCCGCGATCGACAACACCACCCGCAAGCTGATGGCCGACGGCAAGCGGCCGGTGTCGGTGGGCTTCTGGTTCGCGCTCGGGCACTCCAGCGTCGTGGTCGTGCTGGCCGCGATGATCGCCGGCGGCACACAGCTGGCGGGCCGGGTGATGAACGAGAACTCCCGCACCCACCAGGTGCTGGGCTTCATGGGTACGACGATCTCGGCCACGTTCCTCTATCTCGTGGCCGCGCTCAACCTGGTCGCCCTCGTCGGCATCCTGCGCGTCTTCAGGGCGATGCGGGCGGGTTCGTACGACGAGAGGGAGCTCGAACAGCACCTCGACTCCCGTGGCTTCATGAACCGCGTCCTCGGCCGCCTCACCAGGTCCATCACCCGGCCGGGCCAGATGTTCCCGCTGGGCTTCCTCTTCGGCCTCGGCTTCGACACGGCGACCGAGGTCACGCTGATGGTGATGGCCGGCTCGGGCGCGGCGGCGGGCCTGCCCTGGTACGCGATCCTCTGCCTGCCCCTGCTGTTCGCGGCCGGCATGAGCCTGTTCGACACCCTCGACGGTACGTTCATGAACTTCGCCTACCAGTGGGCGTTCTCGAACCCGGTGCGCAAGGTCTTCTACAACCTCGCCATCACCGGCCTGTCCATCGCCGTCGCCTTCGTCATCGCCACGATGGAACTCCTCGGCCTCGAACTCGGCAACGTCGGCTACATCGTCGTCGGCCTGTTCGTGGTCGTGTGGGCGGCGGCAGTGGCGTACTGGAAGGTGGCCAGGGTCGAGGAACGGTGGACGCCCCAGGCCCCGGCCCCGGCCCCCGCCACGACCGACTGAGTCCGCTCCGCCTACGGCCTTTCCACCGTCTCCAGATACAGCTTCACGAACCGGTCGACGTCCACGTCCAACGCCACGTCCACCAGGGCCTGTTCGCGGGCGCCCTCGTGGATCTCGGACTCGCCCGGCCGGGGCCGGCGGTCGACGATCGTCTGGCCCCGGCCCGGGCCGGGGGCGAGGGAGACCTCGACGGGCAGCAGGCGGGTGGTGATGCCCTCCGGGTCGGCGACCGCGCAGACCGCGCCCGCGTCGCCGAGGCCGCCCGCCGCCTCGGCCTCGGCGGAGCCGCCCTGCGTGGTCGGCCGGTGGGCGAGCAGCTCGCCGGCCAGCCGGGTGCCGGGCTCGGCGCTCGCCCGCAGCCGCCGTACCTGGACGCCGGGGACGACGACCCGATGGAAGACGTCCAGCCCGTACATGGTGATCGGCACCCCGGCGGTGAGCAGGACCGCCGCCGCCTCCGGGTCGTGCCAGACGTTGAACTCGGCGACGGGCGTGGCGTTCCCGCCGGCCACCGCCCCGCCCATGAACAGGATCCGCTCGATGTTGCCGGTCACCTCCGGGTGGGTGCGCAGCAGCAGGGCGATGTTGGTGAGCGGGGCCGTCGGGATCAGGGTGACCGGGCGGGGCGAGGCGAGGATCTCGCGGTGCAGCAGCGTCACCGCGTCCACGGCGGCCGGGGCCCGGGTGGGCACGGGCAGCCCCAGGTCGCCCATCCCGTCGTGGCCGTGCACGTGCCGTGCCGAGCGGGCCGGCTCGATGAGCGGCCGCTCGGCGCCCCGGGCCACCGGGATGTCCGGTGCGCCCGCCCGCTCCAGCACGGTCAGGGTGTTGCGGACCACCCCGTCGACGTCCGTGTTCCCGGCCACGCACGTCACCGCGCGCAGGTCCAGGTCCGGGTGGCGGACGGCGAACAGCAGGGCCAGGGCGTCGTCGACACCGGTGTCGCAGTCGATGATCACGGGGATGGGCTGACCGGTCACGGCGGTCTCCTTCCGTCGTACCGACCTTAGGCCAGGTCCGGGACAGGCCCTGCGTCACCGGGTCACTCCCACAGGGCGGTGCCGCGCGCCCGCACCCGGTCACCGATCCGCCGCAGCAGGTCGTCGACCGGAAGGGCCCCGGGTCGCCGGCCGTCCCGCAGCCGTACGGCGGCCTGGCCCGCGCCGGCCTCCCGGTCGCCGATCACCGCCTGGTACGGCACCAGGCGCCCCGCGCGGATCCGGGCGCCCAGGGTGCCCTGCCCGGGACCGGAGAGTTCGGCCCGCAGGCCCCGCGCGGCGGCCTCCCGCACCACCGCCTCCGCCTGCTCCACCTGGCCCTCGGCGACCGGCAGCACGACCAGCTGCACCGGCGCCAGCCAGACCGGGAACGCGCCTGCGTGCTCCTCGACGAGATGCGCGACAGCGCGCTCCATGCTGCCGATGACACTGCGGTGCACCATCACCGGGCGGTGCTTGGCCCCGTCGGCGCCGACGTAGTGCAGGTCGAAGCGTTCGGGCTGGTGGAAGTCGATCTGGACGGTGGAGAGGGTGGCCTCACGGCCCGCGGGGTCGGTGATCTGCACGTCGATCTTGGGGCCGTAGAAGGCGGCCTCGCCCTCCGCCTCCTCGTACTCCTGCCCGGACTCCTCCAGCACCTCCCGCAGCATCGCGGTCGCCCGCCGCCACAGGGCCGGGTCGGCGACGTACTTGCCGCCCTCCCCGGGGAGCGAGAGACGGTACCGGGAGGCCCGGATGCCGAGGTCGGCGTAGGCGCGGGCGATCAGGCCCAGGGCCGCCCGGGCCTCCTCGACCGCCTGGTCCAGGGTGCAGAAGATATGGGCGTCGTTGAGCTGGATGGACCGCACCCGGGTCAGCCCGCCCAGCACCCCGGACGGCTCGGAGCGGTACATGGCACCCAACTCCGCGATCCGCAACGGCAGCTCACGGTAGCTGTGGGAGCGGGAGCGGTAGATGAGCGCATGGTGGGGGCAGAGGCTGGGGCGCAGCACGACCTCTTCCGACCCCAGCCGCATGGGCGGGAACATGTCGTCGCTGTAGTGGTCCCAGTGGCCGGACAGCTCGTACAGCTCCCGTTTGCCGAGGACGGGCGAGTACACGTGCCGGTACCCGGCCGCGCGCTCCGCCTCCCGGACGTACTCCTCCAGGGTGTGCCGTACGACGGCCCCGTCCGGAAGCCAGTACGGCAGCCCCGCGCCCATCAGGGGATCGGTGTCGAACAGACCCAGCTCACGGCCGAGCCGGCGGTGGTCGTGCATGGCGGTCTCCTCGCGGATGGTGTGGTGGCCGGGACGAGAACCGGGACGCACACACACCGAAGCCCCGGGGCACTCGCCCCGGGGCTTCGGACTTGAGGTCACCTGTCAGCGCACCGGGACGTACTCCGGCGTCGTCGTACGGAAGGGGGAGGACGGGGCGCGCTTCATGTGGGGGACGGTAACAGGGGCGCGCGGCGGGGGCGACGCATTTTTTTCGCGCGATCACTCAGGCCGTGGCAGCGCATTTCGATGCCGGTCCGCATTGCTGCCCGCACCCACCTCACCCCCTCACCCGGACGGACCGGACAGACTGGTGACCCGCCGGAGGCAATGGTGCCGTGGGTACATGCCCCACCCCCCGGTTGCCCGCCGCCCCGCCGCCGTCGCCGTCACCGCGGCCACGCTGCTCACCGCCTCCGCCTGCCTGGCTGGCACGCCGGGGCAGGCCCGGGACCCGCTCGCCGCTCCCGTCTCGACCGAGCCGAACACCGAGGCCGGCCCGACCCCCGGCCTCACCGCCGCCCAGGCCCGGGCCGCCCTGATCAACGAGGCCGATCTCGGCGCGCCCTGGATGCCGTCCGAAGGCGCGGCGACCTGGCGGGACGGCCTGCTGAAGGCGACGACGACCGCCGCGCCCGACTGCCAGCGGCTGCTGGAGTCGCTGTACACCGAAGAACCGCTCGGCCGGCCGTCGGGCAGCCTGGCCGTGGCCGTTCTCGACGACGGCGACGACCAGGCCCAGCTGCGTTACCAGGTCGCCGCCCACCGCCCGGCGGACGTGGACCGCGCGCTTGCCTGGCTGCGGACGCTGCCGGGCACCTGCGGACAGTTCCTGGCGACGACCACCCGCTCGGGCGTCGAGGCCGTCCAGGTCGAGGAGCTGCCGCTGCCGGCTGTCGGGGACGCCCGTCAGGGCCTGCGGGTGACGCTGACCGGCGAGAGCGACATGAACGGGCAGGCGCCCGTGCTCACCCTGGAGGTCGCCGCCGTACGGGTCGCGGACGAGGCGATCGTGCTCACCGACGGCGCGCTCGGAGCCGTACCCCCGGACGACAGCACGCGCCGGGCCCTGGAACTCGGCGCCCAGCGCCTGACCCAGATCCGCGCCCAGGCCCGCACGCAGGCCTGACCGCCCGTCCACGGTTCAGGCCCGCTCCTCGTGGAACCGCTCGCGGTGGGCGACCACGTCTCGGGCCATCTCCAGCACCGTACGCCCGCAGGCGAAGGCGCGGCCGCGCAGGCGGGCCAGGGCCTCGTCGGCGTCGATCCCCAGCTGGGCCATGATCATGCCGATGGCCTGCTGGATCTCGCTGTGCCCGGTGGTCAGGCCGCCGAGCCAGAAGCCACCCGCGCGGCCGATCTCCTCCTCGCCCCGGGGCAGCGACATCAGCGCCGTGGTCAGCGCGCTCGCCAGCAGCCGGGCGGTGTGCAGATCGGGGCCGGTCAGCTCGCCGGGGTCGGTGCCGTACAGGTCGAACGTGCCCACGCACACCGCGGAGTCGCCGAGCGGCAGCGAGTACGCGGCCCGGACCCCCGCGCCGGTCGCCTGCTGCGCGTACACCGGCCAGCGCGCCATGTCCTGCCCGGCCGTGAGGTCGCCGGCGAACACCGCCGCGGTGGTCTCGGCGGCGCACACGCACGGCCCCTCGCCCAGCGTGGCCTGCATCTCCGCCACGCCGGCCGCCGTGTCGTCGCTGGCCCCGACCAGCACCGGCACGCCCTCGCTGCGCAGTGACACGCTCGCGCCGGCCACCGGCAGCAGGTCCACCGCGGCCGCGCACAGCCGCTCCGGCACCCGCTCGGGCGTCGCGCCCCGTACCGCCTCGGCCAGGGTTTCCGCCGGGTCCTTGCGGTGCGGTGCCGCGTTTCCGGGAACGCTCGGGCGGCGCCGCTCCTCCGGTGCGCCGCCGGAACCGCCGAGACGCGCACCGTCGTCCCTGGGCCGCACCTTCACCGCCTCCTTCAGCCTCGGTCCGGCTACCCGTGGCGAGGGGGGCGAAACAGCTTTCGACGCAGCTCAGAGCGGAGGCTGCGCGGGAGCGGGCCCGAGGGTGGTGGTGCCGGGGGCCGTACGGTGTCCCAGCCCCGTCCGGTACGCGTCCAGGGCGGCCTCCACCCGCCCGGTCCGGCGCAGCAGATCGCCGAGCAGCCGGCACAGGTCGGCGAGGTCACCGGCGGCGCCCGCCCGCTCCAGCAGGCTCAGCGCGCGCACGTAGTGCTCCTCGGCGGCCTCCGTGTCCCGGGCGTCCTCGGCGATGATCCCGAGCAGGCGGTGCGCGGCCGCCGAGTGCACGGCGCCCCGCTCCGACGACAGGTCCCCGAGCACCCTGTGCAGCAGCTCGGCGGCCTCCTCCGACTTGTCGCGCCGGTGCAGGACGTCGGCGAGCTCGACGGCGGCCTGGCTGCTGTAGAGGGCGGCGCGGGTGGCGGACAGCATGGCGAGCGCCTCGCGCAACTCGTGCTCCGCGCGCTCCAGTTCACCGTCCTGGGCGTACACGTAGCCGCGCATCCAGTGGCAGTTGGCGAGTTCGGTACGGATCTGGAGCCGGCGGTAGAGCTCGGCCGCCTTGGCCAGGGAGGCGTCGGCCTCGGCGACCCGGCCCTCGGCGAGCAGGGTACGGGCGACGGAGCGGTGCATCCGGGCGAGCAGCGCGGGGTCCTCGACCTGCGGCGCGAGCGCGAGGGCGAACTCGGCGGCCTGGGCGGCGCGGGCGTGGGCGCCCATGTCCATGTAGGGGCCGATGACGCTGGCGTAGAGCAGGAGGAGAGCGTCCGGGTCGTGCAGCCCGCCACGGTTGAGCTCGTCGACGGCGGACTCCAACAGGTACACCGCGTAACGGAGTTCACCGGAGAGGTAGTGGGCGACGGCGCGGCCGCGCAGGGCGGGCACCCGCACCGGAAGCGGCTCTGAGGCCATCCCTTCCTCGGCGCGCTCGAAGTGCTGCCTGGCCTCCACCAGGTCGCCGGTCTCGAGGGCGCACTCCCCGAGCCCGAGCAGCGCGGTGGCCTGTTCGCCGGCCAGCCCGTGTGTCTCCGCCTCCGCGAACAGGGCGGCGTACTGGACGGCCGCCTCCTTCGCCTCGCCGGTGGCCAGGGTCCGCTGCGCCTCGGTGAGCCGCAGCCGCAGATCGGTGGCCAGGTGGGGGGAGCGCCCGCTGGCCAGCTCCTCGAAGGTGACGCCGAGCCGGCCCGCGATGTGCCGCAACGCCTCGTCGGAGGCCCGCGCCCGTCCTGCCTCGAGCGTCGAGACATAGGCGGGCGTGTAGGCGGGCTCCGCCAACTGTTTCTGCGTCAGGCCGCGTTCCGCCCGCAGCTGCTGCACCCGCCGCCCGATGGTCTCAGGATCGTCACGTTCCTGCACCCCCAACTCCCCCTATGCCCCTTGCCGTTCGGCTTGGCCAGCCCCTAGGTTAAGCGTCGCATTAAACGTGCTTAATACGCCGCTGTTGTTGCGAGGTTGCCGTGCTCGGACGCTCAGCCGCACGCTACGGACGCCCCACCGCACGGTACGCCAGAGGCGTCGCCGCGGCCGTGGTCGCCGTCGTCGCCCTCGTCACGGCGGCGAACGCGGGCCCGGCCCGGGCCACGGACAGCACCCCCGCCACACCCTCGGCCCAGCACGCACCGCGCCGCTAGGCCCGGCGCGGCTTCTCTGATGGTCACTCAGCTGATTGTCCGGCAGTTTTCCAGGTGCGTGCTGCCGTAGGAGTGACGAAATATCAGATTATCACCTTGAAAGGCTAACTGTCCCTCAAGTTCCTTTTTTTCGCGGCTATTTCACAAGCCGTCAGCCGCCCGGGCGGTCGCCCGGCGTCCCCCGTTCGGAGCCCTGAGAGCAGCCTGCCGATTTGCCCGATATGACAGCCATCGTGGCGGTTAGTACGTTCAATCACGCGCCGGCTGTCCGGGCCGGTCTCTCTCAGACAGGAGAAGTTGCATGCTGAAGACCCGCCGCTCCACCGCTGTCACCGCGGGAGTCGTGGCCGCCGCGGCCCTGGCCGCGGGCGGCCTCACCTACGCCTCGGCCGCCTCCGGGCCGGTCGCCCAGGCGCCGGCCGTCCAGAAGGCGGAAGCCGTCCAGGCGCCCGCGCTCGGTACCGGTACCGGTGCCGACCCCGGAGGAAAGGGCAACGAGGGCACCGGCAACGTAGGCGGCTTCGTCGGCAACGTCGGGGGCAACAACGGCTTCCAGGGCAAAGGCAACGAGGGCCGTCACGAGGACCGCCACGAGGGCCGCCACGAGGACCGCAACCGCGAGGAGGAGGGCCGGATCGAGATCAACGAGCGGAGCTACTCCAGCCACCCGGGCAACTGCATCACCGTGCTCCTCCTGGGCGGCGCCACGAGCCTGAACATCCGCAATGACAGCAACAGGACCGTCGAGGTGTTCAACGGGGTGGTCTGCGACAACGGCGCTCCCATCACCACGGTCGGCCCCCACAGCTCCAGCTTCGGCGTGGTGCCCACCCTCGGCGCGGCCAGCTTCCGGGTGGTCCGCGACAACCGCGACCACGACAACGACCACGACCGCGACAACGACCACGACGACAACGACCACGACTGGAACTGAGCCTGATGCCTGAGATGGAGCCCCCGGCCCGCCGCAATCGGGCCGGGGTACCCGTCCAGGCGCCCCACCTGGGGCACTCCGCTCCGGGCGGGAACCCAGTTGTGACCATTGTCCGGCACTCCGCGTGTCGTGCACGCCCTGTCAGCGCCGGACAGGGCGTGCACGACGCATCCGCCCGGGCAGCCGCCCTGCCGTTCCACCCGCCCTTCGACCCATGACTCCCGCCGGAGCGCCTGCCGTTGGCGCCCTTGCCGTGCCACGGCCGCCGGCTCATTTCCCCGGCGTCCGGGCACAGCCGGACGGGTGACGGACGAAGGCCTACCCTGACCCCCATGACCTCCCCCGCCGCCCGCACCGCCCTCGACCTGACCGCCGGCCTCCCCGTCCCCTCCCTGGAGGACTTCTACCGGGACCTGCACCGTCACCCGGAGCTGTCCATGGCCGAGCACCGCACCGCCGGAAGGCTCGCCGAGCGGTTGCGGACGGCCGGGTTCGAGACGGTCGAGGGGGTCGGGGGGACCGGGGTGGCGGGGCTGCTGCGCAACGGTGACGGGCCCGCCGTGCTGTTGCGGGCGGACATGGACGCGCTGCCGGTCAGGGAGGAGACCGGGCTGCCGTACGCCTCGGAGGCGGACGGGGTGATGCACGCCTGCGGGCACGATCTGCACGTCACCTGGCTCGCGGGCGCGGCGGCGGCGCTGGCGGACGGGCGGGAGACCTGGTCGGGGACGCTGCTGGTGGTGGGGCAGCCGGCCGAGGAGACCGGGCAGGGCGCGGCCCGCATGGTCGAGGACGGACTGTACGAACGGTTCGTACGACCGGACGTGCTGCTCGGGCAGCACGCGGCCCCCGGCCCGGCCGGGCTGTACCCGCACGCGCCCGGACTGATCATGTCCGCCTCGACGGACGTGGACATCGTCGTGCACGGGCGGGGCGGGCACGGGTCCCGGCCCGAGGCGAGTGTCGATCCCGTGGTGACGGCCGCGTATCTCGTCACCCGGCTCCAGACCGTCGTCGCCCGGGAGACCGCCGCGGCCGAGTCCGCCGTGCTGACGGTCGGCCGGATCGAGGCCGGCACCCGGCACAACATCATTCCGGCCGAGGCGCGCATCGCCCTGAATCTGCGCACCCAGTCCGAGGCGGTGCGGCAGCGCATGCTCGCCGCGATCCGGCGTATCGCGCTCGGCGAGTGCCTGGCGGCCGGGTGCCCGAGGGAGCCCGAGGTGACGGTCGGGGCGACCTTCCCGGTGACGGTGAACGACATGGAGACCGACCGCCGGGTCGCCGCCGTGCACGGCGAGGTGTTCGGCGCGGCGACCGTGTTCGACCCGGGCCCGGCGATGGGCAGCGAGGACTTCCCCCGGCTGGCGGCGGGCTCGATCCCGTACTCGTACTGGTTCGTGACGACCACTCCGCACGCGGTGTGGGAGGCGGCGGAGGGCGTGGAGATCCCGCAGAAGCTCCAGGCCGTGCCGAGCAACCACAGCCCGCACTTCGCGCCCGATCTGTCCACGGTCGCACCGGGTGTCCGGACCTTGGTGGCCGGCGCCCTCTCCCAGTTGTCAGTTGCATGACGTAGCCTGCAAGCGCTTCACTCAGTCGTCACACGCGGCCCACAGGGGACACACACATCAGCGGCCGTGTCGCGTGACGCTCTTTTCTTCCATTCGTTCCGGGGGGTTCGAATCAGCGTGCGTATGCGCACTCTCACAGCCGCCACCACCCTGGCGGTCCTCTTCAGCTCGGCGGCGCTCGCCGCCACTCCGGCGTCCGCCGACTCCACCAAGATCCTGCCGGTCAAGTCGACCGGTGACATCGTTGTGGACGGCGTCCACCAGCGGGTCTTCGTCAGCGACCCGCTCAACGGCAAGATCGTCGTCACGGACTACGCCGGCGACGTCGTCAAGCAGCTCACCACCAACCTCTCCGGCGTCTCCGGCCTGGAACTGTCCGCCGACTCGGGCACGCTCTACGCGGCCGTGCAGGACCTGGACGCCATCGCCGTCATCGACACCGCGACCGACACCGAGACCACCCGCTACACGGTCGGCGACAAGCCGCTGAGCGTCGCCCTCGCGGGCGGCAAGCTGTGGTTCGGCTACGGCGGTGACGCCGCCGGCAACCTCGGTTCCGTCGACCTCACGAACGAGCAGCACGAGGTCACCCTGGACCAGGACAACGGCTGGTACTCGGCACCGGTCCTGGACGCGGCCCCGGGCTCGGACACCCTGGTCGCGGGCCAGCTGAGCCTGAGCCCGTCCGAGATCGCCTCGTACGACGTCTCGTCGGGCACCGCCAAGAAGCTGGCCAGCACCCGTGAGGCCGGCAGCAACCTCGGCGACCTCCAGGTCACCCCCGACGGCAAGGACGTCGTGGTGGCCAGCGGGGCGCCGTACTACCACCAGGTGTTCAAGACCGCCGACCTCAACGAGGACGGCAAGTACGTGACCACCGCCTACCCGAACTCCGTCGCCATCGCGCCCGACGGCACGGTCGCCGGCGGCAGCTTCGCCTGGTACGACCCGGACGTGTACGTCTTCAAGCCGGGCAGCAGCGAGGCGGTCCGCACGTACGACTTCCCCAACACCGGCAACACCAGCGGTGCCGACACCCTCGCCGACGCCGGCCTGGCCTGGGCGCCGGACGGCTCACGGCTGTTCGCGGTGACCTACAACAGCGAGGGCGTGTACTCGCTGCGTGAGTACGACGCGCCCACCAAGGCGGCCACCACCGTCACCGTGGACGCCCCGGCGACGGCCACCCGCGCCAAGAAGCTCACCGTCAAGGGCACGGTCACCTCGAAGGCCGCCCTCCCGGCGGGCGCCCAGCTGACCGTCACCCGCACCGACCTGGACTCCCCGAACGGCAAGACCCTCGCCCCGGTGACGGTCAAGGCCGACGGCACCTACTCCTTCACCGACACCCCGCCGGCCGGCGGCAAGGTGAAGTACACGGTGGCGTACGCCGGCGACGCCGACCACGCCGCCGGGAAGGCGTCCGACACCGTCGACGTCTCCCGCGCCAAGCCGACGCTGTCGGTCGACAACAACGGCAAGGTGTACTCGTACGGCAAGGACGTGAAGTTCACGGCCCACCTCGGTACGACGTACAAGAACCGCACGGTGGAGATCTGGGCCGACCCGTTCGGCTCCGACAAGCCCAACAAGCTGGTGAAGTCGGGGAAGGTCAACTCCGCCGGCAACCTGTCGGTCGTCCTGGACCTGAAGCGGGACACCAAGGTCACCGCGAAGTTCGCGGGCGACGCCCGCTACCAGCCGCGGTCGGTGAGCAGCACGGTCGGCGCCCAGGTGAGCGTGTCCACCTCGGTCGGCGGCCAATACAAGACGAAGAGCACGTGGGGCCACACGTACTACTTCTTCCACAAGTCCAAGAACCCGCTGATCACGACGAAGATGCCGTACTACCCGGGGCGGCAGCAGAAGTTCGAGTTCGAGGTGTACTACCAGGGCACCTGGTACCCCGGCGACGCCGAGTACTTCGGCATGGGCTCGGACGGCGTCTCGAAGGTGACGATCACCGGCAACCACAGCGAGGACGTCGGCTGGCGCTTCCGGGTCCGCTCCTCGTACATCAACAACGCCTCCGGTGACACCGTGAACTCCACGACGCACGGCGCCTGGAAGTACCTCACGTTCACCAGCTGAGGCTCAGCCCTGGGTCTGGAGCTGCCGCAGCTGCTGCTGGACATGGTCCAGCGCGCCCTGTCTGCGCCCCGGCACCCTGAGCCGCAACTCCGCGAGCGCGGGCCCGAGTTCACGGGCCCGCGCCGTGTCGTCGATGCACCCCCACTGATGGTGGGCGCGGTCCACGGCCGCCTCCACGGCGGGCGCGTCCGGCGCCTGCCCGGCGGCCAGCCGGGCCGAGGCGACGGCCAGCCAGGTACGGCAGCTGCGCACCGGGTCGCCCGCGAACATCGCCAGGTCCGCCCGGACCTCCGCCCAGTGCAGCGCGTCCTCCGCGGCGGGCCCGTACGCGCGCACGGCGGCCTCCTCGTGGCGCGCGGCGATGGCGTCGGCGTCGGTGTGCCGCCCGCCCTGGACGGCGGCGCTGATCTCGGCGTGCGGGTCGGCGGCGCCGAGCCGCCCGGTGGCGGCCAGCACCAGGTCACGGTGGGCGCCCTCGTCGGCGATCCGGGCCAGCGCCTGCTCGTGCAACTGCTCCAGCGGGGGACGCGAACCGCTGCGCAGCAGAGTCGCCACCGCCTTCATGTACGACGGCGAGGCCACCTGGCGACGGGGCGGCGGGGGCGCGACCCGGCCGAAGACGGCGTTGTTCCGGCCGGAGTCCAGGGGGGTGCCGTGCAGGTGTTCCCAGGTCTCGGCGTCCGCGTGCAGGTCGACGACCAGGGTGGTCGCGCCGGTGGGGCGCAGCCGCAGCTCCTCGCGGATCCAGTGCCAGGGCAGGGCCGTGTAGCGGACGGTCGCCGGAGTGGTGCGGGCCAGCGCGAGGTGGGGCAGGTGCTGGCGGCGGTCGAGCTGGAGCTGCCCGGTGACGAAGACGGTCAGCGGACCGGGGGCGGCCCCGGCGGCTCGCAGCCGGGTGAGGACGGCCTGCGGGTCGAGGGGGTCGGCGAGTTCGACCACGTTGGCGGTGTCGGTGCCGGACAGCACGGCGGGGGCGACGGCCGCGAGGACGGGGAGCACGGAGGCCGCGTCCACCAGGCGCCCCTTGCCCATCGGTGAGGCCGCGAGCAGCAGCACGGTTCCGGGCATCGTCCCCCCTTTGATCGGTCAGGCCGACCGGTCGGCCCCTTTGTTTGATCGGTCCGAGCAGCACCGTAACCGCTGCGGCTGCAAACGTGGGTGTCAGGCCAGGAAACGTCCCCCCAGCACGGCCCCTCCGATGCGCCGTACCGCGAAGATCGTGGTGTCGTCCACCAGATGGCCGCCGCTGTGCCGCAGCACGCCGTCGCGGATCAGGCGGATCAGGTGGCGGGGCCGGACGCTGCCCGGGTCGGCGGCGGTGGCGCGGGCGACCTGGCCGTCGAGGTCGTAGAAGACGCCGTGGCCGTTCCGGGCCTCGGTCACGCCGTCCGTGGTGAGCAGCAGGGTCTCGTCGGGGCCGAGGGGCACCCGGCTGGGCAGCGGCGGGTCCACGGCGGGGAGGAGCCCACCGAGGCCCAGCGGGAGGCGGTCGCCGGCCGGCAGGAGCCGTACCCCGTGGGGGCCGACCGCGAGCGGGGGGTCGTGGCCGAAGTTGACGACCTCGACGGTGCCGTCGTCCACCAAGGGGAAGCCGATCAGCACGGCGGTGGCGAAGCGGTCGCCGTCGTCGCGGCCCAGGGCGATGCTGTGGAAGCGGTGGCGGCCCATGCGTACCTCGAGGTGGGCGGCGACCGTCGCCAGGTCGGGCGCGTGGTAGCCGGCCTCCCGGAAGGTGCCGAGCAGCGCGGCCGCCGCCTCCACCGCGGCGAGGCCCTTGCCCTGCACGTCACCGAGGAGGACGCGGGTGCCGTTGGGGCCGGCCTGGATGTCGTAGAAGTCGCCGCCGACGCGGGCCTCGGTGTCGGCGGCCAGGTAGGCGGCTGCGTGTTCGAGGCCGCCCCAGCCCGGCGGCAGCGGACGCAGCACGGTGCGGCGGGTGGTCTCGGCGATGTCCCGCATGTGCAGCATGCGCCGCTCGCCGCGCAGCCGGACCGCGCAGGCCAGTGTGGCGAGGATGCCGCCGAGGGTGACCAGGACGAAGTCGGGCCAGCCCACCTTGTACTGGTTGAACCAGACGCTGTCCACGAGCACGTAGTCGACGACCGCGAGCACGGCGAAGCCGGCCGTGGCCCGCAACCCGCAGAGCGCGGCGGCGATTCCGGGCACCAGGACGATCCAGGAGATGATCCGGATGTTCGCGTCGGTGCTGACGTCGGCCAACGTGATCGAGACGAGCAGCAGCAGCGGCACCACCCAGGCGACGCTGTGGCCACGGACCCGCAAGGGCTGCCGTCGGCGCAGTTCCTCGCGGTCGGTCACGGTGAGCAGTGCGGCCAGCCCTTCATGCCCTCAGCGAAGCACGGGAGTGGGTGGGCCGCATCCGGGGAACCCGGGCCTCCCTCCGGCTTGCCAGGGCGTTCCCCTGGGGTGTGCCCTGTAAGGCAGGGGCGAGGAGAGAGGAGAGCTCTCATGGCTCATGCGGCACCCACGTCCGGTGAGGTGGCCCGGTACGGCGGCCCGCCCGACGTCTTCAGCGAGCGGACGCATGCGATCACCAGGTGGGCGTTTCCGCTGGTGCTCGCACTGATCTACGGGTACTGGGCCGCCGCCAACACCCGCTACGGCGGGCCCGTCACCGGCTGGAACGTCCTGTTCGGCTTCGTGACCGCGATCGTGTTCTTCGCCCTGTACATGGGCGTGCAGGCCCTCGGCCCGCACGTGAAGCGCGAGGTGCACGCGTTCCTGTGGGCGGCCCTGGGGGGCAGCGCGCTCGGTTTCCTGTACAGCCTGAGCGGCCGCGGCCACACCGTGCTGGCGTCCGCGGGGCTGGCCGTGGCGTTCGCCCTGCCCTTGTTCGCGGTGATTTTCTACCGCTACTACACGCACGAGGACGCCGCCGGACACCGGGTCAGGTGACCGGGGACCCTGCCAGGTGTGGGCCCCGGCCCGGCGGCCGGGGCCCACACCTGTGTCCCGCGTCCTCCGGCACCCCCCGGCAACCCCCCGAATGCACCCATCCGGCTCGCGCACCCCGGTCCCGGGCCGTGTCCTGGGAGTGTGCCCCCACGTCCCAGGAGCGCCCTGTCGGCCGTACTGATCGCCCTGTCCTGCCTCCTCGTGCCCACCGGCGCGCTGGGGGCCTGGGCGTCGTACGGGCTCGCCGACACGGGCCGGTACGTCACCGCCATGGCTCCCCTCGCCACCGACCCGGACGTGCGTGACGCCGTCGCGGAAACGGTGGCGGACGGCATCATGCGCGAGGTCGACGTGGGTGGGCCGGTGCGCGGTGCCGTCCGCCCCTTCGTACGCGACGCGGTGCGCTCCTTCACCCGGACGCACGCCTTCCGCGTCGCCTGGGACACCGGCAACCGGGCCGCCCACGACGCCGTGCTCCGGGCGCTGCGCGACGGACGCGCCGTGCGCGAGCAGCCGGTCACCGTCGATCTCGCCCCCGTCACCGCCCTGGTCAAACGGCAGCTCACCCACGACCACGTGCCGCTGGCCGCCCGCATCCCGGTGGCGCACACCGCGGTGACCGTCCTCCCGGCCCGTGAGCTGGGCCGGCTCCGAAAGGGGTTCCACGTGCTCGAAGTCGCCGGCTTCTGGCTACCCGTCGCGGCCGTCGTCTTCGCCGCCACCGGGATCCTCCTCGCGGTGCGCCGCCGCCGCGCGGTCACCGCCACCGCCCTCGGCACGGCCCTGGGCGGCGCCCTGCTCGCCCTCGCCCTCACCGTCGGCCGCCGCCTCACCCTCGCCGACCTGCCCGACGACGTCTCCCCGTCGGCGGCGGGCGCCGTCTACGACGCCCTCACCGAGACCCTGCGCACGGCCTCCTGGCTCCTGCTCGCCTGCGGCCTGACGGTGGCACTGACCGCCCGCCTCACCCGGCACCTGCGGGCCGCACTCCCCCCACGACGCCGACGAGCATCCGCAACGCCCCCACCAGCTCCGCCTCCGACACCGACGCGAGCCCGAGCCTGACCGCGTCGGGTGTACGGCTCGGATCCACGGCCGCCGCGGCGAAAGGTGCTCGCCCGCCACCGCGCGACCACGGCACCCCGGCGGCTGACCGCCCGCGGACCGACTGTGACACCGACCGCCCGCCTCACCCGGCACGCACGTCAGCCGCGGGCCGCACTCCCCCCACGACACCGGCGAGCACCCGCAACGCCCCCACCAGCTCCGCCTCCGACACCGACGCGAGCCCGAGCCTGACCGCGTCCGGCGTACGGCTCGGGTCCACGCAGAAGGCCGTACCCGGCGTGATGGCGATCCCGCGAGCCGCCGCGGCGGCCGTGAAGGTGTCGGCGCGCCAGCGTGCGGGCAGCTCCCACCAGGCGAAATAGGCCTGGGGGTCGGATCGTACGGTGAATCCGGCGAGCTCCTCGGCGACCAGCCGCTGCCGTCGCGCCGCGTCCGCCCGCTTGGCCGCCACCAGACGCGTCACGGTCCCGTCGCCGAGCCACCGCACCGCCGCCTCCAGCGCGAACGCGCCCGCGCTCCAGCCGCCGGACCGGATCGCGGAGGCCACCGCCTCGACCCGGTCCGGCGGTACGACGGCGAAGCCGACGGTGAGGCCCGGTGCGACGCGCTTGGAGAGGCCGTCGACGAGGTGGGTGAGGGCGGGGGCGAGGGCGGCGAGCGGGGGTTCGGGGCCCTGGTGCAGGAACGACCAGATGCGGTCCTCCACGACCGGCAGGCCCAAGTCCTGCACTACGGCGGCCAGTTGCTCGCGCCGCTCGGTGCCCATGGTCACCGAGGTCGGGTTGTGCAGGGTCGGCTGGACGTAGAGGGCGGACAGGGGAGCGGTCCGGTGGGCGGCGGCGACGGACCGCGGGCAGAGGCCCCCGTCGTCCGCCGCGAGCGGCACCAGGTTGATGCCCAGCCGGGCCGCCATCTCCTTGACCAGCGGATACGTCAGCGGCTCGACGCCGACACGGCCGCCGGGCCGGACCAGGGAGGCGAGGGTCGCGGCGATGGCCTGACGGGCGTTGCCGGCGAAGAGGATCCCGGCGGGGTCCGGGCGCCAGGCCCCGGTGCCGAGCAGGGCGGCCACCGCGTCCCGGGCGGCGGCGTGGCCGGTGGCGGCGGCCGGGCGGAGCGCCTCGGTGAGCGCGTCCGGGCGGACCAGGGAGGCCAGGGCGGGGGCGAGGACCTCCGACTGGCCGGGCGCGGAGGGGTAGTTGAGCTCCAGGTTGACCGAGCGGCCGGCGGCGGACGCTTCCGTGAGCGCCCGCCCGGCCGCCTCCGGTCCGATGGCCGCGCGCACGAAGCTGCCGCGTCCGACCTCGCCCACCACCAGTCCGCGCCGCACGAGTTCGGCGTACACGCGCCCGGCCGTCGAGGCGGCGATCCCGCGCCGCCGGGCGAACGTCCGCTGCGGCAGCAGCCGTTGCCCCGGCCGGAGCCGTCCGGCGGCTATCTCGTCGGCGATCCGGTCGGCGAGCTGCCGGAAGTCGTCCACAACTCTCCTTGATCTGCGGGTCCATCGGATTGCACCGAGGGCAAAGATCTTATTGCACCGAGTAATTGACCGCCCTAGGGTCACTTGCATGACCTCCTTCCTCGCATACGAGGACAAAGGCCCCGAAGTTCCGCACGGGCTCCCCCTCGTCCTCGTCCACGGCCACCCCTTCGACCGCACCATGTGGACCCCGCAGACCGAGGCCTTCTCCGCCTCCCGCCGGGTGATCGCCCCCGACCTGCGCGGCTACGGCGCCTCCCCCGTCGTCCCCGGCATCACCCCGCTCGCCCGGTTCGCCCGGGACATCGCCGAGCTGCTGGACGAGCTGGAGGTGGAGTCCTTCGTGCTCGCCGGGCTGTCCATGGGCGGGCAGATCGTCATGGACTGCTACCGGCAGTTCCCCGAGCGGATACGGGGCCTGGTCCTCGCCGACACCTTCCCGGCGGCGGAGACCGCGGAGGGCAAGCGGGCCCGGGGCGCCATGGCCGACCGGCTGCTGCGGGAGGGCATGCGCGGGTACGCCGACGAGGTCCTGGAGAAGATGGTCGCCCCGTACGCCTCACCCGAGGTCAAGGCCCACGTCCACCGCATGATGACGGCCACCCCGCCCGAGGGCGCCGCGGCGGCCCTGCGCGGCCGGGCCGAACGCCCCGACTACCGCGACCTGCTGACCCGGGTCGGTGTGCCCGCGCTCGTGGTCGTCGGCGCCGACGACACCTTCACCCCGGTCCCCGACGCCGAGGCGATGCACGCCGCCCTCCCCGACTCGACGCTGCACGTGATCGAGGGCGCCGCACACATGCCCAACCTGGAACGCCCGGAGGAGTTCAACGAGGTGCTGGAGGAGTTCCTGGCGCGGGCGGACGGGAGACTCGTACCCTCGGGCACGTGACGAACCAGCCCGAACGCAGGCGGCTCGGTGCCTGGTGCGCCGGGCTGCTGTGCGCGGGGGTGAGCGTGGTCGTCGGCTGCCGGGTCGCCGACACCGACGGCATCACACCAGTGACCCAGCTGCTCGCCTTCCTGCCGTGGCTGCTGCTCCCCACCGGCACGGCCCTGCTGTTCGCGCTCCTCGCGCGGTGGTGGACCGGCCTGGTGTGGGGCCTGGCCCTGCTCGGGCTGCTGGCCTGGTTCATCGAGCCGTACGGCAAGACCAGCGACGCCCCCGGGCAGCCGCTGGTCTCCTTCCGGGTGCTGACCTCGAACGTCGAGTTCGGCCGCGGCACCGACTCCCTCGTCCCCGCCATCCGCCGCTACAAGCCCGCCCTGGTGTTCGTGCAGGAGTGCGAGTACACCTGTCAGGCCACGCTCAGGCGGGAGTTCGGCGACACCTACCCCCACCGACAGGCGGTCGTCGCGGGCGGCTCCGAGGGATCCCTCATCCTCAGCCGCTACCCGCTGCGGGGCACCGACGGCGTCACCGGCACCATGGGCATGCCCGGCGCCGTCGCCGACGTACGCGGCCACCCCGTACGGCTCCAGCTCGCCCACCCCATGCCGCCGCTCCCCGGCCGGCTCGGCCCCTGGCACCGCGAGCTGGGCCGGCTGCGCGACTTCGCCGCCGCCGACCGGCGGACCCCCACCGTCCTCGCCGGCGACTTCAACGCCTCCCAGGACCACGCCGCCTTCCGCGGCATCCTCGACACCGGCCTGCGCGACGCGGCCCGCCTCGTCGGAGACGACCGCACGCCCAGCTGGCCGGCCCGCACCGCCCGGGTCGTCGGCGCCCAGATCGACCACGTCCTCATCTCCCCGGACTTCTCCGCGACCAGCGCCCGCTTCCTCGGACTCACCGGCACCGACCACCGCGCGCTGCTCACCGACCTCACCCTCCACCAGCGGGAATGACCCGGAGCGGGGCCGCGCGCGGCGGCCATAATGGGCGCATGCCCCGAGAGTTCCCCATCGGCCTCACACCTCCCGACTGGCTGATGCGGAACCTCCAGCCCCAGCACGCCCCCGTCAACCTGCCCGCCGTGGCCCGCGCCGCGATCGCGATGTCGGCGCCCCTGGCCGTCGGACTCGCCGCCGGACAGCCCCAGTACGGCGCGCTCGCCTCCATGGGCGCCCTGTCCGGCGTCATCGGCGACACCGCCGACGCCTACCGCATGCGGCTCCTCAACATCGCCGTCCCCCAGCTCTTCGGCGCGCTCGGCGTGACCCTCGGCGCGCTCGTCCACGGCCGGGGCTGGCTCGCCGTCGCCGCCGTCACCGGCGTCGCGCTGATCTCCGGAATGATCTCCACGATCGGCGCGGTCGCCTCAGTGTCCGGACTGCTCCTACTCCTGAACTCGGTCATCGGCGCCGGCCTCCCCCTGCCCGGCCCCTGGTGGCTGGCGCCGGCCCTGATGACCGGGGGCGGCCTGCTCGTCCTCCTGCTCACCCTGCTGGCCTGGCCGCTGCGGTCCGGAGTGCCGGAACGGACGGCGGCGGCCGGCACCTACCGGACCGTGGCCGCCCTGCTCGCGGCGAGCGGCACCGACCGGACGGAGGAGTACGACGCCGCCCGCCACGCCGTCACCCAGTCCCTGAACCAGTCCTACGACCTCATCCTCTCCCACCGCGCCCGCCACCACGGCCGCAGCCGCGAACTCACCCGGCTGCTGGCCCAGTTGAACGCGATCACCCCGGTGGTGGAGGCGGCCCCCGCGGCCCACCTGGCGGGCCGGCCACTCCCGCCCGAGATCCCGAAGACGATCCACCACCTCGCCCTCGCCGTGGAGACGGGCTACACGGGCCCGATGGACCTGGTGCCCCTCCCCACCCCCACCACCGAGACCGCCCGCGCCGTCGACCACGCCCTGCGCCACGCGGCCGAGGTCGTCGCCTCCCCCGACGTCGACCCGCGCGGCATCGACGACCGGCTCGGCCGCCCCGCCCACCTCGGTATCCGCACCGCCCGGGCCGCCCGCGGCGTCGTACTCTCCGCCCACTCGTGGCGCTACGGACTACGCCTGGCCCTGTGCATCGCCATCGCGCAGTCCCTGGTCTCCCTCATCCCCGTCCCCCGCTCCTACTGGGTCGCCCTCACCATCACCTTCGTCCTCAAGCCCGACTTCGGCTCGGTCTTCTCCCGCGCCCTGCTGCGCGCCCTCGGCACGGTGGCGGGCCTGGTGATCGCGGCGGCGGTCCTGGCGGAGGTGCCCAGAGGCTGGTGGGACGTCCCGGTGATGCTGATCCTGGCCCCCCTGATCCCGGCCCTGACCCCCCGCGGGTACGGCTACCAGACGGCGGCGATCACCCCGGTGATCCTCCTCCTCTCCGACATCCTGAACCACCAGGGCACGGCCCTGCTCCTGCCCCGCCTGACGGACTCCCTGCTCGGCTGCGCGATCGCCCTGATCGCCGGCTACCTCCTCTGGCCGGAGAGCTGGCACACGCGCGTGGGCGACCGCCTGGCGAACGCGGTCGCGGACACGGCCCGCTACGTGGAGTCGGCGTTCGGCGAACCCACGGAACCGACGACGGACCCGGCATCCCGCGCCCGCATGCGCCGCCGCCTCTACCGCGACCTCTCCGCCATCCGTACGGAATTCCAGCGCGCCCTGACCGAACCACCGCCCACCGGCCGCCGCGCCGCCGCCTGGTGGCCGCTGGTCGTCGCCGTGGAACGCATCGTCGACGCGACGACGGCGGCCCGGGTCCGCGTGCGCCACGGCGCGGCTTCCCCGTCCTCGGCCGAAGTCGCCCAGGTGACCATGCAGTTGAAGGAACTCTCGGACGGCGTCCGGCACGCCGAATCCCTGATCGCCGTCCGCACCGACCTCACGGGACCGTCGGGCAGCGTCCTCGAACCGCTGCGCCAGGAAGTGGCGGCGGCCCGTGCCATCGCCTCACTGCACTGACCCAACCCAAGATCACCATCTGGGGCCGCTAACCTTACGTGTCCGTCCTGGCCAGGGATCTACGGGCATCAACTCAGCGAAGGGTTGCGCACATGGGCATTCTCACTCTCCTGCGGAACGCGTTCGGCCGGTCACGCAAGGGGCGTACCGCCGAAGCAGAGGGTGCGGACAGCACGCCTTCGCCCGAGCCGACGCTCACCCCGGAACCGAAACCGGAGCCGCAGCCGCAGCCGGAACCCACGGCCCGGATCCCCGAGCCCCGCCCGTCCTCCCCTGACGAGCAGGCCACGGAACACGACCTGGTCTCGGCCGCCTTCGACAAGGTGACGGTCCCCCACCCGTCCCAGCCCGCCGAAGCCGAAATCACCCTGAAGCCGACAGCCGTCACCACGAAGCCCGAGCCGGAGCCGCAAGCCGAGCCCGAGCCGACGGCTACCGCCGACGCGGAGCCGGAGTCCAAGGCCGAGCCCGTAACGGAAGCAGCCGCCGAGGCCCAGCCGGAGCCCGCAGCGGAAGCAGCCGCCGAGCCGGAGGCGGAGCCCGAGGCGGAAGCAGCCGCCGAGCCGGAGGCCGAGGCGGAGCCCGCAGCGGAAGCAGCCGCCGAGCCGGAGGCGGAGCCCGAGGTGCCGGCGGAGCCGGTGGCCGAGGCGGAGCCCGCCCAGGAACCGCAGCCTGCGGCCGCCGACGGCGAGGACGCCCCACAGGGGCCACCCGCACCCGACCACGAAACCAGCACGGGTGGTGCGGGTGGGAACACCCCGGCCGAAGGCGAAGCCGAGGCCGCACCCCAGCCGACCCCCGAGCCGCAGGCCAAGGCGCAGCCGGAGCCGGAGGCCGAGGCCGAGGCCGACGCCAAGGCGACCCCCGCCATCCCCCTCACCCGGGTGAAGACCCGCGCCCCCGCCCTGGTCACCGCCTACAAGGCAGCCACAGCCACCCTCAAGAAGACCGACCTCACCGGCACCCGGGCAAGGCTCTACCTCGTCCTCGACCGCTCCGCGAGCATGCGCCCGTACTACAAGGACGGCTCCGCCCAGGCCCTCGCCGAGCAGACCCTCGCCCTCGCCGCCCACCTCGACCCCGAGGCCACGGTCCCGGTGGTGTTCTTCTCCACGGAGGTGGACGGCACCGGCGAGCTCACCCTCACCGACCACGAGAACAAGATCGACGACCTGCACGCAGGGCTGGGCCGCATGGGCCGCACCAGCTACCACGCCGCCGTCGAAGCCGTACTCGCCCTGCACGACAAGACCCCCGACCCCACCGCCCCCGCCCTGGTGATCTTCCAGACGGACGGCGCCCCCGACGCCAAGACCCCCGCCACCCAGTCCCTCACCGAGGCCGCGAAGACCCACCCCGGCGTCTTCTTCTCCTTCGTCGCCTTCGGCGAGCACGACAACAAGGCGTTCGACTACCTACGCAAACTGAAGACCGACAACGCGTCCTTCTTCCACGCGGGCCCGACCCCGCGCGAGCTCACCGACACCGAGCTCTACGAGGGCGTACTGGCGGCCTGGCGCCCGTAAGCCCCCGCCGATCCCCTTCGGGGGGTGGACCAGCGGCCCCGCGCCACAGGTCCACCCCCCGAAACGCATGTGAGTCGATCTTCAGCGGGCCAGTAGGATTTCGACTTATGGCGGCCACTGGATCCGAGAAGCAGGGTGAAAAGGCGTACTACGTCAGCACCCCCATTTACTACGTCAACGACGCTCCTCACCTGGGCCACGCCTATACGACCGTCGCAGGCGACGTGCTCACCCGCTGGCACCGTCAGCGCGGCGAGAAGGTGTGGTACCTCACCGGCACGGACGAGCACGGTCAGAAGATCATGCGCACGGCCGAGGCCAACGGGGTCACCCCGCAGGCCTGGGCCGACAAGCTCGTCACCGAGGCCTGGAAGCCCCTGTGGGAGCACCTGGAGATCGCGAACGACGACTTCATCCGCACCACGCAGAAGCGGCACACCGACCGCGTCCAGGAGTTCGTGCAGGACCTGTACGACAAGGACGAGATCTACAAGGGCGGCTACGAGGGCCCGTACTGCGTCGGCTGCGAGGAGTACAAGCTCCCGGGCGAGCTGCTCGACGGTGAAGGCGAGTACGCGGGCCAGAAGCTGTGCCCCATCCACAAGAAGCCGGTGGAGATCCTCAGCGAGGAGAACTACTTCTTCAAGCTGAGCGAGTACACCGACCGGCTCCTCGCCCACTACGAGGCCAACCCGGACTTCATCCAGCCCGAGTCCGCGCGCAACGAGGTCGTGAACTTCGTCCGCCGGGGCCTCCAGGACCTCTCCATCTCCCGCTCGACCTTCGACTGGGGCGTCCCGGTCCCCTGGGACGCCAAGCACGTGATCTACGTGTGGGTCGACGCGCTGCTGAACTACGCCACGGCGGTCGGCTACAACGAGAACCAGGAGAAGTTCGAGGACACCTTCCCGGCCGACGTGCACCTCGTCGGCAAGGACATCCTCCGCTTCCACGCGGTGATCTGGCCGGCGATGCTGATGGCCCAGGGCCTGCCCCTGCCCGGCAAGATCGCCGCGAACGGCTGGCTGATGGTCGGCGGCGAGAAGATGTCGAAGTCGAACCTGACCGGCATCAAGCCGCAGGACCTGACCTCGCACTTCGGCGTGGACGCCTACCGCTGGTACTTCCTCCGCGCGATCGCCTTCGGCCAGGACGGATCCTTCTCCTGGGAGGACTTCTCCGCCCGCTACACGAGCGAGCTGGCGAACGACTACGGCAACCTGGCCTCCCGGGTCGCCGCGATGGTCGGTAAGTACTTCGGCGGCGCGCTGCCCGAGGCGACGGCTGTCGGCGAGGCGGAGAAGGCCGTCCACGAGGGCCTGGCCAAGGCCGTGGCGGAGGCCGACCGGAAGATCGGCGACGAGCTGGACTTCCAGGGCGGCATCCTGGCCGTCTTCGACTTCGTCAAGCAGGTCAACGGCTACCTCACCGAGCAGGAGCCGTGGAAGGTCGCCAAGGACGACTCTCCGGAGGGCCAGGCCCGCCTCGCCACGATCCTCTACACGGCCGCGGAAGCGCTCCGCGCGGTAGCCGTCCTCCTCAACCCGGTCATGCCGGACACCTCCCAGAAGCTCTGGGACTCCCTCGGCGCCGAGGCCTCCCTGGGCGCCCTCGCCACCCAGAAGGTCCAGGAGTCCGGCGAGTGGGGCAAGCTCCCGGCGGGCTCCACGGTCACCAAGGGCGCGGTCCTCTTCCCGCGCCTCGAGGAGAAGCCGAGCGCGTAGGGCGTACCCCTCTCGCGCGCAGAGGCCCGGAAACGACTCGTTTCCGGGCCTCTTCAGGTGGGGGTTCAGGACGGCGCGCCGGCCCATCGGTGCAGGGCGGCTTCGAGGCCGGCGACGGCAGCGGTGTCGGTGGTGTCGGAGGCCCAGGCGACCACCCCGTCCGGGCGTACCAGCACCCCGGCCGGCGTCGCGTGGCCGTCGGTCACGCCGCTCACCCGCCCGGCCCAGGCCGCGGCGAGGCGAGCGAACGCGCCGTCCGGGGTGCGGTCGAGCAGCAGGAATCCGCCGCCGTGACCGTGGTCGGCCAGACGGGAGCCGTCCCTCAGCCACAGGTCGGGGACGAACCGGCCGACCAGCGGATGATCGCCGGGCAGGTCGATGCGCTGTGTGACACCGGAGATCTTCTTGACCGCGTACGTCGTGCCGTCCCGGGTGCTCAGCAGATCAGCTACGACCTCCCGGAGCGCGGCCGACTTGGCGTCTCCTCGCAGCACCCCGATCTGGGCCCGCGTCCAGTCCATCACCCAGGCGCCGATGGGGCGGCGCTCGGCGTCGTAGGTGTCAAGCAGCCCGTCGGGTGCCCACCCCGCGACCACGGCACCGAGCTTCCAGCCGAGGTTCATCGCGTCACCGGCCCCGAGGTTGAGCCCCTGACCGCCGAACGGCGGGTGCACGTGCGCGGCGTCGCCGGCCAGGAGCACCCGCCCCGACCGGTAGGTCGCGGCCTGGCGGGTGTTGTCGGTCCAGCGGGTGGGGGTGGCGCGCAGCGCAGTCAGCGTGACGTCGGTGCCCGAGACCCGGCGCAGACTGGTCTGCACCTCCTCGAGGGTGACCGGCGCCGATCGGTTGGCGGGAGGGCCGCCGAACTCCAGGGTGGCCACCCGCCCGGGCTGTGGTCCGTAGCGGTACGCCCCCTGGGTCGACCACGTCCATCCGTCCGCGAGCAGCGAGGGGTCGACGATGTCGACGACCGCCTGGTAGCCGGTGAGTTCGGGGTCGGTGCCGGGGAAGTCGATGCCCGCGAGGCGGCGCACGGTGCTGTGCCCGCCGTCGCACCCGACCAGCCACCCGGTGCGTACCGCGCCGGCGGTGGTGCCGACGAGCACGCCGTCGCCGGTGTCGTCGAGCGTCGTGACCTCCACCCCGCGGCGTACCGGGACGCCGAGTCGCGCGACGTGGCCGGCCAGCAGCTTCTCCAGCTGAGGCTGCGGCACCATCCGCGCCCCGCCGGCCGCGGCGTGCGCGGCGAGGTCCGGATCGGACCAGTCCACGAGGTCGGCGTCGAGGACCATCCCCGCGAAATGCCCGGTGAACCGCGTATCGACCGCTCGCCGACCGCCACCGTGCCGCTGCTGCTGCTCGTCGGCGATGCGCGCGAACGCCCCCACTGCCCCCACCCGTTCGAGGATCTCTCGCTGCACCTGCTCGGCGGCGGGCAGCAGGCCCCGGCGGTCGAGTGCCTCGGCCGTCGGCATGTTGATCGACTGCGCCTTCATCGCCTCGTCCGGCTCGGCCCGTCGTTCGAGTACCTGCACGCTCGCCCCGGAGAGCGCCAGCTCCGCGGCGAGCACGAGGCCCACCGGCCCGGCTCCGACCACGGTCACGTCCACAGCATGCTTCATATCATTAGACACGAACAGCGTTCTATATACGAACACTGTTCGTGTCAAGCTATAATGGTCGGGTGAACCCGAGAGAGCGACGCGCGGCGCGCCATCAGCCGCCGAGCCCCGAAGCCGGCCCCAGGCCGCGGCGCCGCAAGGCCCCGATCACCGTGGAGCAGGTCGTCGACACCGCGCTGGGCGTCATCGCCACAGAGGGCTATGAGGCGCTGACCATGCGCCGGCTGGCCGGCGCGCTCGATACCGGACCCGCCTCGCTCTACGCACACGTGGTCAACAAGGCCGACCTCGACGAGCTGCTCATCGGGCGGCTGTGCGCCGAGCTCGTACTGCCCGAGCCCGACCCCGCGGCCTGGCGGGAGCAGATCCGCGGCGTGTGCGCCCAGATACGCGACCAGTACCTGAAATACCCCGGGATCTCCCGTGCCGCGCTCGCCATGGCCCCCACCAACCTCGAGACCGTGCGCGTCAGCGAGGGAATGCTGGCGATCCTGCTCGCCGGCGGCGCCGCCCCGCAGGCCGCCGCCTGGACCATCGACGCCCTCTTGCTCTACGTGGCCGCCTACTGCCTCGAAGTGTCGATCGCGCGCCGGCGATCAGCGGACGACGACGCCGTCTGGGTCCACGACCGCGACGAACTGCGCCGCCGCCTCACCGCCCTGCCCCCCGAGACCTTCCCCCACACCACCCGCCACGCCACCGAACTCACCGCCGGCGAGGGCCACGACCGCTTCGACTTCACCCTCACCCTGATGCTCAACGGCCTGGCACACCGCTAGCGCCTGACGTGGCGTTTTCCAAGAACAGTCTGCGGCCGACGGCAACCGCAGCGGCGTGAACGTTTTTCCCATCCCCGAAAGAGTGAGCGTCTTCCGTCCACCGGGACTCCGGCCTTTGATCCGCTTACGTTGCACGCGTGGTTACATCAGCCCATGAAGGCATGCACCGGATCTTCCAGGAGCGGCCTGAGCTCCTTTCCCCCGTATTCGGGGTGCTGGGCATCGCCTTCCCCGAAAAGGCGGCCGTCTACGCGATCGGCACCGACATGACGGAAGCCAGACCGCTGGCGCGCCACATCGACACCGTGCTGCGCATCGGTCCGTCCGACGGGGACGACTTCCTGCTCGCCGTCGAGGCGCAGGAGAGAAGGGACACAAAGAAGGAGTCGAGCTGGCCCTACTACATCGCCTACCTCCAGGCGAAGTACGGCCTGCCGGTGCTCCTGCTCGTCGTCTGCCGCGACCGGGCCACGACCAAGTGGGCGACCGGTCCCTTCTCCTGCGGCACGCGTGGCTGGACCGCCCAGATGACGTACCCCTTGGTCGTCGGACCGGACAACCTCCCTGTGATCACCGACCCGAGAACCGCGGCGGAGAAGCCGGCGATGGCCGTGTTCTCCGCTCTGGCTCACGCCAACAGCCCCCACATCGACGCCATACTGGACGCACTGGGCCGTGCCCTCGCAGGGATGGACTGGAACGCCGCCAGCTACTTCTTTCAGTTCCTGGACTCGGCGTTGGGGGACACCCCCGCCGGAGACAAATGGAGGGACATCGTGACATTCGTCAACTACTTCCCCGGGCGGGGCACGGTGATGGAGAAGGCCTACCTAGAGGGTGAAGCCAAGGGCGAGGCCAAGGGCGAGGCCAAGGGCGAGGCCAAAGCCATCCTTCGCTTCCTCGAAGCACGCGGCATCACCGTCCCCGAGGAGGCCCGGGACCGCATCGCTGGCTGCACCGACCTCGACCTCCTCAACCGCTGGCTGGACCGGACGCCGCACCTGGAGAGCGTCGACGAGCTCTTCGCCGAGGACGCGGGGCCCACCGCGGATCAGGCCGAAGCCTGACCCACGGGGCGATCATGACCGAGGATCTGGACGCTTCACCGGAACTACACGACCTGCTCCGGTTCAGCTTGGTGTCCATGGGCTTGGGCGTACCGCTGGAGCGCGTAGTGGGCGACTTCCGTTGGGGGCTGGAGGATCTGAGACGACGAGGCTCCCTCTCCCTCCGGGACATGGCCCGCATCCGGGCCAGGGTGGACAAGCGGCCCGATGACGAACACGAGGACGAGGAATGGGCCCGGGGGTACACCGCCGGATACACCGCGGCGTGGGCCGGAGCGGTCCTACGGGTCCTGGAGGTGCGTGACATCGAGGTACCCAAGGAGATCTTCCGCCCCCTCTACCTGTGTCCGGACCCGGACGCCCTCACTCGCTATCTGGACCGCGCCATCACGGTCGACACGCCGGAGGAACTGCTCAGCCCTGACCTGAGGAGCGGTGCGTAGGGCTGCTTCGCGTGTGCTGAACGGCCCGGGAGTGAGCTGCCACCGGGCCGTTCAGTTTCCCGAGGCGTACGTCACGAAGTCCGCCCACGCCTCCGGCGCCAGCGCGAGCCGGGGGCCTTCGGCGTTCTTGGAGTCGCGGACGTGGACGGTGCCGGGGGTGATGGCAAGCTCGACGCAGGAGTTGCCGTCGGTACCGCTGCTGTAGCTGCTCTTGAACCACGCCAGTTCGGAGGCGTCCCCGGCAGCGGTCTTGCGGATCATGTTTCTCCCAGCAGTTGGGCAATGAAGGCCAGCGACTCTCGGGGCGGGAGAGCCTGAGCCCGGATAGTGCCATACCGCAGTTCAAGAATGCGGAGCTGTTTCGGATCGGTGATCGGGCGGCCGCTGAAGGCGCCGTCCGAGCGCCCAACCGCCGTGCCGTCTGGGAACTTCAGAAGCTCGATCTTGCCGTCCAGGCCTGGATGGGCATCGGTGTTCGTCGGCATCACCTGAAGTGTGACGTTGCGCAGCTTCCCCACCTCCAGCAGATGTTCAAGCTGCTGTCGCCACACCATTGTGCCCCCTACTTGTCGGCGTACCACCGCCTCTTCCAGCGCGAAGTGGATGGACGGGGCCGGGTCACGTTCGAACACCGACTGGCGGGCCAGGCGAGCAGCCACCATGCGTTCCACGTCGTCTTGCGAGTACGGCGGCTGCGCTGCCTCGAAGAGGGCCCTCGCATGGTCTGGCGTCTGCAACAGCCCGTGGACGCTATTGCACTCGTACACACCGATCTCGATCGCCTGAGCCTCCAGCTTCCCCAGTTCCCGCACCTTCTTCGGATACCGGACCTTCTTCACGTCCTCCCAAGCCGCCGCGATGAGTCCGCCCGCGCCCAACACCTCGTCGGCCTTGTCCAGATACTCCTGCCGCGGAATCCGCTTCCCACCCTCGACCTTGTAGACCAGGTCCTCCCCGTACCCGACCGCCGTGGCGAACTCGGCGGCCCGCATCCCCACCGCCTCCCGCCGCAGCCTCAACTGCCGGCCCACAGTGGTGATGACGGCCACTCCCCACTCGTCGTCCGGATCCACCTCCCACCCCGGCTCGTCCGCCTCACCCTTGAGCCGCCGTACTTCTCCGTCCACCGACATGCCGCACCCTCCGTCGTACCCGTAGGCCCAGTTCCGACAGCCCGGACAGCGGCAGACAAGCCCCGGACAGTCACCCTACGTATCAGCGCTGTCACTGTTCACGGTAAGCACGCACCGCCACGCTCGGTGACGTGAATCAGGAAAAGTCCACCCAACTTCTCTCGCCCACCGCTCACTTCAGCGTCCTGCTGTCCCCCACACCACGCGGCGCCCGTCTCGCCCGGCTCCTCGCCACGGAGTGGCTGCGCAACCGGGACCTGCCCCACCGCGTCACCGAGGCCGCCGAACACGTCGTCGCCGAACTCGCCGCGAACGCCGCCACGCACGGCCGACTCCCCGGACGCGACTTCCGCCTCGTACTGCTGACCCGCCGCGAAACCCTCCGCATCGCGGTAACGGACACCCGCGGTGGCAACCTCCCCCACCGCCGTCCACCCGCCCCCGACGCCGAGTCAGGCCGTGGCCTCCTCCTCGTCGACGCCCTCGCCGACCGCTGGGGCGTCACGCTGGGCCCCGTTCCCCGCAAGACCGTCTGGGCCGAACTCGACCTGCCACCGAAACCCGACCGCGTGTGCTCCGGTGCCGTCGGCGATCTTCCCCAAGGAACACGAGAGGGAAAGAAACCGCACCAAGCCCCACCCCTCCCGCCCACGGCGCACGCTCACTCTGGCGAGTGAACATCACCAACTCAGCTGGATTCGTACGGGGTTGTCTGCCCTACGCTCAGCGCAGCACGGCCCAACCCCAGACATACGACGGCCCTCGCCGGGACGGGCAATCCCACTGCGAGGGCCTGACCACCAAGGAAGAAGCACCTTCCCGATGGACACCCGGAACACTAGCGTGCGCCCGCACGCCAAGTCCCGTAACGGCGGCAAAAACCACCCGCACGCGAACGCGCACCCCGGCGGCGTCATCCACGACAACTTCCGCCACGCCACCCGCTTCACGGTCATCGGCAACCACCTCACCCAGCACCCGGACCTGTCGCTCCTGGCGATCGGACTGGCCTGCCACATCCAGTCCCTGCCCACCGGCGCCCGCGTCGACATCAAGACCCTCGCCGACCGCTTCCCCGAGGGCCCCACCCGGATCGCCGCCGCCCTGCACGAGCTGGAGGACCACGGCTACCTGCGCCGCACCCGCGAACGCACCGAGACCGGCCGGATCGTGACCCGTACCGTCTCCTGCAACCAGCCGGGCCGCCACCGCGACGCATCCGAAGCAACCCCGCCCAAGCCCCCGGCCCGCCGCGCCGCCACCGCCCCGCAGCAGAAACCCGCACGCCGCCGCGCCCTCCCCGACGTACCGAAGCCCGCTTACACCTCCCCCGCCCTCCTCCAGACGGCCACCGACGTCCTCACCGGCCTCCGCCGCACGGACCCCCGCCTGCTCCTCTCCGCCACCGACGCCGAGCACCTCGCTCCGGGCGTCGCCGCCTGGCTGGAGCGGGACCTCACCCCCACCGCAGTGCGCCACGCCTTGACCAGCGACTTGCCGCCGGAGCCCCTACGCCGCCCGGCCGCCCTCCTGGCCCACCGCCTCACCGCCCAGCTCCCGCCCCTGCCGCCCTTCCGCGCCCCCGAGCCGCCACCGGCCGTGCCGCACCCCATGGTGAACTGCGACGGCTGTGACCGCGCCTTCCGCTCACCCACTCCCGGCCGCTGCCGCGACTGCCGATCCGATCTCCCCGGAGGCCGCCTAGCATGAACGTGACGATCCTTGCCCCTGGGCACAGACGACGAGGAGCGAGCGCCATGACCATCGCCCCGGAGAACGCGCGGCAGGGCGCCTCCCACCTGTACCGGGTCATGCGGGATTTCGTTCAGTCGGCGGACGACAACCTCCCCGGCAAGTTCGAGATCACCAAGGAAGGGATCGTCCTCGACATGATGTCGCCCATGAAGCCGCACGAACTCACCGTGCTGCGCGTCCGGAAGCGCCTGGAAAAGGTGATGCCGGACGAGATCGTGGCCCACACGGGTGAGCCCGACGTGGAGGACGAGCCCGAGGGCATCATGCGCCGGCCCGATGTGATGGTGATCGCCGAGGCGGAGATGGAAGGAGAGGGTTCCTTCGCCCCCCGGTCGCTTGTCGCCGCCGTGGAGGTCATCTCCCGCTCCAACCCGGACAACGACTGGGTCACCAAGATGCGTGACTACCCCCTGATGGGCGTCCCCGTCTACGCGATCTTCGACCCCCGCACCGGCACCGGCACCGTCCTCACCGACATCCACGCCACCCCCGACGGCCCCCGCTACGCCACCCGCAAGGACTTCGTCTACGGCGAGGACGTCACCATCGCCGACTGGACGATCTCCACCGAGGACCTGCCGCGTTACGAAGGCGGGCCCGGCGAGCAGCAGTGACCGGGCCCCGAGCGGACGCCACGGGGCCCGGATCCGCTAGTTCAGCACCCCGGCACCGGTCGTCGTCGCCAGTGACGTCGGCAGGTTCTTCGCCGACGTCTCCAGGCCCGCCGTGAGCGTCGGCGTCCAGCTGACGGTCGTCTTGATCTTCTTCGACGACGCGGAGTTGTAGGCGGCGACCAGGTCGGTGGCCGTGCCGTTGACGAGGTTGCCGCTGCCCGCGACGGAGCCGGTGCCGTCGCCGCTGAGCAGCTTGGAGACCTTCTGGGTGGAAGGGATCTTCCAGTAGTTGTCCTCGGCCACGACCTGCGCCTTGGCGCGGGAGTTGATGCTGTACTGGAGCACGTACCCGTTGACCGTCGCGGTGTCGTAGAGGTTGTTGTAGATGTGGACCTGGCCGATCCGGGCCAGGGGCGCGCGCTGCACGATGCCCTTCCACACGTTGTGGTGGATGGAGACATGCAGCTTGCCGGTGCTGTCGGTGTCGCTGCTGCCTATCAGCATCGTCTTGTCGTGGTTGGTGAACTGGTTGCGCTCGACGGTCACCAGGTCCGAGCCCTTGGTGATGTCGAGGGCGCCGTCGTGGATCTGGTACTCCCGCCCGAAGTACTCCGCGTTCGCGCTGTCGAAGTGGGCCGCGTCCGTGAAGGTGTTGTGGTCCGCCCAGACGTGGGTCGCCCCGCGCAGGGTGACCGAGTCGTAGTTCGAGTTCCAGTTGCCGTCGTCGCCGTCGGTCGGGTCCCACTGCGGGAAGCAGTCCTCGGTGGCGGAGAAGGTGAGGTTGCGGACGATGACGTTGTCCACGCTCTGGATCTGGAGCATGCCCCCGGTGATCCCGGCCTTGGTGCCCGGCACGCCGACGATGGTGGTGTTGGCCGGCACCTTGAAGGTGACGTTCTCGGCCTGCTTCGTCTGGGCGGCGGCCCGGGCCTTCTCCTGCGTACCGGAGGGCAGCTTGGAGCGGCCGTAGGTCGCGGGGTCGAACGCCTTCAGGTAGGCCGGGAGCGAGTAGCCGGTGCCCGACGCGTAGTCGGAGCAGGTCAGCTTCTTCCCCGAGTCGTCGGTGTTGGCGTCGATGGTCCCGCTGACCTTGATGATCCGGGGCGTCGTGTCGGAGGCGGAGCCCAGCGCCTTCACGAGCTGCGCTCGGGTGGAGACGGTGAAGGTGTGCGCGGAGTCGGCCTTCGCCCCACCGGTCGTACCGGACCCGGAGGACGCCCAGCCGTCCTTGGCGGCCAGCGTCTGGTGGTACAGGTCGGTGCCGCTGGCGTTCGCGTTCATCACGAAGAAGCCGGCACCGGCGCCGGCGGCCACGGCGGCGGCGGAGACGGCGAGGACACGCCGCGTGCGGTGGGACCGGCGGTGGGAGGGGCGCTGCGAGGGGGATGCCACGGAGGAGTCCTTACGTGCTGGGACGGCTTACTACTCGTCAGTGGTTGTGGTTGGCGCGAAGGTTGCCGCGATTGGGGAAAACTTTCCGGGGTGAACCTGCCGCACCTTCCCCAGCCCGGCCCAGAGGCGCACCTCCGCCTCCTCGCCGACGTCTTCGCCGTGGACGCGGTCGTCCCGTTGGCCCTGGCCGGTGGTTATGCCCTTGAGGCCCACGGTCTGCTCGAGCGCCCGCACGCGAACGTCGATCTGGCGACGGAGAGCACCGAGCCGATGGACCGGATCGCCCACGTCCTCGGCGATGCGCTGACCGCCCGGGGCCGTGAGGTGACGCTCCGGGACGCGGACCCGCTCTCCGCCCACCTGTCCGTCACGGACCCGCAGACGGGTGGTCCGGTCACCGCCCTGGCCCTGCACAAGGAAACCTTCTGGAGCCCGCCCGTCCCGACCCCCTACGGCCCGGCGCTCTGTCTGGAGGACGCGGTCGGCACCAAGATCCGGGCCCTCTACGACCGTGGCCTCGCCGTCGACCTGATCGACGCGAGGGCGGCCTCGGCCCGCTTCACCCGTCCCGAACTGGAGGAACTGGCCCGCCGCCACGCCAGGGACGAGTTCGACCTGCCCACCCTCCAGAGCCGCCTGGAGGGCATGGACTACTACGCGGACTCGGCGTTCACGGCGTACGGCCTGAAGGAGGACGAGGTCACGGAACTACGCGCCTGGGCCCTGGCCTGGTCGACGGACATCGCCGAGCGGCTGCTGGAGGAGGGCGCGTCACCGGACGAGCCGGGGGACTGAGGTACGGGGCCGAGGGACAGACGTGCCGTCCGGAGGTGCCGCAGGCCCTCGCGCGCCGTTCGCGTCACCTGTTCGTACTCCTCCGCCGTGCGAGCGGCAGCCAACTGGACCCGGGCCGTGCGGTGGCACTCCGCCGCGTTCGTCAGTGCCTGCCCCGCGTACTCGTGTGCCGTCGCCCACGTCCTGGCGTCGGGTGGGGCAAGGCTGCCGCCGAGCCGTACGAGCCAGTGGTTGGCCTCCACCTCCGCGTCCAGGCCGGACCGGTGGCGCTTTCGCGTGATCCTGAATCCCATGGCTGTCGCTTCCTCCCTTGTCACCCCTCATGACAAGGGAGGTCGCTGTGACGCACCGTCGGGATCGCTGTGCGCCTCCGGTGAGCTGTCAGCTCGCCGAAGCGGAAGGTGACGTCGACGAGGTGGGCTGGGGGCCGCCGCCCGTGCCGTCGTTCGTCGCGCTCGGGTCGACGCCCAGGGTCAGGTGGGCGCGTACACCACGGGCGATGTTCTTCTTGTCGTACTTGAGGTAGAGCAGGCCGCCCTCGTGCCCGTTGTCCGGGTAGATGGTGTCCTCGTCGAGGGTCGTTCGGGTCGTGGTGTTGGTGGAGTACGGCTCCACCGACTCCGTCAGCACCACCGACTTCTCGTCGAAGAACAGCTGGCCGGTGTGGCAGGTGTGCCCGCCCTCGTACCCGGCGTCCGTCCACTCGCCGTCCACGTGGACCTTGACGTGGATGTGGATGCAGCGGCCCTGGTACCAGCCGGGGAAGACGGTCTTGAAGGTGACGTGGCCGTGCCGGTCGGTGTGCCAGGTGCCGCGCAGGTAGCGGTCGTCGTCCGTCGGCTCCTGGTGTCCGCCGCCGCCTCCGCCCGGGCCGCCCGTGGGGGGCTCGCCGGTGGGGGTGCCGGTCGGCGGCTCGCCCGTGGGGGCCGGGCCGCCACCGCCGCCGCCGTTGGACTCGTAGCCCGAGTAGACGCCCACCGCGTTGCAGTGCCAGATGTCGACGGCCGCGTTCCTGAGGGGCTTGCAGGTCTCGGAGTCGATCACCTTGAGGGTGAGGGTCAGGGGGATGCCCTCCTGGTCCTCGGTGACGTCCTGACGGAGCTTGTCGGCGTCGATGTAATACGGGCCCTCGACCAGTTCCGAGGTGAGCGTGTAGCACGCCTCCGACGTGCTCGCGGCGGCCGCTCCGGTGGTTCCGGTCGCCGTGTCCGCGAACGCGTCCACCGCGAGGGCACCGCCGAGGCCCACGGCCGCCACGGCCGCTCCACCTGCGACGACGACCCTACGGCGGGTCATGTCTCGTTCATTGTCAGGGAGTTGGGGGGTGTCTGTCATGCGCCGGGACGCTAGGGACGGAAGCTGTCAGGAGCATGGGTGTGGGCTGTGCTTTGCTGTGTGTGTCCAAAAGTGGCTCAGAACCGATGACGGTTCCGAGCCATCTGCGGTTTTCGCCGCCCGCGTGCCGTCTCACCCCGCCTCGTCCGCCGCGACCCGGCCCACCACCACGGTCGGTGTACCGGAGCCGGGACCGGCCGCCGCGGTGCGATTCTTCCGGGTCAATGGATCGAACAGAGATCACGAGACGGGTTTCGGTCATCTATGTGAACTAATAGTTGAACGAGCAGCACCGGCGGTGGAGGACACGAAACGCATACGAAAGCGGCCCGGAACCGTCACCGGTTCCGGGCCGCCCAGGCTGGGGCCCACTAGCCGGGGCCTACTTCGGCTGCGGCTTGCGCACCGAAAGGTGCAGCTCCTTCAGCCGTGCCTCCTCCAGCTCCGTCGGCGCGCCCATCATCAGGTCCTGGGCGTTGCCGTTGAGCGGGAAGGCGATGGTCTCGCGGATGTTGGGCTCGTCCGCGAGGAGCATGACGATGCGGTCGACGCCCGGGGCGATGCCGCCGTGCGGCGGGGCGCCGAAGCGGAAGGCGCGCAGCATGCCGGCGAACTTCTCCTCGACGGTCTCGCGGTCGTAGCCCGCGATCTCGAAGGCCTTGAGCATGATGTCCGGCTCGTGGTTCCGGATCGCGCCGGAGGACAGCTCGACGCCGTTGCAGACGATGTCGTACTGCCAGCCCAGGATGTCCAGCGGGTCCTGGGTCTCCAGGGCCTCCAGGCCGCCCTGCGGCATCGAGAACGGGTTGTGCGAGAAGTCGATCGCGCCGGTCTCCTCGTCCTTCTCGTACATCGGGAAGTCGACGATCCAGCAGAAGCGGAAGACGTTCTCCTCGAAGTGCCCGGCACGCTTGGCGGCCTCGACCCGCACCGCGCCCATGATCTTCGAGACCTCGTCGAACTCGCCCGCGCCGAAGAAGACGGCGTGGCCGGGGGCCAGGGAGAGCCGCTTGGTCAGCTCGGCGACGTTCTCCTCGGTGAGGAACTTCGCGATCGGGCCGGTGAGGGAACCATCCTCGGCGACCCGCACCCAGGCCAGGCCCTTCGCGCCCAGCGAGACCGCGAAGTCGCCGAGCTGGTCGAAGAACTTGCGGGGCTGCGCCGAGACGTCCGGCACCGGCAGCGCGCGCACGTGCTTGCCCGCGAACGCCTTGAACTCCGAGCCCTCGAAGACGTCGGTGATGTCCACCAGCTCGAGCTTGGCCCGCAGGTCCGGCTTGTCGGAGCCGTACTTCAGCATCGCCTCACGGAAGGGGATGCGGGGGAACGGGGACGTCACGTGACGGCCGCTGCCGAACTCCTCGAACAGCTCCGTCATGAGCTTCTCGATGGGCTGGAAGACGTCTTCCTGCTCCACGAAGCTCATCTCGACGTCGAGCTGGTAGAACTCGCCCGGCGAGCGGTCCGCGCGCGCGTCCTCGTCGCGGAAGCAGGGCGCGATCTGGAAGTAGCGGTCGAAGCCGGAGATCATCAGCAGCTGCTTGAACTGCTGCGGCGCCTGCGGCAGGGCGTAGAACTTGCCCGGGTGCAGACGGGACGGGACGACGAAGTCGCGGGCGCCCTCGGGGGAGGTCGCGGACAGGATCGGCGTCGCCATCTCGTTGAAGCCGAGCGCCGTCATCTTGTGGCGGATCGCCGAGATGACCGCCGTGCGCAGCATGATGTTGCGGTGCATGCGCTCGCGGCGCAGGTCCAGGAAGCGGTACTCCAGGCGCCGCTCCTCGTTGACCCCGTCCTCGGTGTTGATGGTGAAGGGGAGCGGCTGGGCGGCACCCAGCAGCTCGACCTCGCCGACCTCGACCTCGATCTCGCCGGTGGGCAGGTCCGGGTTCACGTTCTCGGTTCCACGTGAAACGACCTTGCCGTCGACGCGGACCGTCGACTCCTTGGAGACCTTGTCGAGGGCCTCGTAGGCGGGCGTGCCGGGGCGGGCGACCAGCTGGGTGATGCCGTAGTGGTCGCGCAGATCGATGAAGAGGATGCCGCCCAGGTCGCGCCGATTGTGCAGCCAGCCGCTCAGCCGGACGTCGGTGCCGACGTCAGAGGCGCGGAGCTCGCCGCAGGTGTGGGACCTGTACCGATGCATCGTCGTTCATCCAGTCTTCGCGGATCGGGGACTCGTTTCACGGGAAACTCCCCCAAGCGTACCGGGCAGCCCAAGATCCACTCCCGCCATTAGAAGGCCGCTGCTCAGTGGCTCGTATGCCGGAGCCTGATTTCGTGCAGGACCCCGAAGCCGGCCGCGGTCAGGGGCACCGACAGCAGCATGCCGAGGATCCCGGCGACGGACGCCCCGGCGGTGATCGCCAGCAGCACGGCTGCCGGGTGCATCTGCACGGTGCGGCTCTGGATCACCGGCTGAAGCACATGCCCTTCGAGGACCTGCACGGCGAGGACGACTCCCAGCACCCACAGGGCGATGACGAACCCCCGGTCGGCGAGCGCGACCAGCACCGCGACCGCGCCGGAGATGAAGGCGCCGAGGTAGGGGATGTAGGCGCCCACGAAGACCAGCGCCCCGAGGCCGACAGCGCCGGGCACGCCCAGAATGAGCAACCCGATGGTGATGCAGGTGGCGTCGATGAGCGCGATGAGGGTGGTGCCGCGCATGAAGCCCTCGACGGCCTCGTAGGCGCGCCGGGCCATGGCCTCGAGGGTGTCGGCGGTGCCGCCCGGGGCGACGGAGCGCAGGGTCTGGACGGCCCGGTCGGAGTCGCGCAGGAAGAAGAAGACGAGCAGCAGGGCGAGCACGGCCTCGGCGATGGTCTGGCCGACCACGCTGACCCCGCTGATGACATTGGAGGCGGCCGTCCCGCCGAACCTGCGCAGCAGCTCACCGGAGTGGGCGGCGAGATCGTCCACCGAGGTCCCGGCCGCCCCGAAATGCCGGGCGACCTCCTTCGCGGCCTCCCTGAGCGAGGAGACGATCTGGCCGCCGGTGTCGATCAGCGCGGTGACGACGATGTAGACGGCGCCCCCGACCACGGCCACCACCGCGACACAGGTGAGCCCGGCCGCCACCGACCGCTGCACCCCGACCCGCACCAGCCGCCGGTGCAGCGGCCCCAGCAGCGCGGTGCCCAGCAGCGCGAGCAGCACGGGGATCACGGCCGTACGCAGCTCCCCGCACAGCCGGATGCCGATCCACACGACCCCCGAGACGAGCAGGATCACCGCACACCAGGCGGCGAGCCGGCGGACCGGGTCGGGGAGCAGGGCCGACGGCGGGGGCATGCGCTCATGGCACCACGCGTCGGGGGAGGGTGCCCGCTGGGGCATGCCACGGGGGTGACACCCGCCCTCGGACTCGGACCGTCCGTGCACCCGTCGGGTCACATGTGATGCACATCACATGTGATGCGCGTGAGGAATGCGGCGCCCGATATGTCCAACTCTTCGAAGGGCGCCGCACCGGTGTCCGAGCGACCGATCGAGGCGACCGTCATGACGGAGAACATCACCAGCGTCGGCGGGGGCAGCAGGCCCGAGGCGGGCATGAGCGCGCTCAAGGGCCGCACCGGGGCCGGGGCTCCGGCCGAGACACGGGGGAAGACCACCATCGCGGACGGCGTGGTGGCCAAGATCGCGGGCATGGCGGCCCGCGAGGTACCGGGCATCTACAGCCTGGGAGCGGGGATGGCCCGCGCACTCGGTGCCATGCGGGAACGCGTCCCCGGCGGGGGCGGAGGCGGGGCCGTCACGCGAGGGGTGAAGGTCGAGGTCGGAGAACGGCAGGCCGCGGTGGACCTGGACGTCGTCGTCGAGTACGGCGTCTCCATCGTCGACGTCGCCGGCGGTGTGCGCACCAATGTCATCAGCGCCGTGGAGCGGATGACGAGCCTGGAGGTGGTCGAGGTGAACATCGCCGTCGACGACGTCCACCTGCCCGACGAGGAGGAACAGGCCGAACCGGACGAGGGCCGCGTGAGGTGATCCACCGCCGCGCCCTTGGCGGGCGCGGGTGATCGCGCGGACGGCTACGTACGTGCGCGAGACGGGTGAGTGCATGATGAACGCAGCAACGACGGGCCTCGCGGCCGGCATGGCCCTGGGATTCGCCGGTTACTTCGGCGGCTTCTGGGCATTTCTGCTGGTTCTGGTTCTGGGTACGGCGGGGCTGATCGTCGGCCTCGCCGTGCAGGGCGACCTCGACCTGCGGGCACGGAGGCAGCGGTGAAGACCCGGCCCGCTCCCCCGGGCGAGGGGTCCAGCCCGCCGGCGCCGGCCGCCGGCCTGCCGCCCCCTGCCGAGCGGGGCGCCACCGTCATCCCCGACAGGGTGGTCGCCCGTATCGCCACCCAGGCCGCACGCACGGCCCAGTCCCGGCGCGCCGCCGTACCGCCCGACCGCGGCGGACCGGCGGCACCCCACGCCTCCGCCGCCGTCCGTACCGGGTCGGTGCGCCTGCATCTGACCATGGACCTGCCCTACCCCACCGACATCCCCCATGTCTGCGAGCGGATCCAGCACGACGTCGCCGAACGGGTGGCTCAGCTGACCGGCCTGCGGGTCGGAGAGGTCGTCCTCACCGTCCGGCGGCTGGTGACCGCCGCCGACGCGAGCCGGGGGCGGGTCCGGTGAGCGGCCACGCGGCCAGGGGTGCCGGGCACGCCGTGCAGGAAGGGGTCCGGCGATGACATCCGACCCCGGTCCTCCCGGCCGCAGCACCGCGCCGTCCGCGGAGCGTGCCACCGTGCCGCTGACGAAGGAACCCGATCCACCCGAACGCGACGTACCCACCCCGAACCTCTCGGCCGGTGAGCACGACAGAGGACACCGAACCCACCGGCCGTGGTCCACGCGCCGCATCCCGGCGGCACTGGTCGCCTCGGTGATCCTCGTGGCGGCGGTCGCGGCACTGGTCGACGTCATCGCCGTACGGGCGGGACGTCCGGCGGCGGCCTGGCGACGGCACCTGGCCGACGAACTGGCCACCCGCCCGGTGGACGACGTGTGGATGCTGACGGGAGCCGCCGTGGCCGCCGCCGTCGGCATCTGGCTGATCGTCCTGGCCCTCACCCCCGGTCTACGCCACTGGCTGCCCCAGCGCTCCCCCACCGACTGCCCCCGGCTGCGGGCCTCCCTGGACCGCGACGGCGCCGCCGACCTGCTGCGTGACGCCGCGATGCGGGTCCCCGGAGTCGGCTCGGCGCGCATCCGGGTGCGCCGTCACCGCATCAAAGCGCGCGCGGACGTCCGCTTCCGCGACCCCCAGCGGGTGAAGGACGACCTCACCGCCGTCCTCGGCGAGGACCGCGACCAGCTGGCCCTCGCCCGTCCTCCGCGCATCGTCGTACGGGTGCGGCAACGCACCGACTGACCGAAATCCGCCGCATCGGAGCCCGCACCATGACGCCGCGATCCGCACTCAACCGCAGTCTGCTGGCCCTCGCCGGACTGGTCCTGCTCGGCGGCGGACTGCTGGTCCTCTTCGCCGGGCTCGACCTCTACCGGCGGCACGATCTGGTCCCGCCCGTCGGCTGGCCGCTGACCACGCCGGCCGACGTGCTGCTCGGCTCCGCCGACCGGGCCCGCTGGAGCAGCCAGGGCTGGTGGTGGTGGCCCGCGGTCATCGCCGCCCTCGCCCTCGCCGCGCTGCTCGCCCTGTGGTGGCTGCTCGCCCAGCTGACCCGACGCCGCCCCGGCTCACTGCCCGTCGGCGGCACACCCCCGCCGGAAGGCGTCGAACTGCGCGACCGCGCGCTCGGCGACGCGATCGCGGCCGAGGCCGCTGCCCTGCCGGGGGTCGCGCACGCGGCCGTACACATCACCGGCCGACCAGCCCACCCCCGCACCCGCATCGGACTCACCCTCACCCCCGAGGGCGCGCCCGGCGCCACTGTCGGTGCCCTCTGCGAAGGCCCGCTCAGCACCGCGCGTCGGTCCACCGGCCTCCCTGACCCGCCCACCGAGGTCCGCCTACAGGTCGCCCGCCACAGACAACACCGTGTGGAGTAAGGAGGAGGTCGGCCGCTCCTGCCCCAACGCCCTTGCGAATCATTGCAGTTCGCATGGGCCCAGCACCGCTCCCCAAAGGAGAGATCATGATCGTCCTGGGCATCATCCTGCTCGTCGTCGGCTTCCTCACCGGCATATCCATCCTGTGGACCATCGGGATCATCCTGGCGGTCGTCGGAGCCATCCTGTGGGTCCTCGGCGCGATGGGGCACGCCGTCGCCGGCCGACGCCACTACTGGTAATCGGGGCAGGGCACTGAAAGGCAGTGACCCGGGCAGCGGGCAGACCGGCAGCCGGCGCGGACCCCACCAAGACGTTCGAGGCGGCGGATGACGGCGGCGGCGAGGTCGATCGGGCTGCGGTCTCCGCCGCTGCAACGGGCGCGGCGCGGGATCAGGACGGACGACGCGACGCTCCTGCTGATCGAGTGGCGCGGCTCAGGCTGACCGGCCTCACGGCGGCAACGGGGTTGAAAGCCATCTGTCCTGATCACGTGCGGCATGCCGCGTTCGACGTAATGGACACTTCGGGTTGGTCGGCCGCGTCACTCTGGAAGGGTTGATCACGGTCGTGTCGGGAGTCCGTGTGTGCAGATCACGTGAGAGGGTCGAGCGGATCGGCCATGACCGCCGAACGGCCCCGAGCGTGTCGGGGCGGGCGCTGCATCCGCGGCACGACGACAGCAGGGACACGGTGACCGAGACTTCGAGGACACCGGTGCAAGGGCGCGGCCATGGCACAGGGTGAGCGGCGGCCGGACAACGGCACGATGGACCGTTCGGAAGGGTTCGGTGAGCGGCTGCTGGGGGTGCTGCTGGACCGGGCACACGAGATGCCGCCGCAGCTGATCGCCCCGCTGATCGCGGAAGAGGTGGCCAGGGTCGGTGGCCGCGACGTCTCGATCCTGCTCCAGGACTACGGCCAGCTGGTGCTGGTGCCGCTGCCGGGTCGGCGGCTGATGGTCGGCGAGCCCCAGCCGATCAGTGACTCTCCCGCCGGCACCGCCTTCCTCCAGGCGACCACTGTCGAGGTGCCGCAGCCCGACGGCGTCCGGATGTACCTACCGCTGCTGGACGGCAGCGACCAGGTGGGAGTGATGGGCCTCACCCTGGACACCGTCGATGACAACGACCGGCGGCTGCTGCGCAGGCTCGCCGGTCTGGTGGCCGACATGCTGGTCACCAAGCACAGCTACACCGACCAGTTCTTCCTCGCCCGGCGCCGCGAACCGATGAGCGTGGCCGCCGAGATCCAGTGGTCTCTGCTGCCGCCGCTGGCGATGTCCGTCCCGCAGGCAGCAGTAGCCGGAATCCTGGAGCCCGCCTACAGCGTCGCAGGCGACAGCTTCGACTACGCCCTCAACGAGGACATCCTGCACCTGGCCATGGTCGATGCGATGGGCCACGGCCTGGACGCCGCCACGATGGCGACCGTCGCCGTCGGGGCCTACCGGCACGCCAGACGTGCCGACATCGGCCTGTCCGAGATCTATGCGTTCATGGACCGGGCCATCGCCGACCAGTTCGGGCCCGACCACTTCGTCACCGCGCAGATGATGCGTCTGAACATCGCAACGGGCCACCTCCAGTGGGTCAACGCGGGCCACCCCGCACCGCTGCTGATCCGCAACCACCAGGTCGTGCGGCAACTGACAGGCCCGACCACCTTGCCGGTCGGCTTCGGCGGTGAAAAGCCCCGGATCAGCGAGCAGATGCTCCAACACGGCGACCGGGTGCTGTGCTTCACCGACGGCCTGATCGAGGAGCACGAAGCCGGCGAAGAGCAGTTCGGCGAGGAGCAACTCATCCACTGGGTCAACCGCATCGAACACACGGAGAAGGGAGTACGCGCGGTGGTGCGCGCACTCTCCCACGCTCTGAAGCAGCAACGGGGCGGACGCACCAGCGACGACGCGACCCTCTTCCTGATCGAATGGCGCGGAGGCGCCGCCGACCACCTCGCCCTCCTGTAGTGAGCCGACAGCCGCACCACCACGGACATGGCCGACGGCACGCTGACCGTTCCACTCCCGCCACTGCCCGCGAACGCCTTACCGGCGGATGCGGCTCCGCGATCCTCCTCGGGACGGGTTCACTCAGTGACCGATGACCGATCGATCGGCGAGCTCGGCTCCTTCCTCGCCCGGGAAACCGCGGCCGCCGCACCAGCCGCGGCAACGCCACTGGCCGGCACCGGCCGCACCGACAAGTCCCTCAGCCCGGTCGGCACCGCGCCCGGCACCGCAGCATGACCCGACTGCGGTCCGCACCACCAGGGCGGACTCGCCGACGTCTGTCGCGCGCGTCCCCCGGGCATCGGCTGATGATGGGAGTACGGCCGAACACGCGGAGCTGATCATGACGGGTTGGCGGGTCAGGGACTACACCCAGGACGATCTCGAAGCGCTGATCCGAGTCGACCTGGGGAGCGGCACGACCGAGGAGCCGCCGCTCTTCCCGCTCTCTGACGCCGTGACGGCTCTCCAGGCGCGCCACCCGGCTGTGGTGGCCACGGCCGACGACGTGCTGATCGGCGCGGCGGTGAGCAGGCTGGAGGGCGAACGGGCGTGGATCCTGCGCATCTGCATGGCGCCCGGCTGGCGGCAGCGCGGGCTGGGCAGTGCCCTGATCACCGCCCTTGAGCAACGGCTCTTCGCCGCCGGTGTCCGGGCGGTGCACGCCGTCCTGCCCGAGGGCGAGACCGGGGCCACCGCCCTGCGCAACTGCGAATTCGGTGCCCGCCCAGGACTGGTCTTCTTCGAAAAGCGCGGGCCGGTGACCCCACAGTCGGCCGGTACGTTGTCCTCGCTCGGCGCGGAGCTGCCGCCGGGGGGACTGTGGCAGAAGGTCGCGGGCATGCAACGGGAGAAGCAGCTAATCGAGCGGCGCCTGGTCCTGCCGCTGGCCCATCCCGAACTGGCCGCCCAGCACGGAGTGGAACTGCCACGGGCGGTGATGCTGTTCGGCCCGCCCGGGACCGGCAAGAGCACGTTCGCGCACGCGATCGCCAGCCGCCTGGGATGGCCCTTCATCGAACTGTTTCCCGCCCGTCTGGCCGCCGAGTACGGCCTGGCGACCGGGCTGAACCGGCGCTTCGACGAGATCGCCCGGCTCGACCACGTCCTCGTCTTCATCGACGAGGTCGAGGAGATCGCCGGCGAACGCGGCGGCGCCGACGCGACCGCTGTCGGTGTCGTCAACGAACTGCTCAAGGCGATCGTCCGGTTCCGAAGCCAGGACGGACGGCTGCTCGTCTGCGCCACGAACAACGTGACCACGCTCGACTCAGCGTTCCTGCGGCACGGCCGCTTCGACTACGTGCTGCCGATCGGCCCTCCCGACCACACCGCCAGGACCGCGCTGTGGGAGAGCTACCTGGCCCGAGCGGACGCGCGGGCCGACGGCGCGGTTCTTGCGTCCGCCAGCGGGGGGTTCACCCCCGCCGACATCGCCCATGCGGCGCGAACCGTCTCCCAGGCCCAGTTCGAGCGCACCATCGACACCGGAACCCGGACCACCCCCACCACCGACGACTACCTGGACACGATCCGCGACACCAAGCCCACGGTCAGCGCCGCCATGGCCCAGGAATTCGCCCAGCAGACGGAGAAGTTCGCCCGCATCTAGGGCTGTGACCGGAAGTTCGAGGGTCGCGAGGCCCCGGGAGCGGTACTCAGCCAACTCCGTTGCGGTCACCCGTCAGCTGTCCGTCTGCGATCACATACGCGGTCATGGACAGACCTTGCTCGGAGCGGTCCGAGCCAAAGATCAACGGCTACCCGGTGGGGCCCCAGTGTCGTCAACCGCGCTCCTTCGCCGTGGCCTTCGCGACCAGCAGGACCGCGAGGGCGCCGACGCCGATGAGGACGTAACCCGCTGTCGACAGGGCGGCCAGCGTGCCGAGCACCGCCACGCCGAGGGCCGAGCCCGACTGCCGGATGCCGTTGAGGGCGCCCTGGCTGGTGGCGGCGTATTCGAGCGGGGCGGACATCGCCATCGCGGCGGCGGCGCCGGGGATGGAAAGGGTGCCCGTGGCGGCCAGGGCGAGTTCGGCCGCGACGATCAGGGCCATCGGCGGGTTCGAGGTGGTGACGAAGACGAGCAGCAGACCGGCGACCACGGACGCCGACATGCCGGTCAGCAGGATCGGGCGCGGGCCGTATCGGGCCACCAGGCGGCCGGTGAAGAAGGGCATCACGCACACAGGGAAGGCGATCGGCAGGGATGCCAGGCCGGCCTTGAACGGGGTGAGTGAGTAGGCGTGCTGAAGCCAGACGGCGAGCATGTACATGCCGCCGAAGTACGCGAAGCAGGAGGCCGCCGCGGCCACCATGGCGGCCCGGACGCGGGGCAGGGCGAGCAGCGGGGGCGGCAGCACGGGGGAGGCGACGCGGCGCTCCACGAGGGCGAGTACGACGAAGGCGAGTGCGGCGGCGGCGATCGGCACCAGGGCGTACGCCGAACCCCAGCCCTCGATGCCCGCTTCGACCAGGCCGAAGGTCAGCAGACCGAGCCCGGCGGTCGAAAGGAACAGACCGGGGCGGTCCAGGGCTCGCACGGCCCGGACGGGCGGCACCGGCAGCCGACGGGCCAGCATGAGCGCGGCGAGCGCGATCGGCGGGTTGACCAGGAAGACCAGGCGCCAGCCGTCGAGTTCGACCAGGCCGCCGCCGAGCACGGGCCCGGCTGCGGCACCGAGGCCGCTCAGCGCGGTCCAGGCGCCGATGGCCTTGGTACGGCGCGCGGGGTCCGGGTTGATGTGGATCAGCAAGGCGAGCGAGGCGGGCACGAGCCCGGCGCCCGCGGCACCGAGCAGGGCGCGTCCTGCGATGAGGGTGGCGACGTCGGGGGCCAGGGCGCACAGTACGGACAGCACGGCGAAGACGGCGAGCGCGGACCCGTAGACCCGGCGCGCCCCCCAGCGGTCGGCGATCACTCCACCGGCGAGCAGCAGACCGGCGAAGACGACGGTGTACGCGTCGACGGCCCAGGGCAGCGCGGCCGCGGCGGGGTGCAGGGAGATCTGGAGGTCCGGGACCGCGACGTTGAGGATCGAGGTGTCGAGCAGGACGAGCAGGTTCCCGGCCGCGATGCCGGCGAAGGTGAGACGCGACCGTGCCGGGGAGGAAGCGGGGGCGGGGGCCGCGGTTGGCGCGGGGGTTTCGGTGGTACGGGCCACGCTGTCGGTAGTCATGGGGGGAGCGTGGCCCGTGGGGCCCGGGGTCAGCGACGCCGCAAGTCCGATGACCCCATCGGACAATCCGATGGGTCGGTATGCTGACGCGGTGGACACTCGCTATCTGCGCGCCTTCGTGGCGGTCGCCGACCACGGCGGGATCTCCGCTGCCGCCCAGCAGTTGGGATACGCCCAGTCCAGTGTGAGCGCCCAGCTCAAGCGCCTGGAGGCCGGCTTGGGCACGACCGTCCTGATGCGCGCGGGCACCGGCACGACACTGACCGAGGCCGGACAGCGGCTGCTGCCGCATGCACGCGAGGCGCTGGAGCTGGAGGAGCGCATGCGCCGGGCCGTGCTCGGCGACCGGCCCAGGCTGCGGATCGGCGCCCAGGAGTCGCTCGCCCACGTATGGATGCCAGACGTGCTGGCGGCGCTGGAGTACGGCGCCGCAGGCCGCGACTCGAGCGTCGACGTCGAGCTTACGGTGGGCATGCGCAGCAAGCTGGAACGGGCCTTCGGGGCGGGGGAGTTGGACCTCGTGTTCCAGTACGACAACGGGCGGCAGGCGCTCGGTCCGCACGCGGTCGTCGGTCACGACCGGACCGTACTGGTGACCGCGCCCACCCATCCGCTGGCCCGGCCGCAGGTGGTGACGCCGGAGCAGATGCTGGCTTACGACTTCCTGGTCCCCGAACCGGGCTGCACCTCGGAGATGCTGGTGGACCGCTTCGGCCGGGACCTGCTCGCGGGCGCCCAGCTCACGATGGTGACGGGCTCGCTGTCCGCGCTGCTGCGGCTGGCCGGGCACGGGCACGGCCTCTCGTTGCTGCCCGAGCTGGCGGTAACGCGCGAGCTGGAGGCCGGTGAGCTGGTGCGACTGCGGCTCACCGAACGCCTGCGCCCGGTCAGCATCGTGGCCCAGTGGCACCCCCGCCTCGGCCTCGCGGAGCGCCCGCTGCGCGCCCTCCTCGAACTCGCCCGCCGCGCCGACCCGCTCCCGGAGGTGACGCACCAAGCGGCGGTCTCCTGAGGGGCGCCGGGAAGGCCCGGGAGGCCGGAACACGTCGAAGCCGCGCGAACCCGGGGGATTCGCGCGGCTTCTTGTCGCCCTGGCCCCGGCAGGCCGCACCGTGGTTCGCGGCGTCCCGGGGCCCGTTCCGAGGAGCGCCGTCGACGCGGGCGGACGACGCTCTACCGGGGGGGCTGAGTCTCAGGTCGGCGTAGGTGGCGTGTCGCCGCCCGTATCGATGAGGATCTGCTTGGCCGCGGTGACGTTGTCGGCCCGTACGGCCCTGGCCATCGCTGCGCGAGCCGCGTCGAGCGACGTGTCCGGAGGGACCAGCATCAGGGAGAAATGGTCCCGGTCGCCCCGGGTGATGAGGACGGTGTCGTCACCGACCGAGAAGGAGTCGATGTGCACGACCCGGTCGTCGACCATCACCCGGGTCGGCAGTTCGTCCCAGGCGCTGCCGTCCAGACCGACCCGGGTGACAGGTCCGAGATGCTCGGTCAACGCGGAGATCAGCGAGGGGAGCTCCGCACCGATGTCCCGGGACCGCGGCCACCATGCGCCGTCCAGGAATCCCTCGCGTGCGTGTGTCGTCTCCAGCCTCAGCAGGGCCGTCCCGGGTTTCACCGACCGGTGGACGGCGTCCGGCAGGAGCCTGGGGAGGTCGGGGGTGTCGGAGTCAGCCATGGCGTCCGCCCGTCCGCAGAGAGCAGTGCGACCGCAGGGCGTGCGACCGCGGTACGAAGTGACCCTGCCACCTCACCGTACTCCGCACGACGCTCGCGCTCGCGCGCTTCCCCGCAGGCGGTTCCGGAGACAGGCAACGGCTCCGGCGTATACCCACCGGAGCCGCCCTTCCGGGTCATTGCACGTGAGCGTGCGCCAACCCGGTTTCCACATTACGCCAAAGGGATCAATCCGGCACAAGCAATCCTTGCGAAGGTTCACTTCGGTCCGGGAAACCGACGCGGCGGCTCAGCGACGCCCTTCCTCTTCTGTCTCCATCTGCCGGATCCCCTGGTGCGTCAGCGTGATCATCGCGGGCGTATTGCCCCTCGCCCAGTCCACGACGACCCAGCCTTCGCCCGCCAGATACATACAGGCAGCGGCCATGTCCTGCTCAGGGATACCGAGGTCGGTGCGGAGCTTCGTCCCATCGACGCCCAGGAGGCGATTGCCTTCGGCGGCTTGGTACAGAGCCTGCATGATCCTCTCGCGGTACGTCTTCCGGTCTCGCAATATCGCCATGACGCGCCTTCCTCTACTGCCCACGGTCGAGCCGAAGTCGATGTCATCCGCGGTCGCCGTCGCGGTGAGGCGCGTCGGAACGGTCGCGTCCACCGCCGACCGACGGCGCCTCCGGGGCCGACGCCCGATCCCCGGCAGAACATCGCTGTAGTGGAAGGCAGCGATCCGTTCGTCGTGCTGACCGTTGAGCTGGTGGATCAGAACGACTCCGACGGCGACCAGAAGGAGCAGCACGGCCACAGCGATGACAGTCATGGTTCTCTCACCTCCGCCGACCGGCGGGCGAAGGCCCTGTCGAACCGATGGGCCGGGGCAGGAACGACGGCCGGCCTGCTCCGCCGTCGGTCTCCCACGCTTCTTCCCTGATCCGGGCATCGATCCTGTCTGCTGCTTCCTCCCGGGCCGGGGCATCGATGCCGTCGCCCGCCATCAGCTGCGCGGCTGCCTCCGCACCGGTTTCCGGCGGAATCACCAGGACGTCTCGGCGACCATCGGGTAGGGACAGAGTCAGTCTGTGCGGATCCTGGGCCTGGGTGGAGCAGCCCACCTGCACGGTACGCCCGGCGACGGACACCCAGTGCGGGATGACGGGCCAGTAGGCCGGGTGCACGGTGACACCTGTGATGCGGCCCCAGTGTTCGACCAGTGCGGCCGTCAGGGTGGGCAGCTCACGGGTGAGGGCACGGGAGCGAGGCCACCACATGCAGTCCAGCCCGCCCGGCGCGGGCGTCATGGACAGCCGAGCCGGCTGCGGCGGCGCGCGCCTGCTCGATGTCGTACGGTCGATGGTCACGGGCATGGCGCGGACCTGTCCCCGGGCTCGTGGCTGCGGCCCGGCATTGTCGATCACCGGAAACGGCACCCGCGGCAGAGCCGGTACGCGAAGAACTCCCGGTCTCTTCACACTACTCCGCCCACCGGACCGAAAGCCGGGGGTGACCAGGTCTTTCCCTGCCTTCGGAGCCTGGTCGCCGGTGCCCGGCACCGGGCCCGGACCTGGTTCATCCCGATTGCCGGCGCGCAGGCTCTGGAGATCACCGGTGGTCGGCGCACCCCTCGAACAGGCCGGCTCCGGCCCGCCGAGGGTCCGGCGTCAGCCGCCTGCGCCCCGGGCCGGACAGCAGTCCGCGCACAGTCCGCAGGACGCCGATCAGGACCGTCGCACCCCATCGCCACCCATCGCAAAAGGCCGGGTCAGCGACCCACAGGGAAGATCCCCGCAGGTCACCGACCCGGCCCGTTACCAGGAGACCAAGAAGACGGCTGGTAGGGAGCCCTCGTGCACGAGGGCTCCCTACCGGACTCGTCCGCACATGGTCCCGGCGAGCCCTACATTCCGCCCTCGGACATCCCATGCACGGCGGGAACGGTCCCCAGGCGGCCCTTCTGGAAGTCCTCGAACGCCTGCTGGAGCTCCTCGCGGGTGTTCATGACGAACGGGCCGTAGTGGGCCATGGGCTCACGGATCGGCTGTCCGCCGAGGAGGACGACCTCGAGGTCGGGGGTGTGGGAGTCCTGCTTCTCGTCCGCGCGGACGGTCAGCGAGGAACCCGCGCCGAAGACTGCCGTCTGGCCCAGGTGGACGGGGCGGCGGTCGGTGCCGACGGAGCCGCGGCCCGCGAGGACGTAGGCGAGGCCGTTGAAGTCCTCCCGCCAGGGCAGGGTGATCTCGGCGCCCGGCGCGAGCGTCGCGTGGACCATGGTGATCGGGGTGTGCGTGATGCCGGGGCCCGCGTGGCCGTCCAGTTCACCGGCGATGACACGGAGCAGCGCGCCGCCGTCGGGGGTGGTGAGCAGCTGGACGTTGCCGCCGCGGATGTCCTGGTAGCGCGGGGCCATCATCTTGTCCCTGGCGGGGAGGTTCACCCACAGCTGGAGGCCGTGGAAGAGGCCGCCGGACATGACGAGGGACTCCGGCGGGGCCTCGATGTGCAGGAGGCCCGAGCCGGCGGTCATCCACTGGGTGTCGCCGTTGGTGATGGTGCCGCCACCGCCCTGGCTGTCCTGGTGGTCGAAGATCCCGTCGATGATGTACGTGACGGTCTCGAAGCCGCGGTGCGGATGCCAAGGGGTCCCTTTCGGCTCCCCGGGCTGATACTCCACCTCGCCCATCTGGTCCATCATGATGAACGGGTCGAGGTGGCGGTAGTTGATCCCGGCGAACGCCCGGCGCACCGGGAAGCCCTCACCCTCGAAACCGCTGGGCGCGGTCGTGACGGCGAGCACGGGCCGTGCCACGGCGTCGGCGGGTGCGATCACACGGGGCAGCGTCAGCGGGTTCTCGACGGTCACTGCAGGCATGTCGGTACCTCCTTGTGCGGCAGTTTAGTTGAGTGTTGAACTTTCTGCCACCAGTAACGGAAAGAGCCCGGAGGGAATTCCCTCCGGGCCGTCGGATGCGCGCTCAGGTTGCGCGCCCGGCCGTGGTGGTGCCCCCCGGATCCTCGGGGGCGTACACAATCTCGACCTCGTCCGCGCCGCCCTCCGGACCGCTGCGCATGTGCCGCTCACCGCGGGCGTCGACGTAGGAGTAGACGTGATGCGTGACCGCGTCCTCTCCGGTGCCGACGTCGTAGAGACGATGGCCTGCTCGCCCGTGCCGCGAGCCGCCGGCGCAGCGGTGACCAGCAGACAGAGGACAACCAGCGCCCAGACGGTCACATCCCTGGGCTCCGGCCCAGGCCGCTCCACCGGCTCCGCGGACGCCGGCGCCGAGCCGTCCGGGCGTGGCTCGTCGGCGTCCCGCACGGGCAGCGCGCGGCGCAGCGCGTCGGCGAACTCGCCGACCGCCGGTGCGCTGTCGGAGACGAGGGAGTACGGGTATGCGGCGACGTACCCCGCCCCCCTCCAGCAGCAGCACGCCGGAGCGCAGCCGGGCAACGGAACGCCGCCGGCCGTGCAGGACCGGCGGCGAGGTGTCCGTCACGTAGGTCAGCCGTACATGCGGCGCATCGCGAATTCGACCATCTGCTCTACTGCCTTCGCGTCGAAGACCATGCGGTGCTCGCCCTCCATGTCGAGGACGAAGCCGTAGCCGGTCGGCAGCAGGTCGATCACCTCGGAGCCGGTGATGACGAAGTACTTGGACTCCTTGCCCGCGTACCGGCGCAGCTCCTTGAGGGAGGTGAACATCGGGATCACCGGCTGCTGGGTGTTGTGCAGGGCGAGGAAGCCGGGGTTGTCGCCGCGCGGGCAGTACACCTTGGAGGTGGCGAACACCTGCTGGAAGTCCTCGGCGGCCAGCTGGCCGGTGGTGAAGGCGCGCACCGCGTCCGCGAGCGAAGGCGGGGACGGCTCCGGGTAGAGCGGCGGCTGCTGGCCGTACCCGCCCAGGCCGCCGTCGGGCATCTGCTGCTGCGTCGAGGCGTACTGCTGCTGAGCGGCGCCACCGTCCATGGGCTGGCCGTATCCATACATACGCGCAAGCGTACCGAGACGCCCCGCGGGACAGGAGGGCCGTCAAGGGTTCTTGAGCCGTTTCCGAGCGCGGGTATGTAGACCCTTCTCACACTTGGACCGGTAGGGGTTGCTTCTTATTACCGACGGGTAGCATCATCGTTGCTACTTGTTGGTACGTGAACCAGATGCGAGGAGCCAGTGCCTCGCCCAGTCCTTTACGGAGCCGTCACCATGGGGCACTACAAGTCCAATCTCCGCGACATCGAGTTCAACCTCTTCGAAGTACTCGGCCGCGACAAGCTCTACGGCACCGGCCCGTTCGAGGAGATGGACACGGACACCGCCAAGAGCGTCCTCGAGGAGCTGACGCGCCTCGCGGAGAACGAGCTGGCGGAGTCCTTCGCGGACGCCGACCGCAACCCGCCGGTCTTCGACCCCGAGACGAACACCGCGCCGGTCCCGGCGACGTTCAAGAAGAGCTACAAGGCCTTCATGGACTCCGAGTACTGGCGCCTGGGCCTGCCCGAGGAGATCGGCGGCACGACCGCTCCCCCGTCCCTGATCTGGGCGTACGCGGAGCTGATCCTCGGCTCGAACCCGGCCGTGTGGATGTACTCCTCCGGCCCGGCCTTCGCCGGCATCCTCTTCGACGAGGGCAACGAGGTCCAGAAGAAGATCGCCCAGATCGCCGTCGAGCGGACCTGGGGCTCCACGATGGTGCTCACCGAGCCCGACGCGGGCTCCGACGTGGGCGCCGGCCGCACCAAGGCGATCCAGCAGGAGGACGGCTCCTGGCACATCGAGGGCGTGAAGCGCTTCATCACCTCCGGTGAGCACGACATGGAGGAGAACATCCTCCACTACGTCCTCGCGCGTCCCGAGGGCGCCGGCCCGGGCACCAAGGGCCTGTCCCTCTTCCTCGTCCCGAAGTACCTGTTCGACTTCGAGACCGGCGAGCTCGGCGAGCGCAACGGCGTCTACGCCACCAACGTCGAGCACAAGATGGGCCTGAAGGCCTCCAACACCTGCGAGATGACCTTCGGCGACCGCCACCCCGCCAAGGGCTGGCTGATCGGCGACAAGCACGACGGCATCCGCCAGATGTTCCGCATCATCGAGTTCGCCCGGATGATGGTCGGCACGAAGGCGATCTCGACGCTGTCGACCGGTTACCTCAACGCGCTGGAGTACGCCAAGGAGCGCGTCCAGGGTCCCGACCTGGCGAACTTCATGGACAAGACCGCGCCCAAGGTCACCATCACGCACCACCCGGACGTGCGCCGCTCCCTGATCACGCAGAAGGCGTACGCCGAGGGCATGCGCGCCCTCGTCCTCTACACCGCCTCCGTGCAGGACGCGATAGCCGTCAAGGAGGCCGCCGGCGAGGACACCTCCACCGAGCACGCCCTCAACGACCTGCTCCTGCCGATCGTCAAGGGCTACGGCTCCGAGAAGGGCTACGAGCAGCTCGCCCAGTCGCTCCAGACCTTCGGCGGCTCCGGGTTCCTCCAGGAGTACCCGATCGAGCAGTACATCCGCGACGCCAAGATCGACACCCTGTACGAGGGCACCACCGCGATCCAGGGCCAGGACTTCTTCTTCCGGAAGATCGTCCGCAACCAGGGCGCCGCGCTGAACTCCCTCGCCGAGGACATCAAGAAGTTCCTGGCGCTCGGCACCGGCGGCGAGGAGCTGGCCGGCGCCCGCGAGCACCTCGCCAAGGCGGCCGTCGAGCTGGAGGCCATCGTCGGCCTGATGCTCACCGACCTCGCGGCCACCGAGCAGAACGTCAAGAACATCTACAAGGTCGGCCTCAACAGCACCCGGCTGCTGCTGGCCTCCGGTGACGTCGTCGTCGGCTACCTGCTGCTCAAGGGCGCCGCGGTCGCCGCCGAGAAGCTGGAGAGCGCCTCCGCCAAGGCTGTGTCTTCCAAGGATGTGGCGTTCTACACCGGCAAGATCGCGGCGGCGAAGTTCTTCGCGGCCAACGTCCTGCCGGGCGTCACCCTGGCCCGCAAGGTGGCCGAGGGTGTCGACCTGGACCTGATGGAGCTGGACGAGGCCGCGTTCTGATCCGGCCCCACCGTCCCTGAACACTCACGAGGGCCCGCTCCCGGTAAGGGGGAGCGGGCCCTCGTACGTCGTTAAGGTGAAGACTATGAGCGCACCAGCCCGCTTCGACCGCGGCCACACCGACGACCTGATGTCCTTCCTCGCGGCGAGCCCGTCGCCGTACCACGCCGTGGCGAACACCGCCGAACGGCTGGAGAAGGCCGGCTTCAGGCAGGTCGCGGAGACGGACGCCTGGGACGGCACGAGCGGCGGCAAGTACGTGCTGCGCGGCGGCGCGATCGTGGCCTGGTACGTCCCCGAGGGCGCCGCCGCCCACACCCCGTTCCGGATCGTCGGCGCGCATACCGACTCCCCCAACCTGCGGGTCAAGCCGCAGCCGGACAGCGGGGCGCACGGCTGGCGCCAGGTCGCCGTCGAGATCTACGGCGGGCCGCTGCTGAACTCCTGGCTCGACCGCGACCTCGGCCTCGCCGGGCGGCTGACGCTGCGCGACGGCTCGACCCGCCTGGTGAACGTCGACCGGCCGCTGCTCAGGGTGCCCCAGCTGGCCATCCACCTGGACCGGTCGGTGTCCTCCGAGGGCCTCAAGCTGGACAAGCAGCGGCACCTTCAGCCGGTGTGGGGCCTGGGCAACGACGTGCGCGACGGCGACCTGATCGCCTTCCTTGAACACGAGTGCGGGCTGCCGGCGGGCGAGGTGGCCGGCTGGGATCTGATGACGCACTCCGTGGAGCCGCCGGCCTACCTCGGCCGGGACCGCGAACTGGTCGCGGCCCCGCGCATGGACAACCTGCTGTCCGTGCACGCGGGCGTCGCCGCCCTCGCGGCCGTCGCCGCCTCCGGCGAACCGCTGCCCGCCATCCCGGTGCTGGCCGCCTTCGACCACGAGGAGAACGGCTCCCAGTCGGACACCGGCGCGGACGGACCGCTGCTCGGCAGCGTCCTGGAGCGCTCGGTGTTCGCGCGCGGCGGCGGTTACGAGGACCGGGCACGCGCCTTCGCCGCCACCGTCTGTCTGTCCTCCGACACCGGTCACGCGGTCCACCCCAACTACGCGGAGCGGCACGACCCGACCCACCACCCGCGCGTCAACGGCGGCCCGATCCTGAAGGTCAACGTCAACAACCGCTACGCGACGGACGGTTCGGGCCGGGCCGTGTGGGCCGCGGCCTGCGAGAAGGCGAACGTCCCCTTCCAGTCCTTCGTCTCCAACAACTCCATGCCCTGCGGCACCACCATCGGCCCGATCACCGCGGCCCGCCACGGCATCCGCACCGTCGACATCGGCGTGGCGATCCTGTCGATGCACAGCGCCCGCGAACTGTGCGGCGCGGACGACCCGTACCTGCTGGCGAACGCGTTGGGGGCGTTCCTGGAGGGCTAGCCCGCGGCCGCCGACGGACGGCCGGCCGCTACTACCTGTACCGGTAGCGGATCCGGCCGCGGGTGAGGTCGTAGGGGCTGAGTTCGACGAGCACCCGGTCGTACGGGAGGATCTTGATGTAGTTCTTCCGGATCTTCCCGCTGATGTGGGCGAGCACCGTGTGCCCGTTCTCCAGCTCCACCTTGAAAGTGGCGTTGCGCAGGCACTCGACGACGGTGCCCTCGACTTCTACGCCCCCTGATGCTTTTGTCATGTTCTCTCACTTCTCCCGCCTTGCGACGGGGGTGTTCGGTTTCGGTTGAAACGAATGTGGTGTGGCGGAGCGTCAGCGGCGGACGAGCTCCAGGGTGCCGCCCGCGCGCCGGGCGCCGACGCTCTCGAACAGGGCGGTGGCCGCCGCGTTGGACTCGTCCACCTCGGCCCATGCCGAAGCGGTCCCGGAGCGGTGCAGCGAACCCAGCGTGTGGGCCAGCAGCGCCCGGGCGATGCCGCGGCGGTGACTGTCGGACCGCACGGCGATCAGCCCGATCCGTGGCTGCCGGGTCAGCGTCGCCAGCCGGACCAGTCCCACGTACTGGTCGTCGTGGAGCGCCACCGCGTACTTCGACGGGTCGAGCACGGTGGTCCCCGCCGGGCGGGGCAGTACCTCGGCGGGCATCGTCCCCCATCCGACGGCGGCCTCGACCTCGTCGCGGATGACTCGGTCCAGGGCGCGCAGCGGGCCCTCCTCCGCCTGACCGGCGGGCACGATCGTCACGCCTGACGGGGGCCGCACCGAGCCGAGCCCGGTGACTTGCGGGTCGGTGGGCACGAGATAGCCCGACTCGCGGCGTGCGGCGGCGAAGCCGGCCCGCTCCCAGGCGGACCTCGAGTCGTGGTCGGCTTCGTCGACGACGGTGTGGAGCGGTGTCGGCAGGTCGGCCAGCACCGCGTCGGCGATGCGGTCGAAGACCGCGCCGTGCCACGCGTCGACGCTGATGAAGAGCCGCCCGTCGGGCCGGTGCGAAGCGTGGCCGCGGCCGACCGTCCGGTCGTCCTCCAGAGCGTGCCACTGCGTGTCCGAAACCCGCGTGACCACAACCAAGCGGTCGGCCGGGCCCGAAGTGGAATGCACAGAGTTCACAGGGCTCATAGGGTTCATAGGTGTTGCCTCTCAGGAGTGCCTGTCGGAGGCGCTCCCGGCGACACCTACGTCAACCGCCCACCGTGACAACAAGGGGGAGCACCCACACCGATACAGCCTTCATGGGTCTCACCTCCTCGCGTTCTCTCACGGCTGCCCAGACACTACCAGCGGGGGGCGATCGGCCCAACTCATTAAATGCGCTGTCCCTTTTAGTGACTAAAACCGGTATGCGACGCGAGCACGGCCATGTGCCGCAGGCGTCGGTGGCTTGATGCTCACTCACTCTGTTCAGGGGGCCCACCTCCGGGAACGGTCCGGCATCGCATGCGGGTCGGCAACGGGGGTACCCGCTGTCACGGACCGGAACGGCCGGTCCGGACAGGAGGCGACAGTCATGGGCCTCGGCGGGTGCATCATCCTCATCGCCGTGGGAGCCATCCTCACGTTCGCGACCGACTGGCACATGAGCGGCGTGAACGTTCATCTGGTCGGATTCATCCTGATGATCGTCGGCCTGATCGGAGTGGCGACGTTCAGCAGCATCGCGCGGCGCAGGCGGGTCGTGATGCCGCCCCCGACGACCACGGTCGTCGAGGAGGAGCGGCACCACCATCACCACGGAAGCGGATACGACGACGGTTACCGCGACGGTTACGGCGTCTGAGCCTCTGCGGCCTCGGTCCCCTCGTCCCCTTCATCCATGCCTGCCAGCACCAGCGGCAGGCGGTCCGCCCCGCCCTCGGTGAGGCGGACCGGGACACCCCAGTCCTGCTGGTGGACGTGGCAGGCGGGGTATTCGTTCGCCGGATCGTCGTCGCAGGAGGCCGCCATCGCGGAGACGTGCAGCACGCCCTCGGTGACCTCCGGGTCGAGTTCGAGCGTGCGGGACAGGTCCGTGTCCGCGCCCTCTCCCTTCAGCAGCAGCTCCGGCGGGGTCGAGGACACCAGCAGACGGGTCGAGGGGCCGTACCTGGTGTCCAGCTTCTGGCCCGTCGGGGCCCGGAAGATGACGTCCAACCGCAACTCACCGGGGGCGACTTCAGTCGCCGCGCGCTGGGTGCGGTGGGCCACGGACTCCACCCGCACGGCCTCCTCGGGCAGCCGCAGCCAGGTCAGGCGGTGCCGGGCCGACTCCACGACCACGATGTCCTCGCCGACGAGCACGGCGTCGCTGGGCTCGCGCAGATCGGTGGCGAGGGTGGTCACCTCGCCGGTGGCGGGGTCGTAGCGGCGCAGGGCGTGGTTGTAGGTGTCGCAGACGGCCACCGAACCGTCCGGCAGCGCGGTGACACCCAACGGGTGCTGGAGCAGGGCCTGTTCGGAGGCGCCGTCCCTGTGCCCGAAGTCGAAGAGCCCGGTACCGACCGCGGTGTGGACGTGGCCGTCGAGGTCCACCCAGCGCAGCGCGGAGGTCTCGGAGTCGGCGAGCCAGAGCCGGTCGGCGGTCGCCGCGAGCCCGGACGGCTGCGCGAACCAGGCCTCGGCACCCGGTCCGTCCACGAGCCCCTCGTTGGTCGTACCGGCGGTGACGGCGACGGTGGCCTCGGCCGGGTCGTACGCCCACAGCTGGTGCACGCCCGCCATGGCGATCCACACCTTGCCGCCGAAGACGGCCACGTCCCAGGGGGAGGAGAGGTCGACCTCACGGGCCGGACCCGAGGTCGGTGAGCCCTGCCACCACTGCTTTCCGGTACCGGCGAGGGTCGTCACCGCCCCGGTGGCGAGGTCCAGGCGGCGCAGGGCGTGGTTCACGGTGTCGGCGACGACCACGGACACCCCGTCGTCGAAGAGCGCGAGCCCCTGCGGCTCGCTGAAGGAGGCCTCCTCGGCACCGCCGTCGGCGAACCCGCGCACGCCGGAACCGATACGCCGTACGACGGTCTCCCCGTCCTCCTCCAGCTCGACCAGCTGGTGTCGGGTGGTATCGCTGACCAGGAAGTTCCCGCCGGGCAGCAGCAGCGCCTTGCCCGGGAAGCGCAGGGCGGTCGGCTCCGGCTCCGGCGCCACGTACGGGCCGTCGCCGCGCCGCAGGGTGCCCTTCGCCTCGTGCTCGGCCTCCAGCTCGGTCACCAGCCGCTCGATGGCGTGCACATGCCCCTCACCGGCGTGCTGCGCGACTACGTATCCCTCCGGGTCGATGACGACGAGCGTCGGCCAGGCCCGCACCGCGTACTGCTTCCAGGTCACCAGCTCCGGGTCGTCGAGCACCGGGTGCTCCACCCCGTACCGCTCCACGGCATCCACGACGGCCTGATGCTCGGCCTCGTGCACGAACTTCGGCGAGTGCACACCGATGACGACGACGGTGTCCCGGTGCTTCTCCTCCAGCTCGCGGAGCTCGTCGAGAACGTGCAGGCAGTTCACACAGCAGAATGTCCAGAAATCAACAACAAGGCACTTGCCTCGCAGGTCGGCGAGGGACAGCTCTTCGCCTCCGGTGTTGAGCCAGCCACCCTTGCCGATCAGCTCGGGGGCACGGACACGGGCACGTCGGCGGGGCGCTGGGGCGGGCGCCGGGACGGCATCGTTCATGGTTCAAGCTTGCCATCCGGGTATGAACGAGCGTCACGCAGCGCCGCCCGGGCGCGGTGCACCCAGGTGTGTGGACCGTCGGCCTCCGGCTCGGCAGCTCCATCGAGCGAGAGGGCCCGGACGAGCTCCGCAAGCCATATCGAGCCCTCTTCGAGAGCATCGACGGCGCTGCGCTGACGCAGGATGCTTCCCACGCTCCTCATCCCCACCCCCACCGCCCTCCGCGCCCTGCTCACCGCGCTGAAGCAGTGAGCAGGGCGGACGGCAGGGGGCGGGGTCAGTCCTGGTGGGTCACGTCCCGGCCGGGGCCGCCGGACAGGGTGTCCCGGCCCGGGCCGCCGTACAGCTTGTCGTCGCCGCTGTTGCCGTACAGGCGGTCGTTGCCGGCGTTGCCGTAGAGGGCGTCGTTGCCCTTGCCGCCGTAGAGCGTGTCGTCGGCGCTCCCGCCGTAGAGCTTGTCGTTGCCGTCGTCGCCGGACAGGTACTGGCTTCCGGAGCCGCCGTGAAGAACGTCGTCGCCCTTGCCGCCCTGGACGATGTTGTCGCCGCCGCTCGCGTAGACGGTGTCGTTGCCGTCACCGCCCCAGGCCAGCCCCTCCGCGCCCACCGTGATGGTGTCGTTGCCCGCGTCGCCCGAGGCGTAGGCGCCGTCGAGGCGGCCGGAGTCGGTCAGTTTGTCGTTGCCCGCGCCCAGCGAGATCTCGGCGTAGGAGTAGACCTGGTCGGTGGCGTTCTTGTACGCGAGCGTGTCGTTGCCGTCGCCGAGTTTCATGACCAGGGCGGCGTACGGGTCCTGGCTGTCCACGTCGGTGACCGTGCAGGTGACCTTCGTGTGGTCCGCGCCGTCGGGGTAGGCGCAGTCGTGCCCCGCGCTGATCGGGACGACGTCGTCGATCACGTAGGTGATGCCCGTGCGGTCGGCGGTGAGCGACGCGGTGACGGTGGCCTTGTTGGCCTGGCCGGCGGCGGCCTTGTAGGTGAGCTGCCAGTCGTACCGGTTGACCGATGCGGTGGCCGGCGACGGCGCGGCACCGGCGGTCCCGGCCAGAGCCAACGGGACGGCCAGGGCGGTGCCGAGGACCAGCGCCGCCGCCGGGACAGCGCGTATCACCCGGCGGCGGACGGAAGAACGAGGGGGCATTGCGGGACCTCCGAGAGGAATGTGCGGCGTCGTCTGCGACTTACGCACCGTTCGACGCGGCGCCGATGCCTCTGGTTGGGCAACTTCCCTTGATGCACCGGAAGTTCAGCTTCGGGACACCCCTCCGCCCGGCGGATTCCGGGACCCGGTCAGAAGAGGGCGTGTCCGGTGGGCTCGCGGAGCAGGATCGAGACCGGACTCAGCCCGTCGGCCTACCGGCGGCGTCCCGGGCCGGGCGCCGGGGAAGCGGTGACGGTATGAGATTCCTCGTACGCGACCGGATCCTCGGCATCGGTGACGACTACTGGATCGAGGACGAGCACGGCGGCAAGGTGTTCCTCGTCGACGGCAAGGCGATGCGGCTGCGGGACACCTTCGAGCTGAAGGACACGCAGGGGCGGGTCCTCATCGACATCCATCAGAAGATGCTCAGCCTGCGGAACACCATGGTGATCGAGCGAGGCGGCGAGCCGCTGGCGCGGATCAAGCGCAAGCGGCTGTCCCTGCTGCGCAACCACTACCGGGTGTCCCTGGTGGACGGCACCGAACTGGACGTCAGCGGCAAGATCATGGACCGCGAGTTCGCCGTCGAGTACGACGGTGAGCTGCTGGCGGTGATCTCCCGGCGCTGGCTGCACGTCCGGGAGACGTACGGCGTGGACGTCGTACGGGACGACGCGGACCCGGCGCTGCTGATCGCGGTGGCGGTGTGTGTGATCCATCTCGCGGAACAGGAGCACGAGGAGTAACTCGTCCCTGACACCGGGAAGGACCCCGGTCGAGCAGGCCGCCTTCGGCCGACGCGGGAGACGGACGGGGAAGATTCGTGAAAATAGCGGTGGTAGGCACGGGCGGCATCGGCGGTTACTTCGGCGGCCGGCTCGCGGCCGCCGGGCACGACGTGTGGTTCGTGGCACGCGGCGCGCACCTTCAGGCACTGCGCCGCGACGGGCTGCGCATCGAGAGCCCGGACGGCGACCTCACCGTCACGCCGGTTCGGGCGACGGACGACACCCGGGAGGTCGGGCCGGCCGATGTCGTACTGCTGTGTGTCAAGACCTGGCAGCTCGAGCCCGCCGTCGAGGCGCTGAAGCCGCTGATCGGCACCGGCACCGCGGTGGTGACGCTCCAGAACGGCGTCGAGGCCCCGGAGCAGGTGGCCGCGGCCGTCGGCCGGGAGACGGTGCTGCCCGGCATCGCGAAGATCATCGCGCGGCTGTCCGGGCCCGGCCGGATCCAGCACGTGGGGGGCCAGGGGTCACTGACCTTCGGGGAGTGGGACAACCTGGCCGGCGACCGGGCCGGCGACCGCGTCGAGCGGCTGCGCGAGGCGCTCGCCGAGGCATCGGTGACCGCCGTCGTGGCCGAGGACGTCTGGACCGAGCTGTGGGCCAAGTTCCTGTTCGTCGTGCCCCTCGGCTCGCTCGGCGCCGTGGCGGACGCCCCGTTCGGGGTGCTCCGCTCCCGCCCCGGGACCCGGCGGCTGCTGGCCGACGGCATGCGGGAGATCGAGCGGGTCGCCCGGGCGGCCGGGGTCCGGCTGCCCGACGGCATCGTGGCGTCCACCCTCGACTTCATCGACGTCCAGCCCGCCCAGGGCACCTCCTCGCTCCAGCGGGACCTCCTGGCCGGCCTGCCCTCCGAACTCGACGCCTGGACCGGCGCGGCGGTCCGTCTCGGGGCCCGGTACGGCATCGCGACGCCCGTCCACGACGTCCTGTACGAGGTGCTCCGGCTGCGCGAGGAGCAGGCGCGGCGGGAGCACGGCGTCGACGACCTCCCCGCCGGAGGCGATGCGGGCACGCGGTGACCACGGACACCGGTCTGTCCCCCGCCGCCGGGTCGATCGTCGGCATGGCCGTCGTGGGGGCGGCCCCGTCCGGGCTCGACGCCGGCTGACGGCCGGCTTCCGTGGTCCGCGCCGCGCCGCCGTGGACGCCCTCGCCCGTCCCGGCGGGGCACGGGCGCACGGGGGGCCGGAATCACCGGCGCGGCGGCTCCAGGCCCAGGACCCTGTCCTTGAGCGCCGGGAACTGTTCACGGGTCGTGGCGACCTTCGCCGGGTCGAACTCCACCGTGAGGACCTCCTCGCCGGCGCCCGCCTCGGCCAGTACCTCGCCCCACGGATCCACCACGATCGAGTGACCCGCCTGGGGAACCCCGGCGTGCGTCCCGGCCGTTCCACAGGCGAGCACGAACGCCTGGTTCTCGACCGCCCGCGCCTGAGCCAGCAGCGTCCAGTGCGCGCGACGGCGCTCGGGCCAGCCCGCCGGGATCACCAGGGTCTCGGCGCCTGCGTCGACCAGCCCGCGGAAGAGTTCGGGGAAACGGAGGTCGTAGCAGGTGGCCACACCGAGGGTGGTGCCGGGCAGACGGACCGTCACCAGGTCCCGGCCCGCGCCCATCAGCACGGCCTCGCCCTTGTCGAAGCCGAAGCGGTGGATCTTGCGATAGGCCGCGGCCAGGTCACCGGAGGGGGAGAAGACCAGAGACGTGTTGTAGAGGGGGCCCTCAGCGTCCCGCTCAGGGATCGAGCCCGCGTGCAGCCACACGCCCGCGTCGCTCGCCGCCTTCGCCATCGCCTCGTACGTGGGGCCCTCGAGCGGCTCGGCCTCCCGCCCGAACTCCTCGTAGGCGAAGGCACCCGTCGTCCACAGCTCGGGCAGTACGACCAGGTCGGACCCTGCCTGTTCACGGACCAGCGCGGCCACTCGGAGCCGCCTGGCTTCGACCGATTCGTCCTCTTCTACGGTGATCTGGATCAGCGAGGCGCGCACACTACCACCGTCCTGGCATTCGAGCCGTCCATACCGGGCCTACGATCGTCACACGAAAGCACTGCCGGGGTGCCTCACAGCAGCGTAACTTAGCGTTCCAAGACACCCGCCGACAGCAACGTCCCGCTGGCACCGCCGCCACAACCTGCCCGTGTACCGACCGCCGAGGGGTCCCGTTCCGTGAGTCTGCATCCCACCCTCCAGCCCTACGCCGACGCCTGGACCCACTCCATCGAAGCGATATCCGAACTGGTTCAGCCGCTCGTCGAGGGCGAGTGGAACCGGCGGACCCCGTGCCCGGGCTGGTCGGTCCGCGACGTCGTCTCGCATGTCATCGGCATGGACTGCGAGATGCTCGGCGACCCGCGTCCCATCCACACGCTGCCGCGCGACCTGTTCCACGTCACGAACGAGCACCAGCGCTACATGGAGATGCAGGTCGACGTCCGCCGGCACCACACGGCCCCGGAGATGACCTCCGAGCTGGAGTACACGGTCATCCGCCGCAACCGCCAGCTGCGCAACGAGTCCCGCGACCCCGGCCACAAGGTGCGCGGCCCGCTCGGCCGGGAGATCACGCTCGAGCAGGCCATGCGCAGCCACGCGTTCAACGTCTGGGTGCACGAGCAGGACCTGCGCGCGGCGCTCGGACGGCCGGGCAACCTGGACTCGCCGGGCGCGCACGTCGCCCGGGACGTGCTGCTCGAGGCGCTGCCCCAGGTGGTCGCGAACGATGCGCAGGCGCCCCGGAGTTCCGCGGTCGTCTTCGACGTGCACGGGCCCGTGGAGTTCCTGCGCACCATACGCGTCGACATCCAGGGCCGCGGCACCCTGGAGAGCACGCCCGCGCTCGGCCCCGCCGCCACCCTCACCCTCGACTGGGAGACGTACGTCCGCCTGGCCTGCGGCCGGGTCACGCCGGAGGCCGTGGCCGACCGGGTGAAGGCCGAGGGGGACCCGGCTCTGACGGGGGCGATCCTGCGGAACTTCGCGGTGACTCCGTGACGGGGTGACGACGTGACGGCGTGACACGGGTGTCGGTGGCGAGCGCGCGCCGAGTGGCCGGGAATATTCGGTGTCCCGGGCGGCCGGCGGAAATTAGCGTGCCCGCCATGACAACCGAAGACAACCTTCCGCCCCGGCTCACCCGGCTCACCTTCCACGGCCCGCTCTCCGAGTTCCGGGCGGCGGCGATGGTGCGGCGGCTCGCCGGCCTCCGTCCCGCGACCGTGCTCGACATCGGCTGTGGGTGGGGCGAACTGATGCTCCGGGTGCTGGACGCCGTACCGGACGCCCGGGGGACCGGCATCGATCTGCGGGCCGAGGATCTGGCCCGCGGGCGGCTGAACGCCGAGGCGCGGGGGCTGGCCGGCCGCGTGGAGTTCGTCGAGGAGTCCGCCCTGGGCACCGGGCGCGGCCCCGCCGACCTCGTACTGTGCCTCGGCGCCGGCCAGGCGCTGAGCACGGCCGAGCCTCCCGCGCACACCACCGAGGCCCTGCGGGAGTTGCGCCGGCTGGTGACCGACGGCGGGCGGGTGATGCTCGGGGAAGGCTTCTGGGAGCGGACGCCGACGCCGGCCGAGCTGTCCGGCATGTGGCCGGGTGCCTCCGGCGAGGACCACCACAGCCTGGCCCGTCTCGTCGACCTGGCCGTGGCGGCCGGGTTCCGGCCGGAGTGGATCGAGACGGCGAGCCCGGCCGAGTGGGAGGAGTTCGAGTCCGCGTACCAGGCGGACACCGAGGTGTGGCTCGCGGGCCACCCGGACCACCCGCTGGCGGCCGAGACCCGCGAGCGCCTGGACCGGCACCGAGCACAGTGGATGAGCTACCGGGGCGTACTGGGCCTGGCGTATCTCACCCTCGTACCGGTGGCGGGCTAGTGCCGCGGCAGGCAACGTTTGCCCGTCAAGGAGCGGCGTCCGGTGCGTGCTCTCGGCGTGCCGGCCGGAAGTCCTCGTACTGGACGTACTTGGGCTTTCGGCCGGTGCGGCGAGAGTGCGTGCCGGACGTCGCGACGGGGCGAACGTTGCCTGTCGCGGCACTAGCTCCTGGGTCAGGCGGGCACGTGCACGGTCTCCACCCGGCTGGCGACCAGCCGTTCCCGCTCCCGGCGCGCGGCCCGGCCGCGCAGGCGCAGGATCTGGCTGACGCCGAGCGCCTGGAGGACGAAGACGGCGGAGAAGGCGATGGTGTAGTCGTCTCCGGTGGCGTCCAGGAGGACGCCGACCGCGAACAGGGTCGTCATGGAGGCGACGAAACCGCCCATGTTGGTGATTCCGGAAGCGGTGCCCTGACGCTCCGGCGGGTTGGCGGGGCGGGCGAAGTCGAAGCCGAGCATCGACGCCGGGCCACAGGCGCCCAGCACCACGCACAGCACCAGCAGCAGCCACATGGGGGCGCGCTCGGCCGGACAGGCGAGGGTCGCCGCCCACACGGTCGCCGTCGCCGCGACCGTGCCCAGCGCCAGCGGCAGCCGGGCCGCGTGGTGCCGCGCGACTACCTGGCCGTAGACCAGGCCGATCACCATGTTCGACAGGACCACCAGGGTGAGCAGTTCACCGGCCGTGGCACGGCTGAGGCCCTGCGCCTGGACGAGGAAGGGCAGGCCCCACAGCAGCAGGAACACCATCGCCGGGAACTGGGTGGTGAAGTGCACCCAGAGGCCGAGGCGCGTGCCCGGCTCCCGCCAGGAGGCGGCGATCTGCCTGCGGATGTAGGCCGCGCCCTGGTGCGGGAACGGCTCCGGCTCGCAGCCCTCGGGGTGATCCTTGAGGAACAGCAGGACGAGCACCAGGACGACCGCGCCGGCGACCGCGCTGCCCGCGAACGCCGGGGTCCAGCCGACGCCGTGCAACAGCCGCGCCAGCACCAGTGTGGAGACCAGGTTGCCGGCCATCCCGGCCAGGCCCGCGAGTTGCGCGACGAGCGGCCCACGCCGGGCCGGGAACCAGCGCGTGCCCAGCCGCAGCACGCTGATGAAGGTCATCGCGTCACCGCAGCCGAGCAGCGCGCGGGAGGCGAGCGCCGTGCCGTACGACGGGGAGAACGCGAAGCCGAGCTGGCCCGCCGTGAACAGCACGACCCCGATGGTCAGCACCTTCTTGGTGCCGAGCCGGTCGACGAGCAGGCCCACGGGTATCTGCATGCCCGCGTACACCAGGAGCTGGAGGATCGAGAACGTCGACAGGGCGGAGGCGTTCACGTGGAAGCGCTCGGCCGCGTCGAGCCCGGCTACCCCCAGGGACGTACGGAAGATGACGGCGACGAAGTAGACCGAGACGCCGATGGACCACACGGCGATGGCACGGCGGCCGCCCGGCGGGTCCCCCGGAAGAGTGGTGTGGGCGCTCGTGGCGCTCATCGGACCTCCCCCCGCGCGAGGTGCGAGAACCAGCTCACGTGCCGGTGCACGACCGCCACCGCCGCCTCCGCGTCCCCCGAGCGCAGTGCCTCGAGGATCTCCTCGTGCTCGGCGAGGGTCTTGGCGATCCGGTCGGGGTGGGAGTGCATCACGGCGACGCCCATCCGCAGCTGGCGGTCGCGCAGCTGGTCGTAGAGCCGGGAGAGGATCTCGTTGCCGCCGCTGCGCACGATCTCGGCGTGGAAGCAGCGGTCGGTGACCGCGGCCGCGGCCAGATCGCCGGCGGCGGCCTGCGCCCTCTGCTGCGCCAGCAGTTCCTCGAGCCGCTCGATCAGCCCGGGCCGGGCGGGTACGGCCTTGCGTGCCGCGTGCTCCTCCACCAGCTGCCGGGTCTCCACCACGTCGGCGATCTCCTGCGCGGAGACGGGCAGCACCAGGGCGCCCTTCTTCGGGTAGAGCCTGATCAGCCCCTCCGCCTCCAGGCGCAGCAGAGCCTCGCGCACCGGCGTGCGGGAGACCCCCACGGCCTCGGCCAGCTCGCCCTCGGTGAGCAGGATGCCGCCCTCGTAGCGACGGTCCAGGACGCCTTGCTTGACGTGGGTGTAGACGCGGTCGGCGGCGGGTGGCTGCTTGAGGGGTGCGGGCGGGGCGACGGACGGCACGGATGGCATGTGCACATCTTAGATACAACACGTACACGCGGCCCTCCCCCGTCCACCATGCGGACCCCCCGTGTCCCGGCGGCATCTCGAGCGTCAGCCGTCTCACAGTCGGAATACTCGGAATACAGAGGCCCCCCGAGAAGCCGCACAACCTTCTGTGCTACTTAGGTGTCAGACACGTGCGGCCCCACTCCTGTGCCACTTCAACTCGGCCGCATTATCAAGGGCATTCGAGACAATCGGGGTATTTACTTGATTACCGGCATTAAGGGCATCCGTATCCGTCGAGCCGCAGCCGTCGCCGTCACCTCCGGCGCGATGCTCGCCACGGGAGCCCTCACCGCGGCACCCGCGCAGGCCGTCACCACGCCCTCGATCGTGGCCAAGGGCGGCTACCTCATGAACAACGCCAACGCCACGACGCTGTACACCAAGAAGGCGGACACCCAGCTTCCCACGGGCTCCACCACGAAGATCATGACCGCCAAGGTCGTGCTCGCGCAGTCGAACCTCAACCTCGACGCCAAGGTGACGATCCAGAAGGTCTACAGCGACTACGTCGTCAAGAACAACGCCTCCCAGGCGCACCTGATCGTCGGCGACAAGGTGACCGTCCGTCAGCTGCTGTACGGCCTGATGCTGCCGTCCGGCTGCGACGCCGCCTACGCGCTGGCCGACAAGTACGGTTCCGGCTCCACCCGCGCCAACCGCGTGGCGAACTTCATCGGCAAGATGAACACCGCCGCCAAGAACCTGGGCCTGACGCACACGCACTTCGACTCGTTCGACGGCATCGGCAACGGCAACAACCTCTCGACGCCGCGCGACCTGACGAAGATCGCCAGCAGCGCGATGAAGAACTCCACGTTCCGCACGATCGTCAAGACGAAGTCGTACACGGCCAAGACGATCACCAAGACCGGCAGCACCCGCACGATGAACCCGTGGACCAACACCAACGGGCTCCTCAACAGCTACAGCGGCACCATCGGGGTGAAGACCGGCTCCGGCCCCGAGGCCAAGTACTGCCTGGTCTTCGCCGCGACCCGGAACGGCAAGACGGTCATCGGCACCGTGCTCGCCTCCACCTCCATCGCCCAGCGCGAGTCGGACGCGAAGAAGCTCATGAACTACGGCTTCGCCAAGCTCGGCTGACATCCTCGCGGTGTACGGGCCCGTCGCGGTGAGCGGCGGGCCCTTCGCGTGTCCGGCACTTCAGCGCAGACCGGGCAGCCGCCGCAGTTCACCGACCTTCAGAAGCCGGCCGAGTACGAGGTACACGACCGCCAGGACGAGCGTCCCCGCGAGGACGGCGAGCGCCGTCGGTACCGTGCCCTCGCCCAGGGCGGTGCCGCAGGACCGCGCGGCCGCCCAGGCCGCCCCCGCCGCGCAGGCCGACGCGGCCAGCAGCTTGGTGTAGGTGGCCCGCACGGTTCCGTCGTCGAGCCGACCGCCGGCCTTCCTCGCCAGCAGGCGTGCGGTGAGTGCGAGTCCGGCCAGGTAGGAGAGGGTGTAGGCGCCGGCCATGCCGGTGACCGCCCAGCGGGTGGGCAGCAGCAGATGGCAGGCGGTGACGAGGGCGATGTTCCACACCCCGATCCACACTGCCATGAGGAACGGCGTACGGGTGTCCTCGAAGGCGTAGAAGCCGCGCAGCAGCAGGTACTGGCTCGAGAAGGGGATCAGGCCGAGACCGAACGCCTGGAGCATGTGCCCCATCGGCTGGGCGGAAGCCGGGTCGGCGGCGCCGTGCGCGAAGATCAGGGTGGCGATCTGCGGGCCCAGCGCGAGGAAGAGGAAGGCCGCCGGCACGATGACGACCCCGCTGATCCGCAGCGCACGGGACAGGTCGGCGCGCAGGTCGGTGATCCGGCCCTCGGCAACGGCCTTGCTCATGCGCGGCAGCAGTGCGGTGACCAGGGAGACGGTGACGATGGACTGGGGCAGCAACCAGATGGTCTGCGCGTAGCTGTACGCGGTGTAGCCCACGCCGGCCTTCGGCAGCTCCTGGTCGGCGGCGTTGGCGAAGTTGGTGACCACGGCGAGCGCGACCTGGTTGGCCAGGACGAAGAGCAGGGTCCACTTGGCCGCGTGGATGCCGGACCCCAGCCCCGTACCCCGCCAGTCGAACCGGGGCCGGAAGCGGAACCCGGCGGCGCGGGCGAAGGGAATGAGCGCGAGGGCCTGAACCGCGATCCCGGCCGTGGTTCCGACACCCAGCCAGCGCACCTGTGTGTCGGTGACCTCCGCGACCGAGTCCGGCACGGTCATCAGGCCCAGGTAGCCGCCGAACATGGCGAGCAGAACGACGTTGTTGAGCACCGGCGTCCACATCATCGCGCCGAACTTCTCGCGGGCGTTGAGGACCTGGCTGTAGATGTAGAAGAGGCCGTAGAAGAAGATCTGCGGCAGCAGGAACCGGGCGAAGACGACGGTGAGCCGGAACGCCTGGTGGTTGCCCGGGGTGTCCCGCATGTAGATGCCCACGATCTGTGGCGCCGCCCACACCGCCAGCGCCGTCCCGACGGCCAGCACGGTGACGACGAGGGTCACCAGACGCTGCTCGTAGGCCTTTCCTCCGTCGGGCTGGGTGTTGCGCGCCCGGACGAGCTGCGGCACGAGAACGGCGTTGAGCGCGCCACCGATCAGCAGCGTGTACAGGCTGATCGGCACGGTGTTGGCGGTGTTGTACGTACTGGCCAGCAGCCCGTTGCCAAGCGCCGCGCCCTGCAGAGCCGTCCGGATCAGCCCGGTCGCCCGTGAGACGACGGTACCGACGGCCATGAGCGCGGAGGAACGAGCGAGCCCGCCCTTCTCCTTGTCGCGCCGCTTGGCGTGCCGCGCTCTGCCGTCTGCCTCGGTCAACATGTGTTCACAATAAGGCAGTTGGGATCAGGCACGCTCAACTGGCGCCCCGCCAGCGGAATCAGCGATCTTCGCTCGCAATCGTGAATATCCCGGTTCCAGCTGGCATATTCGATTTGCTCCGCTTTACGTTCCGCGACGGAGGTGGTTCACATGATCGAACCCAGCAAGCGACGCGACGCCGCCGAACGGCGGGACGCGATCGACGTCAGCGACTTCGTGTACGCGGCGACTGGCGCCCGGGTGCGCCGGCTGACCATGCCGGACGGGACGCATTGGTTCCCGGCTGTGGATGTCTGCAAGCAGTTGGGTCACTCCAACCCGCAGAAGGCACTCTCCGACCATGTCCCGGAAGATCATCGAGAAAGTCTCGAGACCCTAACTGGAGGTTATGGTCTCAGCATTCCCGCAGGTAGGGAGTGGCGCCGAGACCTGAATGTCATCTCTCTGCAGGGTCTCATCCGCCTCGTCCAGGCCTGTACGAAACCCTCCTGCGAACCCTTCAAGCAGTGGGCCGCCGAGGTGATCGAGACAGTGCAGCGAGAGGGTTCTTACACTCTCGAAGAGGCCGAGGTGCAGCCCGCCGACCCGACCGCACCGGTCGTGTACGCCATGCCGGAACAGGTCGCGGAGGCCATCGTCCGGCTCGAGGCGCACAACCTTCAGCTGGACGAGGAGCTTGCGAACGCGCAGCATGAATCGCTCGCGCTGCAGAAGGAGTCGCTTTCCCTACAGCAGGAGTCGCTCTCGCTTCAGCAGGAGACACTCTCGCTTCAGAAGGAGACAGTCACCCTGCAAAGGGAGATGCTGGCCACGCAGAAGGCCACGCTCGCCGTGCAGCAGGCCATGGTCCGGGCGATGGAACGCATCGCGGACCGGCTCGACGCTCTCGTCCTCGAGCGTCGGGCGCCCGGTGGCCGCCTGACGGTTCTGCCCACCACGGAGACCGTGCTGGCCGACTGGCGGCACCGGCTGTCCGTGACGGAGGACGTGTGGACGGTGGCCGTGGTGATCGCCCCGGTCCTCGTCGAACAGGGTGAACTCCGCGAGCCGCTGGAAGCGATCGCGGCCCGTACGGGCCTTCCGGTGCGCCGCGTCAACGAGTGCCTCCGCCTGCTGCAGAAGCACGCCTGCATCCGATCGCAGGGCGGTGCGGAGGACGGGGCGCCGGTGTACGTGCTCAACCAGGCCTGACAGGCTCTGAGAGAGAAAGGCGGAGGGGGCGGTCGCAAGACGAAGTTGCGGCCGTCCCCTCCGAGGCTCCGAGACTATCGGGTGACGCTCGTCACGCCCAGGTGATCAGCCGCTTCGGCTGCTCCAGAATCGCCGCCACATCCGCCAGCACCCTGGAGCCCAGCTCGCCGTCGACCAGGCGGTGGTCGAAGGAGAGGGCCAGGGTGGTGACCTGGCGGGGCTTCACCTTGCCCTTGTGGACCCACGGCTGGAGCTTGATCGCGCCGACCGCGAGGATCGCGGACTCGCCGGGGTTGAGGATCGGCGTGCCGGTGTCGACGCCGAAGACGCCGACGTTGGTGATGGTGACCGTACCGCCCTGCATGGCGGCGGGGGAGGTCTTGCCCTCGCGTGCCGTGGCGACCAGCTCGCCAAGTGCCTCGGCCAGCTGCGGCAGCGTCTTGGCGTGCGCGTCCTTGATGTTCGGGACGATCAAACCCCGAGGGGTGGCGGCCGCGATGCCCAGGTTGACGTAGTGCTTGAGCACGATCTCCTGGTTCGCCTCGTCCCAGGACGCGTTGATGTCCGGGTTGCGCTTGATGGCGACCAGCAGGGCCTTGGCGACCAGCAGGAGCGGGTTGACCCGCAGGCCCTGCATGTCCTTGTCCTGCTTGAGCTCCTCGACCAGCTTCATCGTGCGCGTGACGTCGACGGTCACGAACTCCGTGACATGCGGTGCCGTGAACGCCGAGCCGACCATGGCCTGCGCGGTGGCCTTGCGGACGCCCTTGACCGGGACGCGGGTCTCGCGGGCCGTGTCGTACGTCGCGACCGGCGCCGGGGGCGCCGACACGGGCGTGGCCGCCACCGGCGCGGGGGCCGCTGCCGCCGGGGCCGCCGCCGCGTGGACGTCCTCGCGCGTGATGATGCCGTCGGGGCCGGACGGGGTGACCGTGGCCAGGTCGACGCCCAGGTCCTTGGCGAGCTTGCGCACCGGGGGCTTGGCCAGCGGGCGGGCTTTCGCGGCCGCGGTCCCGTGGCCGTTCAGCTCCGACTGGACCGCCGCCGAGGCCTGGGGGACCGCGACCTCGGGGCCCTTGCGGGGGCGCCGCTTGGTCGAGGAGGCGGCGACGCCGTAGCCGACCAGTACCGGCTGGCGGCCCGAGCCCTGCGGCTTCGGCTCCTCCGGCTCTGTTTCCTCGGCCTTCGGCTCCTGGGGCTTCTGCTCCGCGGGAGCGGGTGCGCCGCCCGCCACGTCCACCGCGATGATGGGCGTGCCCACGTCCACCGTGGTGCCCTCGGGGAAGCGCAGTTCGCGGACCACACCGTCGTACGGGATGGGCAGTTCGACGGCCGCCTTGGCGGTCTCGACCTCGCACACCACCTGGCCGTCGGAGACCGTGTCACCCGGCTGGACGTACCACTTGAGGATCTCGGCCTCGGTCAGGCCCTCGCCGACATCCGGCATCTTGAACTCACGCACGGATGCTTCCGTCATCGTCGTCACGACCCTCTCCTCAGTACGCCAGGGCGCGGTCGACGGCGTCGAGCACCCGGTCCAGGCCCGGCAGGTACTCCTCCTCCAGGCGGGCCGGCGGGTACGGGGCGTGGTAGCCGCCGACCCTGAGCACCGGGGCCTCCAGGTGGTAGAAGCAGCGCTCGGTGATCCGGGCGGCGATCTCCGCGCCGGAGCCGAAGAACACCGGTGCCTCGTGGACCACGACCAGGCGGCGGGTCTTCTCCACCGAGGCCTGGATGGAGTCGAAGTCGATCGGGGAGACCGAGCGCAGGTCCAGGACCTCCAGGTTCTTGCCCTCCTCGGCGGCCGCGTCGGCGACCTCCTGGCAGAGCTTGACCATCGGGCCGTAGGCGGCGAGGGTCAGGTCGGTGCCCTCACGGACCACCTGCGCCTTGTGCAGCGGACCGGGGATCGCCTCGGTGTTGACCTCGGCCCGGTCCCAGTAGCGCCGCTTCGGTTCGAAGTAGATCACCGGGTCGTCGCTCTGGATGGCCTGCTGCATCATCCAGTAGGCGTCGGAGGCGTTGGACGGAGAGACGATCTTCAGGCCGGCGACGTGCGCGAAGAGCGCCTCCGGCGACTCGGAGTGGTGCTCCACCGCGCCGATGCCGCCGCCGTAGGGGATGCGCACGACGACCGGGAGCTTGACCTTGCCCAGCGAGCGGGCGTGCATCTTCGCGAGCTGCGTGACGATCTGGTCGTACGCCGGGAACACGAAGCCGTCGAACTGGATCTCCACCACCGGGCGGTAGCCGCGCAGGGCCAGCCCGATCGCCGTGCCGACGATGCCCGACTCGGCCAGCGGGGTGTCGATGACACGGCTCTCCCCGAAGTCCTTCTGGAGGCCGTCGGTCACCCGGAAGACACCGCCGAGCTTGCCGACGTCCTCACCCATGATGATGACCTTGGGGTCGGCCTCCAGAGCCCGGCGCAGCGACTCGTTGATCGCTTTGGCCAGAGGCAGGTTCTTCACCGTCTCCACCACCATGATCAGGCCCCCTCTCCCGCGGCGAAGCCGCTGTCGGACTCAGTCGCGAACGACGCCTGGTAGGCGGCGAACTGGGCGCGCTCCTCGTCGACGAGCGCGTGCCCGTCCGCGTACACGTTCTCGAAGATGGCGAAGTGGTCCGGGTCCGGCATGGCGCGGACCGCTTCGCGCACTCGCCTGCCCAACGTCTCGCTCTCGGTCTCCAGTTCCGCGAAGAATCCCTCGTCCGCGTGGTTTGAGGCCTCGAGGTACCGGCGAAGGCGCAGGATCGGGTCCTTCGCCTCCCAGGCCTCACGCTCCTCGTCGGCCCGGTACTTGCTCGGGTCGTCCGAGGTGGTGTGGGCGCCCATGCGGTACGTGTACGCCTCGACCAGGGTGGGGCCTTCGCCGCCGCGGGCGCGCTCCAGCGCCCACTTGGTGACCGCGAGGCAGGCCAGCACGTCGTTGCCGTCGACGCGGACGCCGGGGAAGCCGTAGCCCTGCGCGCGCTGGTAGAGCGGGACGCGGGTCTGCTTCTCGGTCGGCTCGGAGATCGCCCACTGGTTGTTCTGGCAGAAGAACACGACCGGGGCGTTGTAGACCGCGGAGAAGGTGAACGATTCAGCGACGTCGCCCTGGCTGGAGGCACCGTCGCCGAAGTAGGCGATGACCGCCGAGTCCGCGCCGTCCTTGGCGATGCCCATCGCGTAGCCGGTGGCGTGCAGCGTCTGGGAGCCGATGACGATCGTGTACAGGTGGAAGTTGTTGCCGTTGGGGTCCCAGCCGCCGTTGTTCACACCGCGGAACATGCCGAGCAGGTTGGTCGGGTCGACCCCGCGGCACCAGGCGACGCCGTGCTCGCGGTAGGTCGGGAAGACGTAGTCGTCGTCGCGCAGGGCGCGGCCGGAGCCGATCTGGGCTGCCTCCTGGCCGAGCAGCGAGGCCCACAGGCCCAGCTCGCCCTGGCGCTGGAGGGCGGTGGCCTCGGCGTCGAAGCGGCGGGTGAGCACCATGTCGCGGTACAGGCCGCGCAGCTCTTCGGGGGTGATGCCGGCGACGTACTTGTCGTACTCGGCGTTCTTGACCCGCTTGCCCTCGGGGGTCAGCAGCTGCACGAGCTCCGGGTCGGCGCTCTTCTGGGCGGTGGTGCGAGTGGTGCGCTTGGTGCCGGTGGTGCCGGCCTTGCTTCCGGCGCTGCGTCGCGGCTGGCGCGCGGCAGTGCTGTCCACGGTCACGTGTGCTCCTCCGTCGGTCCGGCCCCCGGGGTTGCCGGTAGGCCAGTGCGGCTCACCTGTTTTCGACCACCGGGCACGGGGTGGGTGCCACTCGGCCGGGAACAGGCGTGACAGGTGCCCCGGCGAGCGCCCTGCAACGGTCACGTTACCCAGTGCGCCACATTTCTGTGAAACCCCTCCTGACCTGCCATTTTGCTTGGATTTCCAAGTAAATCGGTCAGGACCGGAAGGGCGCTGGTCACAGCCTTGCAGGAGGCCGGAGCAACGGCACGTTATCCCGCTCACCCGGGCCACGGGAAGAGTCGGTGTCGCGCGTCGGGCCCCCGCGCGGTGCGGCCGGGCGCTCGTTTTCGGACGACGGAGTGGCGATGGAGGGATGACGGACACGGTGACGCACACCTGACGCACGCGTGACCGAAAGCGACCGCCCGCGACTGCCTGTGACAAGGCCCAGCTCACGGGCTCTTGCCTTGCCCTACCATCTGGCGCGTGCCGCGCTCATGTGTACCCCCCCTCGTACCCCACGCGCCCCCTCTGGGCGCCCTGCTGCGCCTTTACGCCGCCGGTTCCGCCGTCACCTGCGAGCCCGTCGACCAGGGTCTGCTCAACCGCGGCTACCGCGTGTGCACCACCCGCGGCCGCTACTTCCTCAAGCACCACTTCGACCCGGACACCGCCGACCCGGTCGCGATCGAACGCCGGCACCGGGCCACCGAGCGCCTGGCCGCCCTCGGCGTCCCGGTCGCCCCGCCGCTCGCCCACCGGGACGGACGCACGGTCGCCGTCGTCGGCGGCCACGCCTACGCCCTGTACCCCTGGATCGACGGCAGACACCGCCACGGCGGCCAGCTCACCCCCGGTCAGTGCGCTCGGCTAGGAGCTCTCCTGGGCGCGGTGCACGCCTGCCTGGAACGCGTGATGCCACCCAAGGGGCGCACTCGCCCCGCCACGAGCCCCCATCCGGTGAAGAGCGCCGACCCGGCCGACACGTTCGCCCTCATCGACGACCTGCTCGCCCACGTCCGCCGCCACCGCCCCTCCGACGCCTTCGACGAACTGGCCCGCCACCGGCTGCTGGAACGCCGGGAACTGCTGGAGCAGCACGCCGACCGGCGCCCGCCGCGCGGCGGCCCGGTGGGCTGGGTGCACGGCGACTTCCACCCCTTCAACCTGCTCTACAAGGGCGACGCTCCAGCCGCGATCGTCGACTGGGACCGGCTCGGCGTGCAGCCCCGCGCGGAGGAGGCCGTCCGCGCCGCCGCGATCTTCTTCGTACGGCCCATGGGAGCCCTCGACCTGCCGAAAGTACGGGCGTACGCGCGGGCGTACCGGCGTGCGGCCGGGGCCACACCCTCTGAGCTGGCGGCGGCGGTGCACCGTGTGTGGTGGGAGCGCCTCAACGACTTCTGGATGCTGCGCTGGCACTACGAACGCGGCGACACCCGCGCCGACCCGCAGTTCCCGGCGGCCTCGGCGCTCGCCGTGTGGTGGACGCGGGAGTACGACGCGGTGTGCGACGCGTTCGTGGAGTGACGCGGCTCGGCCGGCCGAGGCTCAGCCGGCCGTTGCGCCCACGTCAGTCGGTGCAGGTGTCCTTCAAGGACCTTCCCCAGCGCCGCCCTCCGTGGCTCCCGCGTCCGTGCCGGTGCCCGGGTCCGTGGCCGGGTCCGACGGCTGCGTCTCGGTCTCGGTCCCAGGGTCCGTCGGCTGCTCCTCGGAGGTCTGCGGGTCCGTCGGCTCGTCGGTCGGGTCGCTGCTGGCCGTGTCGGACGGGGTGTACGACGGCGTGGGCGACGAGGGCTGCCAGTTCCCACCGGTGCCGTTGTCCGAATTGTCGTCCGTGGACGTGTCGGTGGGCTCGTCGGTGGGCTCGTCGGTCGGGCTCTCGCTCTTCTTCGTTTCCTTGGAGGAGTGCGTGCTGGTCGGCGACGTCTTGGTACCCGGATCGTCGGTGTCGGACCCCTTGTTCTGGAGCGCCAGCGCCACGCCCGCCGCGATGGCGATCACCGCGAGCACGGCGAGGATCCACAGCTTGCCGCGACCGCTGCCCTTGTTGCCGTGCCCCTCGAAGCCGCCCTCGTCGCCGCTGCCGTACCCGGCGGGCAGGATCGTCTGCGGGATCTGCGTGGTGCCTGAGGCGTCCACGGGGTGCGGCATGACGGTCGTACCGGCGAAACCGGCCGCCGGGGTGTGCCGGCCGTCGTGCGTCTCCACCGGGCCGGTGTTCCAGGTGCCGGTGTGGCCGCCCTGGTCGTACAGCATCTGAAGCGCGTACTGGACCAGCCCGCGCATCTCCTCGGCCGTCTGGAAACGGTCGTCCGGCTCCTTGGCGAGGGAGCGCATGACGAGGCCGTCGAGTTCCGGCGGGCAGCTCCCGTCCGAGGTCTGCGACGGCGGCACCGGAATGTCCTGGACGTGCTGGTAGACCACCGACAGCGGGGTCTCACCCGTGAAGGGGGGCCGCAGCGCGAGGAGTTCGTACAGCAGACAGCCCGTCGCGTACAGGTCGGAACGGTGGTCGACGGCCTTGCCGAGCGCCTGCTCCGGGGAGAGGTACTGCGGGGTGCCCATGACCATGCCGGTCTGCGTCATCGTCGTGGACGCGCCGTGCAGGGCACGGGCGATGCCGAAGTCCATCACCTTGACGGCGCCGTTGTCGGTGATGATGACGTTGGCGGGCTTGATGTCGCGGTGCACGATGCCGTGCTGGTGCGAGTAGGCCAGCGCCTCCAGGACGCCGGAGACGATGATCAGGGCCTGCTCGGAGCCCGGCGCCTCCGCGTTGAGCAGCAGGTCGCGGATGGTGCGGCCCTCGACCAGCTCCATCACGATGTACGGCACGGACTGGCCGCCCACGAAATCTTCACCGGAGTCGTACACGGCGACGATCGCATGGTGGTTGAGCCCGGCCACCGACTGTGCCTCGCGGGTGAAGCGGGCCTTGGAGACCGGGTCCTCGGCCAGGTCGGCGCGGAGCAGCTTCACGGCCACCGTCCGGCCCAGGCGTACGTCCTCGGCCGCGAACACCTCGGCCATGCCGCCCCGGCCGAGCCGGTGGGTCAGCCGGTACCGGCCGTCGCCGACGAGCCCTCCGTTGCCCCACATCTCCGGCGTCTCTGACATGCCGCCGCCAGACGCCTCGGGGTCGGACGGGCCCTGGGCGCTGTGCGTCTGTGCCATCGGTCCTCGCCGTCGTTTCTGCCCGCGGTGCGCGCGGTGTTGTTACGGTCTCCGTCGGCCACGCTACAGCCTCCGCGCAAGCCTCCGGTCCGGGATCGGATCCGGGACCGGCCCGAGACAGACCGGCCATGAAACCTCTAGCACGCGCTGTCGTGCAAATTCTGTGTACCGGAGGTACGCCCGCTGTAACGCTTCCGCGACGCTTCTTTCGCTTACGGTCACGGATCGGGCACCGAGCTTGACGTGTCACTGCCCTGGGGCAGACTTGGCCGGGAATAGCACATTGGATCACCGGCATCGGGTCATCGGCTTCACGGTCACCGGCGCCTATGGGGGACGCAGAAGATGAGCCAGGACGGCGCTCAGGGCCGGTACACGGGGCGGGCTCTCGCCGCCGGCCGCTACCAGCTGCGCGACTTGCTCGGCGAAGGCGGCATGGCCTCGGTGCACCTGGCGTACGACGCCGTGCTGGACCGCCAGGTCGCCATCAAGACACTGCACACCGAGCTGGCCCGGGAACAGGCCTTCCGCGAGCGCTTCCGCCGCGAGGCCCAGGCAGTGGCCAAGCTCACGCACACCAACATCGTCTCGGTCTTCGACACGGGCGAGGACTCCCTCGACGGGATGACCACGCCGTACATCGTCATGGAGTTCGTCGAGGGCCGACCGCTGGGCTCGGTCCTCGAGGAGGACGTCCGGCAGTACGGCGCGATGCCCGCCGACAAGGCGCTGAAGATCACCGCCGATGTGCTGGCAGCGCTGGAGATCAGCCACGAGATGGGCCTGGTCCACCGGGACATCAAGCCGGGCAACGTGATGATGACCAAGCGCGGTGTCGTCAAGGTCATGGACTTCGGCATCGCCCGCGCGATGCAGTCCGGGGTCACCTCGATGACGCAGACCGGCATGGTCGTCGGCACCCCGCAGTACCTGTCGCCGGAGCAGGCGCTCGGCCGTGGGGTGGACGCCCGCTCCGACCTGTACTCGGTCGGCATCATGCTGTTCCAGCTGGTCACCGGGCGGCTGCCGTTCGAGGCGGACTCGCCGCTGGCGATCGCGTACGCGCATGTGCAGGAGGAGCCGGTGGTGCCCTCCTCGATCAACCGTTCCCTGCCCCCCGCGGTGGACGCGCTGGTCAACCGTGCGCTGAAGAAGAACCCGAACGAGCGCTTCCCGACCGCCGAGTCCATGCGTGACGAGTGCCTGCGCGTCGCCGCCTCCCTCCACACGGCCGCGCCGAGCATCGTGCCCGGCGCCGGCCCGACGCAGAGCGGCGCGGGCGTCGGCTCCGCGGTGTTCCCGCCGGTCGACCAGGCGGCCCTGGCGCCCACCGGGCCCGTGCAGACGCCGTACCAGCCGACGCCGGCCCCGGCTCCGTACGGCACCCCTTCGTACGGCTATCCCCAGCAGGGCGGCTACCAGACGCCGCCGATGGCCTACGGGCAGCAGGCGCACGGCGCCCCGCCGCCGTACAACATCACGCCCCAGACCTCCGTCCAGTCCTCCGGACCGGGCGGCGGCAAGGGCAACCGGCCGGTGATCATCGGCTCGATCGCGGTGTCCCTGGTCGCGGTCGTCGGCCTGATCGTGGCACTGGTGGTGAACGCCGGCGGCAGCGACGACCCAGCCAAGGGCGGGGACTCCAGCTCCTCGGCCTCGCCGTCCCACGCGGCGGGTTACCGCGGGCCGGACACGTCGAAGACGATCGAGACGAGCGAGTGCACGGAGCCGCAGGAGTCCTACGACGACCCGGACAAGATCCAGCTCCCGGACTTCAAGTTCAAGTACATCAAGTCGGTCAAGGCGTGCTTCCAGGCCGCCGGCTGGCAGATGAAGGAAGTCAAGGTCGACGAGAACACCTACGGCGAGGGCACGGTCATGGGGCAGTTCCCCACCGCCGGCACGGACCTCACCCCGAAGGACATGCCGACGATCGAGATCAGGGTCTCGAGCGGCAACCCGGCGACCGGCTGAGCCGCTGTGCGCATCGGAAAGGGCCCGGCCTCCTGGCCGGGCCCTTCGTGCTGAGGCCGTCCAGCTGAGGCCGTCTACAGATACGGGCCGCCCGAGCGGCCGCCCGCACGGGGGTCGTCGGTGCCTTCTTGGCTCATGCCCGGCGGCAGGGCACGGCGCATCTGCTCCAGCTGGGCCCGCGCGGCCATCTGCTGGGCGAACAGGGTCGTCTGGATACCGTGGAAGAGTCCCTCCAGCCAGCCGACCAACTGGGCCTGCGCGATCCGCAGTTCCGCGTCGCTGGGGGTCACCTCGTCGGTGAACGGCAGGGAGAGCCGCTCCAGCTCCTCGACGAGCTCCGGCGCCAGGCCGTCCTCCAGCTCCTTCACCGAGCTCGCGTGGATCTCCTTGAGCCGGACCCGGCTGGCCTCGTCCAGAGGCGCCACCCGGACCTCCTCCAGCAGCTGCTTGATCATGCTGCCGATCCGCATGACCTTGGCGGGCTGCTCCACCTGCTCCGTCACCGGGAGCTCGCGGGAGCCCTCGTCCCCACCGCCGCCGAGAGCCATTCCGTCCTGGCCCACGACCAGGATCTGCGGGTTCTCCGGCGACCTATCGTTCCTCGGCATCTCCATGCCGCCATTCTCTCGCACGTGTACACCTCATCACCGTCGTGCCCCCCGGCGCCGCTGATCCACCTTTTCCACCCGCCTTAGACCCTCCGGAGTAATCCGGAATGCCTGGTTGACGGGTGAATGTGAGGCTTGTCGGCGACGGTCTTGCCGACTGGGCTCGGGAGGTCACCGACGTGACTCCATGGCTGCGCTTCACACTCCGCGTGGCACCACTGCCGTTTCTCCTCGCGGCGGTCGTGCTGCCGTACGGCGCCACCGCGTCGTACGGCGCCCAACCCACGCCCTCGGACTCCGCCACGCGCTCCCCCGGCCCCAGCCACTCCTCCTCGGCCTCCGCCAGTCCCTCCCGGGCCGGCAGCCGGGCCGGTGAAGGGCGCCGGCGGCCCGGGCGGCCGGAGGAGCCCGCCGCGGAGGTCGAGGGGGACGACGACACCGCCTCCGCCCAGGACACGGATCCGCAGGACGTGGCCCCGCAGGACGAGGCGGGGGAGGCGCAGGAGCCGCAGGACGGCGGCACGGAACCCCCCGCCGCCTCCGAGTCGCCGGGGCAGACCGATCCGGTCCCCTCCGCGCCGCCGCAGGACCCTGACCGGACCGTGGCCCAGGGCGGCGAGGACGCCGCCGAGCCCTTCGTACGGATCCTGCCGCTGGGCAGCGGACTGATCCTCATCGGGCTGGGCCTGGGGCTCGCGTTCGTGGGACTGCGGGTGCGGCGCGGTTAGGAGCCGCACCAGAGCCTGTCCTAGCTGCGCTCGGGCACCACCAGCAGCACCTTGCCGATGTGACCGCTCGCCTCCACCACCCGGTGGGCCTCGGCCGCCTCGGGCATCGGCAGCTCGCGGTCGATGACCGGCCGGACGCGGCCGCCGGCGAGCAGTGGCCAGACGTGCTCGCCTACGGCCGCGACGATGGCCGCCTTCTCACCGAGCGGACGGGCGCGCAGCGAGGTCGCGCTGATCGCGGCCCGCTTGGTGAGCAGCGCGCCCAGGTTCAGCTCCCCCTTGGCTCCGCCCTGAAGGCCGATCACGGCGATCCGGCCGTTGACGGCGAGGGCCCTGACGTTGCGGTCCAGGTACTTGGCGCCCATGTTGTCGAGGATGACGTCGGCACCCGCGCCGCCCGTGGCCTCCTTGACCTCGGCGACGAAGTCCTGCTCCCGGTAGTTGATCAGGATGTCGGCGCCCAGCTCGGCGCAGAAGTCCAGCTTCTCCTTGGTGCCGGCCGTGACGGCGACCTTGGCGCCGACCGCCTTGGCGAGCTGGATCGCCATCGTGCCGATGCCACTGGAACCGCCGTGCACGAGCAGCGTCTCACCGGGGCGCAGCTGGGCGACCATGAAGACGTTCGACCAGACGGTGCAGACCACCTCGGGCAGTCCCGCGGCCTGCTTCAGGCCGACACCCTCGGGCACGGGCAGCAGCTGCCCGGCCGGGACGGCGACCTTCTCGGCGTACCCGCCGCCCGAGAGCAGCGCGCACACCTCGTCACCGACCGACCAGCCGGACACACCGGGCCCCAGCGCGGCGACCCGGCCGGAGCACTCGAGGCCCGGGTACGCGGGCGCACCGGGAGGCGGGTCGTAGAAGCCCTGCCGTTGGAGGATGTCGGCACGGTTGACGGCGCTGGCCACCACCTCGACCAGCACTTCGCCTTCTCCGGGCACCGGATCGGGGACCTCGTCCCAGACCAGCGCCTCGGGCCCACCGGGTTCGGGAATCGTGATCGCATGCATGGCGGCGACGCTACTCCTCGCCGCGGACCGCGCGGTCGAGGGCCGCCCGGTCGTGACCGGCCCGTTCCCGGGGTTTCACGTGAAACACACCCCGATCCCGGCGGCCGCCCACGGCAGGTCGAGCAGTTCGGTCTCCTGTCCCTGACGGGCACCGCCCGGCGGTACGACCGCGAGCGCGTCGGCGGCGGCGATGCCGCGCAGCATCGCCGGGCCGTTGTAGTGCAGCGGCACGGCGTGATCACCGCGCAGCACGACGGGGATGAGCCGGGTGTCGTACGGATGCCCGTGCACCGCGTCGTTCAACGGCAGCGTGTACGGCTCGGAGGCCGGGCGCGCGGCGAGGGTCCGCAGCAGGGGCTCGGCGAGCGTGAGCAGGCCGGAGACGGCCGCGAGGGGGTTGCCGGGCAGGCCGACGAGGTGCTGCCCCTCCTTGGTGCGGGCCAGCAGCATGGGGTGGCCGGGACGCACCTTGACGCCGTCGACGAGGAGTTCGGCACCGATGCGGCGCAGGGTGGGGTGGACGTGGTCGACGGGGCCGGAAGCGGTACCGCCGGTGGTGACGATGAGGTCGGCGTCGGATGAGGTGACGGCCTTGTGCAGGGCCTTGGCGTCGTCGCCGAGCCGGCGCACCCGGGTGACCTCGGCGCCCAGGGCGCGTAGCCAGGGCGGCAGCATCGGGCCGAGCGCGTCACGGATGAGCCCGTCGTGCGGGAGGCCCTCGGTGAGCAACTCGTCGCCGAGGACGAGGACTTCCGCCCGGGGACGGGGGACGGCGGTGACCGTGTCGTATCCGGCGGCGGACGCGAGGCCCAGGACGGCGGGGGTGACCAGCGTGCCGACGGGCAGCAGTTGGTCGCCGCTGCGGCATTCCTGGCCGCGCGGGCGGATGTCCTGGCCGTGGACCGTATCGCGTGTGGGGTGCAGTCGGCCCTTGCCGTCGGTGCGGCCGTGCTCACTGCGCAGGACGGCGGTGGTGTCCGGCGGGATGCGGGCGCCGGTGGCGATCCGTACCGCCTCTCCGTCCGTCAGCGGCTCGGCGGGGCCGTGACCGGCCAGGACGCCCTCCTCCCGTACGTCCCAGGGGCCCGGGCCCGCCACGGCCCAGCCGTCCATCGCGGAGGTGTCGAAGGAGGGGAGGTCGGTGAGGGCGTTGAGGGGAGCGGCGAGGACCAGGCCGAGGGCGTCCCCGAGGGCGACGCGGACCGGGGCGCGGCGGGCACCGGACCGGGCCGCGCGGGCGGCGGTCTCGCGGGCCTGTGGCCAGGGGGAGGCCTTGTGGTGACGGTCGTCGGAGGCGTGCCCCGCCTGGGCGGCGGGCGCGGGGACCTGGCCGCCGCGGGTGGGGCCGTCTTCGGCGGGGCCGTTGTCTTCGCGGGGTTCCCTCACGAGGGCGAGCGCCTCCTCGACGTCGAGGTCGTCTGTTTCCTCGGCGTACTCGGCGTACTCGCCGGTCCGGGTGGCGCGGGCGGTCATCCGGCGTCCGGGCCTGGGGCGGGCTGGGCGGGGTTGTTCTCTTCCTCCCAGCGCAGGGCCAGTGCCGCGGCCTTCCGGGCGGCCTCGGCGACCGCCTCGGGGCCTCCCTTGCCCTGGGCCGCGGCGTAGCCGACGAGGAAGGTGGTCAGCGGTGCGGCGGGCCGGGCCACGCCGTGCGCGGCATCGCGGGCGAGGTCGAGCAGGACGCCGGTGTCGACGTCCAGTTCGATGCCCAGTTCGTCCTTGACTGCGGTGATCCATTCATCCAGCACGTGCCCATGCTCCCTGATCCGCGCCCTGGCGGCGGCGATGTCGTCCCAGGTGTCGCAGTCGAACGAAGCGACCGGGTCCGGGACGCGGGTGAGGTCCAGCGCGCCGGTCACCCGGCGCAGGGGCAGCCCACTGAGGCCGCCATGAGCGCCGGTGAGCGTCGTCAGCTCACGGCGCAGCGCGGCCGTGCGGTACGCGGCCACCAGCGGCTGGTCGCGTCCGTCCGCGTCGGTGAGCAGCGCGCCCTCGGCGGCGGTGGTGCGCAGGGCTGCCAGCAGCCGCCCTACGGTGGCCGCTTCGAGGAACGGCAGATCGGCGGAGAGCAGGACGAGGTGCTCCGCCGTGGTGTACCGCAGCCCGGCGTCGAGCGCGGCGACCGGCCCCGCGCCCGGGGGTTCCTCGCGGGCCCACCGCACCGGGCGGGCGGTGGCGCGGGGGGCGGCCACGACGACGGTCGTGGCCGCGTCGGCGCAGGCCGCGAGCACCCGGTCGAGCAGTGGGCGCCCGCCGACCCGCAGACCGGGCTTGTCGGCCCCGCCGAGCCGCCGGGCAGCGCCGCCGGCCAGCACGACGGCGTCGTACGGCAGGGCGGCCCCGGCGGCCGGGAGGTTGTCGGTCACCCTCCGAGTATGTCCTGTGCGTCCCTTCTTGCGGACACCGCGGATGTCACAGGGTGCGCAGCAGTACCGCCGGCTGTTCCACGCAGTCCGCCACGTACCGCAGGAAGCCGCCCGCCGTGCCGCCGTCGCACACCCGGTGGTCGAAGGTGAGGGAAAGCTGGACGACCTGGCGCACGGCCAGCTCGCCCTCGTGCACCCAGGGTTTGGGCACGATACGGCCGACGCCGAGCATGGCCGCCTCGGGATGGTTGATGATCGGGGTGGAGCCGTCGACGCCGAACACTCCGTAGTTGTTCAACGTGAAGGTGCCGCCGGTGAGTTCCCCGGGCGTCAGCGTCCCGGACCGGGCGGCATCGGTCAGCCGGGCGAACTCGGCGCCGAGGGACTCGGCGTCGCGCGCGTGGGCGTCCCGGACGACCGGCACGACCAGCCCGCGTTCGGTCTGCGCGGCGAACCCGAGGTGGACGTGGTCGAGTCGGACGAGCTCGCGGGCTTCGGTGTCGACGTAGGAGTTCAGCTCGGGGTACCGGGCGAGGGCCGCGGTGCAGATGCGGGCGAGCAGCGCGAGCAGGGAGATCTTCGGTCCCGTGCCCGCGTTCATCGCGGCTCGCGCGCGCATGAGCTCGGTGGCGTCCGCGTCGACCCAGCAGGTGGCGTCCGGGATCTCCCGCCGGCTGCGGGAGAGCTTGTCGGCGACGGCACCGCGGACGCCCTTGAGAGGGGTGCGGACGCCATCGCGGGCGGACGAGACGCGGGCAGGGGCTTCCTCCGGCGCGGGGGCGGGGGCGGCCTTGATCCGCAGGGCGTTCTCGACATCGGCTCGCAGGATCAGCCCGTCGGGACCGGACCCGGACAGCTGCCGCAGGTCGAGGCCGTTGTCGCGGGCGAGCCGGCGCACCAGCGGCGAGATCACGGGGACCGGGCCTTCGACGGGCGCGGCGGCGGATGACACGGGGGCGGATGACACGGGAGCGGATGACACGGGGCCGGATGGCGCCGGAGCAGAGGCCTTGGCCTTCCCGTCGGCGGCGGCCGACCGCACCCTCCGGCGCCGCGCCGGTGCTTCCGAGGTGCCGTAGCCGACCAGGACGTTGCCCGACCCCTCGGTGTTCCCGCCGTCGGCCGGGGGACCCACCGCCACCGTCAACAGTGGCGCGCCCACCGGCAGTTCCGCGCCCTCCTCGCCGAAGCGGGCGGTGACCACGCCGCCGTACGGGCAGGGGACCTCGACCACCGCCTTGGCCGTCTCGACCTCGACGACCGGCTGGTCGACGGCGACGACGTCGCCGACCTGGACCAGCCAGCGGACGATCTCCGCCTCGGTCAGCCCCTCCCCGAGGTCGGGGAGCTTGAACTCCAACACCTGTGCCATCAGCCCTCGGCCTCCCACTGAAGACGCGCCACGGCGTCCAGGATCCGGTCGACGCCGGGCAGGTGGTGCCGCTCCAGCATCGGCGGCGGGTAGGGGATGTCGAACCCGGCCACGCGCAGCACCGGCGCCTCCAGATGGTGGAAGCAGCGCTCCGTCACACGGGCCGCGATCTCCCCGCCCGGTCCGCCGAACCCGCCCGATTCGTGTACGACGACCGCGCGCCCGGTGCGCAGCACCGACGCGGCGACCGTCTCGTCGTCGAACGGCACCAGGGAGCGCAGATCGACCACTTCGAGGTCCCAGCCCTCGGCCCGGGCCGCCTCGGCGGCCTCCAGGCAGACGGGTACGGACGGCCCGTAGGTGATGAGCGTGGCACTGCGGCCCGCTCGCCGCACCACCGCGCGGCCTATCGGCTCAACGGTGCCCGGGTCCTCCGGGTTCCAGGAGTCCTTCGACCAGTACAGCCGCTTGGGTTCGAGGAAGACGACCGGGTCGTCCGAGGCGATGGCCGCGCGCAGCAGTCCGTAGGCGTCGGCGACGGTGGCGGGCGTGACGACATGGAGCCCCGGAGTCGCCATGTAGTACGCCTCGGAGGAGTCGCTGTGGTGCTCGACACCGCCGATGCCGCCGCCGTAGGGGACGCGGATGGTGATCGGCAGAGGCATCCGGCCGCGGGTGCGGTTGCGCATCCGCGAGACGTGGCTGATCAGCTGTTCGAAGGCGGGGTAGGCGAAGGCGTCGAACTGCATCTCCACGACCGGGCGCAGCCCGTACATGGCCATACCGACGGCCGTGCCGAGGATGCCCGCCTCGGCCAGCGGGGTGTCCGTGCAGCGGTCCTCGCCGAACTCCTTGGCGAGCCCGTCGGTGACCCGGAAGACACCGCCGAGGGTGCCGACGTCCTCGCCCATGACGTGCACGGCGGGGTCGGCGGCCATCGCGTCGCGCAGCGCGCGCGTGAGGGCCTGCGCCATGGTGGCGGGCTTGACGGCCACGGTGGTCATCGGTGACCGCCTTCCTGCTCGGCCTCCAGCTCGGCCCGCAGCAGGTCGCGCTGCTCCCGCAGTTGCGGGGTGGGCTCGGCGTACACGTGGGCGAAGAGGTCCATGGGGTCGAGCTCCGCGTCCCGGTTCATGCGCTCGCGCAGGTCGGCGGCCATCGCCTCGGCGTCCTCGCGCGCGGCGCGGATGCCGTCCTCGTCGAGGAGGCCGCGTTCGGTCAGTTCGCGCTCCAGCAGTTGTACGGGGTCGTGCCCGCGCCAGGTCTCGACCTCGGTGTCGCCGCGGTAGCGGGTGGCGTCGTCGGCGTTGGTGTGGGCGTCGATGCGGTACGTCACCGCCTCGACCAGGGTGGGACCGCCGCCCCCGCGCGCGTGCCGGACGGCGTCGCTGAGGACCTCGTGCACGGCGGCCGCGTCGTTGCCGTCCACCAGGCGGCCCGGCATGCCGTACCCGACGGCCTTGTGGGCCAGGGAGGGTGCGGCGGTCTGCTTGGCGAGCGGTACGGAGATGGCGAAGCCGTTGTTCTGGACCAGGAAGACGACCGGGGCCTGCCAGACGGCGGCGAAGTTCAGCGCCTCGTGGAAGTCGCCCTCGCTGGTGCCGCCGTCGCCGACCAGGGCGAGCGCGACCACGTCGTCGCCCTTGAGGCGGGCGGCGTGGGCGAGGCCGACGGCGTGCGGGAGCTGGGTGGCGAGCGGTGTGCTCAGCGGGGCGACCCGGTGCTCGTAGGGGTCGTAGCCGGTGTGCCAGTCACCGCGCAGCAGGGTGAGGGCCTCCACGGGGTCCACGCCGCGGGCCACGGCGGCGAGCGTGTCGCGGTAGCTGGGGAAGAGCCAGTCCTGTTCCCCGAGGGCGAGCGCGGCGGCGACCTCGCAGGCCTCCTGGCCGGTGCTGGAGGGGTAGACGGCGAGGCGGCCCTGCTTGGTGAGGGCGGTGGCCTGCGTGTTGTACCGGCGGCCGCGCACCAGGTGGGCGTAGAGCCGGCGCAGCAGCTCCGGGTCGGCCTCGGCGGCCGCCTCGGTGCCGAGGACGCGGTACGGATCGGGGTCGGGCAGCAGCGGTGCGGGGTCGGTGCGGGGCTGCCAAGCGGGCGGCGGCGATGGCCGGTACGTGCCCCGCTGCTCCATGACCGTCATGACGGCACCTCCTCGTGGGAGCGGCTACGGGAGGCGTGTCGTCAGTGACCCGCCTCACCTACCGATTGTTCGGTCGCCGACACATTTTGGCTACGGGCACCCCGAGGCTGTGGACAAACGGTTCTCCACACCCTGGAATGAACGCAGGACGTCCACGGTGGGAAGGCGGGGGGACATGGCATCTGAACAAATGGCCGAGAGCCCGGAGTCCGGTGCCACCCTGCCACCGCCGCGTCCGCTGGATGCCATCGACCAGGACATCCTGCGGATGCTCCAGGCGGACGGCCGCGCGTCGATACGGTCGGTCGCCGACCGGGTCCATGTCTCGCGGGCGAACGCCTACGCTCGCATCAACCGCCTCATCGAGGACGGTGTCATCCGGGGTTTCGGCGCCCGCGTCGACCACGAACGGGCGGGGCACGGCACGTCGGCCTACATCACCCTGAAGATCGTGCAGAACACCTGGCGCACCGTGCGCGAGCAGCTCAGACAGCTGCCGGGCGCCTCGCACATCGCTCTGGTGGGCGGCGACTTCGACGTCCTGCTCCTGGTGCACACGCCGGACAACAGGGCCCTGCGCGAGCTGGTGCTCACCCGGCTCCAGGCCATCCCGGAGGTGCTCAGCACCCGGACGCTGCTGGTGTTCGAGGAAGAGGACGTCGAGCCGGAGCCCTGAGCGCGGAGCCGGTGTCCGGGAATGTGTCCGTGCCGGCCTGCGTCTGTCCCAGCCGGTGTCTCAGCGTTCGCTGCGCAGCCCCGAGAAGACCAGCCGCACCACCGCGTCGGCCACTTCGCGCTCGCCCATGCCGCGGCCCTCCGGCCGGTACCACTCCACGATCGAGTTGATCATGCCGAAGACCAGCCGGGTCGCCAGGCGCACCTCCACGTCGCCGCGCACCTCCCCGTCGGCGGCCGCCGCCTTCAGCAGGTCGGCCACCCGGTGGTCGAAGTCACGCCGCCGCTCCAGCGCCCAGCGCTCGGTGGCGGTGTTCCCGCGCACGCGCAGCAGCAGCGTCACGTAGGGCAGCTCGGATATCAGTACCTCGACCATGCGCCGGACGACGTACTCCAGGCGGTCCGCGGCCCGCCCCACGCGCGCGCGGTCCTCGTCGAGGATCCCGAAGAGGCCGTCCAGCGCCCGGCTGACAGCGCGGCGCAGCAGCTCCTCCTTGCCGGTCACATGGTGGTAGATCGACGACTTGGAGATGCCGGCCGCCTTGGACAGGTGCTCCATGGAGGTGCCGTCGTAGCCGCGCTCGTTGAAGACCCGCACGGCGACCGAGAGCAGGGTCTCGGGGGTGTAGGTGTCCCGCTTGGCGGTGGTCATCAGGCGCCCTCCCGCCTCTCGGTGGCGTACGCGTGGCGGTAGAGCGCGAGGGACGGGGCATAGCGCCCGGAGGGGTCGCGCAGGTGCAGGTCGTCCAGGAGGTCGTAGGCCCAGCCGCGGCCGAGCCTGCGGCTCCACTCGAAGGGGCCTAGGGGGTAGTTGACGCCCAGGCACATCGCGGTGTCGATGTCCTCCTCGGTGGCCACGCCCTTGGCGACGGCGTCGTGCGCGAAGTCGACGATGCGGGCGACCGTGCGGGCGACGATCATGCCGGGGGCGTCCCCGATGAGGCTGACGTCCTTGCCGAGCGCCTGGAAGAGACCGGTGGCCTCCTGGAGGGTCTGCGGTGAGGTGTCCTGGGAGGCGGACAGGGCGATGCGGGTGGCCCGGCGGTAGTCGAGGGCGAGGTCGAAGTAGACGACGTCGCGGAACTCCACGGAGGTCTGGCCGTCGGCGAGGACCAGCTGGCCGCCGCTGGGCAGGACCAGGCGGGTGCCGTGGTCCTCCTCCTCCTCGCGGACCTGGATGCCCGCCTCGCGGATCAGCGTGAGCAGTTCGGCCGCCGGACCCAGGCCGCCCTCCGCGACGACGTAGGCGGGCGGCTGCGCCTTCTCCGCGGTGTGCGGCTCGGGGCGATCGCCGTCCTCGGCGTAGTCGTACCAGCCGTGGCCCGTCTTACGGCCCAGGCGGCCGGACTCGACCAGGCGGCGCTGGGCGAGCGACGGCGTGAAGCGGACGTCCTGGAAGAAGGACTGCCACACGGAGTGCGTGACGGACTCGTTGACGTCCTGCCCGATGAGGTCGGTCAGTTCGAACGCCCCCATCCGGAAGCCGCCGCACTCGCGCAGGACGGCGTCGATGGTGGCCGGGTCGGCGGCCTGGGCCTCGTAGACGGCGAAGGCCTCGGCGTAGAAGGGCCGGGCTATGCGGTTGACGATGAAGCCCGGGGTGTCGGCGCAGGCCACCGGGGTCTTGCCCCAGGCACGGGCGGTCTCGTACGCGCGCGTGGCCGAGGTGACGTCGGTGGCGAACCCGGAGACGACCTCCACCAGCGGCATCAGCGGGGCGGGGTTGAAGAAGTGCAGGCCCACGAACCGCCCGGCGCCCCGCAGTGCGCCGCCGATGGCGGTCACCGACAGGGAGGAGGTGTTGGTGGCGAGCAGGCAGTCCTCGGCGACGACGCCCTCCAGCTCGCGGAAGAGCTCCTGCTTGACGTCCAGCCGCTCCACGACGGCCTCGACGACCAGGGCGCAGTCGGCGAGCTCGGCGAGGCTCTCGGCCGGCCGGAGCCGGTCACGGGCGGCGTCCCGTTCGGCGCCGGTGAGCCGGTCCTTCGCCACGAGCCGGTCCAGCCGGGCGCCGATCGCGGCGGCCGCCTCCTGGGCGCGCCCGGGCACGGTGTCGTACAGCCGTACGGGATGGCCTGCGACCAGCGCGACCTGGGCGATGCCCTGGCCCATGGTGCCGGTGCCGACCACGGCCACGGGGCTGCTGAGGTCGAGTGCTGTCATGGGCGCGATCCTCCCGCACGGGGTTTTCCACAGATGCGGCGGACCCCCTTGTCCCGACCGATCGTTCGGTTACTCTAACTCTGTCCGGCTGTTCCCGCCCATGGTTCTGCTGTTTCTGCCCAGGTCATGAGCTCGACGGAGAGCTCTTGAGACGAGGAGTTGGTCCCGCATGGCCGCCGAACTGACCGCGCACGAGCTGATCGCCAAGCACCGGCCGACCCTCGACCAGGCGCTGAAGGCGATCCGCACACGCGCGTACTGGTCCCCGCACCCGGAGCACCCGAAGGCGTACGGCGAGAACGGCAGCCTGGACGCGGCCGCGGGCAAGGCCGCCTTCGACGCTCTCCTCGGCACCCGCGTCGACCTGGGCCAGCCCGGCACGGACGACTGGGTGGGCGCCGAGGTCTCCCCCTACGGCATCGAGCTCGGCGTCACCTACCCGCACGCGGACGTCGACACCCTGCTGCCCGCGATGCGGGCCGGGCAGGGCGCGTGGCGGGACGCGGGCGCGGAGGCCCGGGCCGTGGTCTGCCTGGAGATCCTCAAGCGGATCAGCGACCGGACGCACGAGTTCGCGCACGCGGTCATGCACACCTCCGGCCAGGCGTTCATGATGGCGTTCCAGGCCGGCGGCCCGCACGCCCAGGACCGCGGCCTGGAGGCGGTGGCGTACGCCTACGCGGAGCAGGTGCGCACCCCCGACACCGCGGAGTGGACCAAGCCGCAGGGCAAGCGCGACCCGCTGGCCCTCGTCAAGCGCTTCACGCCGGTCCCGCGCGGGACCGCGCTGCTCATCGGCTGCAACACCTTCCCGACGTGGAACGGCTACCCGGGCCTGTTCGCCTCCCTGGCCACCGGCAACGCGGTGCTGGTCAAGCCCCATCCGCGCGCGGTGCTGCCGCTCGCCCTCACCGTCCAGGTGGCCCGCCAGGTGCTCGCCGAGGCCGGCTTCGACCCGAACCTGGTCGCCCTCGCCGCCGAGCGCCCCGGCGAGGGCATCGCCAAGACGCTGGCCACCCGCCCCGAGATCAGGATCATCGACTACACGGGCTCGACGGCGTTCGGCGACTGGCTGGAGGCCAACGCCCGCCAGGCGCAGGTCTACACGGAGAAGGCCGGCGTCAACACGGTGATCGTGGAGTCGACGGCCGACTACAAGGCGATGCTCTCGAATCTGGCCTTCTCGCTGTCCCTGTACAGCGGCCAGATGTGCACCACCCCGCAGAACCTGCTCGTCCCCCGCGACGGCATCCGCACCGACCAGGGCCCCAAGTCCTACGACGAGGTGGTCGCCGACCTCGCCCGTTCGGTCGACGGCCTGCTCGGGGACGACGCGCGCGCGAACGCCCTGCTCGGCGCGATCGTCAACCCGGACGTGAAGGCCCGTCTGGAGGCCGCGGCGGGACTCGGCGAGGTCGCGCTCGCCTCCCGCGAGGTCGCCAACCCCGAGTTCCCGGGCGCGGTCGTCCGCACCCCGGTGATCGTCAAGCTGGACGGCGCGCGGAAATACTGGGAGGGGGCGGATGACGAGGCCGCCTACATGAGCGAGTGCTTCGGCCCCGTCTCCTTCGCCGTCGCCGTCGACTCGGCCGCCGACGCGGTGGAACTGCTGCGGCGCACGGTCCGCGAGAAGGGCGCGATGACGGTCGGCGCGTACACCACCGACGAGCGGGTCGAGCAGGCGATCGAGGAGGCCTGCCTGGAGGAGGCCGCCCAGCTGTCGCTCAACCTCACCGGCGGTGTGTACGTGAACCAGACCGCCGCCTTCTCCGACTTCCACGGCTCCGGCGGCAACCCGGCGGCCAACGCGGCCCTGTGCGACGGCGCCTTCGTGGCGGGCCGCTTCCGGGTGGTGGAGGTCCGCCGGGAGGTCTAGGGCCTCTTTTGTTTGGATCAGGCCGGGCTCGCGGGCCCTGGCACCGCTCCCTGATCCGGCCTGATCCAAACGAAAGACCCTAGGGCCGGCTCAGGCGGGCGCGCCCCCGGTGGCGCTCCAGTGGTACAGCGTCATGGCCACACTGGTCGCGAGGTTGTAGCTGGAGACCTGGGGGCGCATCGGCAGGGACACCAGCTGGTCGGTGCGGGCGCGCAGCTCGGCGGACAGCCCGCTGCGCTCCGAGCCGAAGGCGAGCACCGCGTCGTCCGGCAGCTTCATGCCCCGGAGGTCCTCGCCCTCCGGGTCGAGGGCGAACAGGGGGCCGGGCGGCAGTTCGGCGACGGTCAGCCGCTCCACGGCGGTCGCGAAGTGCAGCCCCGCCCCGCCGCGCACCACCGTGGGATGCCACGGGTCGAGGGTGCCCGTGGTGACGACCCCGGTTGCCCCGAAGCCGGCGGCCAGCCGGATCACGGCCCCCGCGTTTCCGAGATTGCGCGGGTTGTCGAGGACCACGACGGGCGAGCTGCGCGGGGCGTGCGCCAGCTTCTCCAGGTTGGCCGCGCGGGACGGCCGTACGGCCAGGGCGGCCACGCCTGTGGGGTGCGGACGCGGCACCAGGGTGGCGTACGTCGCCTCCGGCACCTCGGCCAGGAGGGTGTCCAGCGTGTCCCGGACGTCCGGGGCCAGCTCGTCGGCGAGGGCGAGTGCCGCCGACCGGTCGGTGGCGACCGCGACCGGTACCTCGGCCCCGAAGCGCACCGCGTGCTTGAGGGCGTGGAAGCCGTCGAGCAGCACACAGGCGGCGGCGCGCTCGCGCCAGCGGGTCACGGGGCCGGTCATGCCCCGAAGCCTACGCGGGCGGTCTCACTGTCCTCCGACGAGCGCGGCGGGGGCAGATCCCGGCCGCCGCGCCGCATCAGCCGCTCACGCGCGCGTGCCGCCCAGCCACCGAGCCGGAGCAGGAAGGACGTCGGCAGGAACACCGAGTCCGCGGCGATCATCGCCAGCGAGAAGAAGGGCAGCCCGAGGACGACCGCGATCACGGCGTGCTCGGTCATCATCACGGCCAGCAGCACGTTCTTGACCCGCCGGTTGAACAGCGTGAACGGGAAGGCGACCTGCGCGACGACCGTCCCGTACGTCACCAGCATGAGCAGGGTGCCGTTGGCCGACAGCAGGTCGGCGAGGGCGGGCCAGGGCGAGAAGTAGTCCAGGTGCAGCGGGTAGTAGACGGCCGTGCCGTCCTGCCAGCGCGAGCCCTGGATCTTGTACCAGCCGGCCGTGGCGTAGATCAGGCAGGCCTCCGCCATGATCACGAAGAGGGCGCCGTTGTGCACGATGTTGGCGACCACGTCCAGCAGGATCCGGGGCTCCGCCGAGCGCGCCCGGCGCCCCACCACCCACCACAGGCCCTGAGCCAGCCAGACCGTCCACAGCAGCACGGGGACGAACAGATCGCTGTGCAGGCTGCCGGTCAGAGTCACCACGGCCAGCGCGAGACCGAGCGCCCCCCACAGCACAGGGCCGACCCGGTCGGTGACCCGCTCCCCGCGCGCGCGTGCCGCCGCCGCGCGCCCGGCCCGCCGGGCGTCCAAGGACCACACCTGGCCGCAGCGGGTGAACACCAGGTAGATCGACATCAGGTGCAGGACGTTGTCGCCGCCGTCGCCCACGAAGATGCTGCGGTTCTGGAGGGAAAGCACGCCGACCATGAACAGCACGGACGCCGTGCGGGTGCGCCAGCCCAGCAGGAGCAGGGCGCTCGCGACGAGGGCGAGCGCGTAGAACGCCTCGAACCAGGCCCGCCCGTCCGTCCACATCAGAGCCGAGAAGGCGCCGTTGTCCGAGGTCAGGCGGCGGGCCATGGCCCAGCTCCAGGGGCCGTCGGGGCCGTAGAGCTGCTCGCGGTGGGGGAACTCGCGCAGCAGGAACAGCAGCCAGGTCCCGGCGGAGCCGATGCGGATCACGGCGGACTGGTAGGGGCCGAGGGCCGACTCGGTGACGCGGGCGACAGCGCGGGAGACCGACAGCGCGAGACGGTTCACCGCACACCTCCCGCGGCCTCGTCGTGCGTCACCGTCCACCAGGGCAGCAGCCGGTAGACCGGGGTGTCGGAGACCTGCTCGTGGCTCCACTCGGGCGGCGGCACGTTGGTCGTGCGGGAGCGGACCTGCACACGGTCGATGACGCTCTTCCGGCCGATGCCGTCCTCGGCGTACAGACGCCGGACCGCGATGCGGCGCAGGTACTCCTCGGAGAGTGAGCCGCGCATGCCCACCGGGCGGTTGTCGGCGCCGTGCGTGGAGACGAAGAAGTCCCAGGCCCGGCGCAGCTCGTTCTGCTGGGTGTGGCTGGGCAGCAGACTGCCGTCTATCGCCTCGCCGTCCTGCGCCGACAGGTCGTACCAGCCGGTGGCCGTGACCGTGCCGTCAGCCGCCCGGACCTCGGCACGGACCTGCACCGCGATGTTCTGCTGAAGCGGATTCGGGGCGAACAGCTTCCAGTTCTGCTCGAACTCCGGGTAGATCCACTCGTCGATCGCCCGGCCGTGCTGCTTCGTCACCGTGTTCGCCGGCGCGACGTGCAGGAACACCATGCCGAGATGCACGCAGGCGGCCACCGCGACGACCGCCACCGCGAGGGCGGCACCGACCTGGTAGCGGAGGGAGAGCGCGGCCAGGCCGGTGCGCGGGCTGTTCTCCTGTCCCTTCCGCTCCTCGACGGGCCCGCCGGTGGCGTCCGGTCCGGGCCGGTGACGCGTCCCGCCCGAGCCGTCAGGCCCCGGCGGGGCCGTCGAGTCCTCGTCGTACGCGTCCATTCCGCCCCGTTTCCCTGTCACCGCCGTATGGCCCACGGACACCGCACGGCTCGTCGGCGCCCGCACGGAACGGTACTCAGCCTCACCCGTCCGGCGCAGCCCCGAGGCACTGCCGATGCGGTACGGCACGGCGGGGGACAGGGTGACGAGCGAGGTTGTCCACAGGCTGTGGGAGTGATTGTCCACAGCGGTTGACACCTCGCGGCGACTCGCCCCACCATTGAATCCACACGGACCGAACGATCGGTCGGGAGAGTGCTCCAGCAGAGCCCAAGGTCAGGGGGACCGCATGGCCACAGCAGCCGCGCAGCGCACCGTCGGCACGGAGGAGTACGAGCGCGCCTTCGACGCCGCCGTGGCCGCGGACGAGCGCATCGAGCCGCGCGACTGGATGCCCGACGCCTACCGCGCGACCCTGGTCAGGCAGATCGCCCAGCACGCCCACTCCGAGATCATCGGCATGCAGCCGGAGGCCAACTGGATCACGCGTGCTCCCTCGCTGCGCCGCAAGGCCATCCTCATGGCCAAGGTCCAGGACGAGGCGGGCCACGGGCTGTACCTGTACAGCGCCGCCGAGACCCTCGGCACCAGCCGGGAGGAACTCCTCGACAAACTGCACAGCGGCCGTCAGAAGTACTCCTCGATCTTCAACTACCCCACCCTGACCTGGGCCGACGTCGGCGCGATCGGCTGGCTGGTGGACGGCGCCGCCATCACCAACCAGGTCCCCCTGTGCCGCTGCTCATACGGGCCGTACGCGCGCGCGATGATCCGCGTCTGCAAGGAGGAGTCCTTCCACCAGCGCCAGGGGTACGAGCTGCTGCTCGCCCTCAGCCGCGGCACGCCGGAGCAGCACGCGATGGCGCAGGACGCCGTGGACCGCTGGTGGTGGCCGTCCCTGATGATGTTCGGCCCGCCCGACGACGCCTCGCGGCACTCCGCGCAGTCGATGGCGTGGAAGATCAAGCGCCACTCCAACGACGAGCTGCGCCAGCGCTTCGTCGACATCTGCGTCCCGCAGGCCGAGTCGCTGGGCCTGACCCTGCCGGACCCGGACCTGAAGTGGAACGAGGAGCGCGGGCACCACGACTTCGGCGCCATCGACTGGGCGGAGTTCCAGGAGATCCTCAAGGGCAACGGCCCGTGCAACGAACAGCGCATCACCCAGCGCCGCCGCGCACACGACGAGGGCGCGTGGGTACGGGAGGCGGCCGCGGCGTACGCGGCCAAGCACACCGGTGAGAAGCACACCGGTGGGACAGGAGCGAGCCGAGCATGACCACCACCGACTGGCCCCTGTGGGAGGTCTTCGTGCGCTCCCGCCGCGGGCTCTCCCACACCCACGCCGGCAGCCTGCACGCCCCGGACGCGGAGCTGGCCCTGCGCAACGCCCGCGATCTGTACACCCGGCGCGGCGAGGGCGTCTCCATATGGGTCGTCCCCGCGTCCGCGATCACGGCGTCCTCCCCCGACGAGAAGGACCCGTTCTTCGAACCGGCCGCCGACAAGCCGTACCGGCACCCGACCTTCTACGAGATCCCGGAAGGGGTGAAGCACCTGTGACGGCGACCACCGTGCCCATGACGGCCGCCCTCGCCCTCGGCGACGACGCCCTGGTGCTCTCCCACCGCCTGGGCGAATGGGCGGGCCACGCGCCCGTCCTCGAGGAGGAGGTCGCCCTCGCCAACATCGCGCTGGACCTGCTGGGACAGGCCCGGGGCCTGCTGTCGATGGCCGGGGACGAGGACGAACTGGCGTATCTGCGCGAGGAGCGTGCCTTCACCAACCTCCAGCTCGTGGAGCAGCCGAACGGCGACTTCGCGCACACCATCGCCCGCCAGCTGTACTTCTCCACCTACCAGCACCTGCTCTACGGCGAACTGGCCGCCGGGGACAGCCCGTTCGCTCCGCTCGCGGCGAAGGCCGTCAAGGAGGTCGCCTACCACCGCGACCACGCCGAGCAGTGGACCCTGCGGCTCGGCGACGGCACGGAGGCCAGTCACGAGCGGATGCGACGGGCGTGCGCGGCTCTGTGGCGGTTCACCGGGGAGATGTTCCAGCCGGTGGAGGGCCTGGACGTCGGCCGGGCGGCCCTGGAGACGGTCTGGCTGGAGTCGGTCGGGGACGTGCTGCGCCGGGCCACCCTGACGGTCCCCGAGGGACCGCGGACCGGGGCGTGGTCGGCGGGCGCAGGCCGCCAGGGACTGCACACCGAGCCGTTCGGGCGGATGCTCGCCGAGATGCAGCACCTGCACCGCAGCCATCCGGGGGCGTCATGGTGACCGCGACGACTCCCCTGGAGACCGAGCTGCTCCGCCTCGCGGGCTCCGTCCCCGACCCCGAGCTGCCCGTGCTCACCCTTCAGGAGCTGGGCGTGGTGCGCGCGGTGCGGGTGCGCGGCACGGACGCCGTGGACGTCGAGCTGACGCCGACCTACACCGGCTGCCCGGCGATCGAGGCGATGTCCCTGGACATAGAGCGGGTGCTGCGCGAGCACGGCATGCGGAAGGTCACCGTGCGCACGGTGCTCACGCCCGCCTGGTCGACGGACGACATCTCCGACGAAGGGCGGCGCAAGCTGCGGGAGTTCGGGATAGCGCCCCCGCGCGTGCGACGGGACGCCGGACCGGTGGCCCTGGAGCTGGGGCCGACCCGCACCCGCACCGGCCGGCCCGACGCGACCGGCGTGACCCACGCGACCGACCCCGTCCGCTGCCCGAACTGCGGATCCGCCGACACCGAGCTGCTGAGCCGGTTCTCGTCCACCGCCTGCAAGGCGCTGCGGCGCTGTCTGGCCTGCCGGGAACCGTTCGACCACTTCAAGGAGCTGTGATGGCCCGCTTCCACCCGCTCCCGGTGGCCGCGGTCGACCGGCTCACCGAGGACTCCGTGGCCCTCACCTTCACCGTCCCGCCCGAGCTCCGCGAGGAGTACCGGCACGCGCCGGGCCAGCACCTCGCGCTGCGGCGCCGGGCCGACGGGGTCGAGATACGGCGGACGTACTCGATCTGCTCGCCGGCGCCCGAGCCCGGCGGCGAGGGGCCGCGCACCCTGAAGGTCGGGGTACGGCTGGTCGAGGCCGGGGCGTTCTCGACATACGCGCTGAAGGAGGTGAACGTCGGGGACGAACTGGAGGTGATGACCCCGGCCGGTCGGTTCACCCTCGAACCCGCGCCCGGCCTGTACGCCGCGATCGTGGGCGGCAGCGGGATCACCCCGGTGCTGTCGATCGTCTCCACACTGCTGGCGCGCGAGCCCCGCGCCCGGTTCTGCCTGATACGCGGCGACCGCACGGCCGCCTCCACCATGTTCCTGGAGGAGGTCGCCGACCTGAAGGACCGTTATCCGGAGCGGTTGCAGCTGGTGACCGTGCTGTCCCGGGAGGAGCAGCAGGCGGGGCTGCCGTCCGGGCGGCTGGATCAGGAGCGGCTGACGGGACTGCTGCCGGCGCTGTTGCCGGTGGGCGACGTGGCAGGCTGGTTCCTGTGCGGGCCATACGGGCTGGTGCAGGGCGCGGAGCGGGCGCTGCGCGGGCTCGGGGTGGACCGGACCCGGATCCACGAGGAGATCTTCCACGTGGACGCGGGCGCCGCGCCGGCGACGGTCACCGTGGCTCCCGAGCACAGCACCGTGACCGCCCGGCTCGACGGGCGCGGCGGGACCTGGCCGGTCCGGGACGGCGAATCACTCCTGGAGACGGTGCTGCGCAACCGGCCCGACGCGCCCTACGCCTGCAAGGGCGGGGTGTGCGGAACATGCCGGGCCTTCCTGGTCGCGGGCGAGGTGCGCATGGACCGCAACTTCGCGCTGGAGGCGGAGGAGACGGAGGCCGGGTACGTGCTGGCCTGCCAGTCGCACCCGGTGACGGAGAAGGTGGAGCTGGACTTCGACCGCTGAAGCATCGGCCGGCGCCGACCGCGCCGTTCCCTCGAAGCACCATTCCCTCGAAGCACCGTTCCCTTCTTCTAGAACATGTTCTATCTTGACGGACCGTCAGTTCAGCACCGTCATACGGACGGATCCGCCGGGAGGACAGGACCGTGGACTTCACCTTCACCGAGGAGCAGTTGGCGGCGGCCGAGGCGGCCAGGGGGGTGTTCGCCGGGATCGCGCCGGACGCGGTACCGAGCCCCGCACTGACCACGGGCGCCGTGGCCGAGGACTTCGACCGGACGCTGTGGGCCAGGCTCGCCGACGCGGACCTGCTGAGCCTGCTGCTCGACGCCGAGTACGGCGGCGCGGGCCTGGACGCCATCGCGCTGTGCCTGGTGCTGCGGGAGTCCGCGACGGTGCTGGCGCGGGTGCCGCTGCTGGAGAGCAGCGCGGCGGCGGCGGCCGTACAGGCCTACGGCAGCGAGGAGTTGAGGGCCGGGCTGCTGCCGCGTGCCGGGCGGGGCGAGCTCGTGCTCACCGTCGCGGCGCACGGACGCACCGGTCACGACCCGGCCGAACTCGCCGTGAACGCACGGCGGGACGGCGAGGCATGGGTGCTGGACGGGGTGCAGACCGGGGTGGCGTGGGCGTACGGCGCCGACCTCATCGTCGTACCGGCGCACACCGATGCCGACCGGACCGTCCTCGCGCTGGTCCCCCGCGGCCATGATGGTGTCGTGCTCGCCGAGCAGGTCTCCACCTCCGGGGAGCGGCTGGGCGAGCTGCGTCTGCGGTCCGCGCGGATCACGGCCGGGGACGTCATCGAGGCCGACGGCGCCTGGGAGTGGCTGCGCGCGCTGCTGGCCACCGGGACGTGCGCGCTCGCGCTCGGGCTGGGCGAGCGGGTGCTGCGGATGACCAGCGACTACACCGGCAAGCGTGAGCAGTTCGGCCACCCGATCGCGACCTTCCAGGCGGTCGCCGTGCAGTCCGCCGACCGGTACATCGACCTGCGGGCCATGGAGGCCACGCTGTGGCAGGCCGCATGGCGCATCGCCTCGGGCGCGCCGGGCACGCTGCCCGCCGCCGGGGACGTGGCCGTGGCGAAGATCTGGGCCGCGGAGGGCGTACGGCGGGTCGTGCAGACCGCGCAGCATCTGCACGGCGGGTTCGGCGCCGACACCGACTACCCCCTGCACCGGTACCACGCCTGGGCCAAGCAGCTGGAGCTGTCGCTCGGCCCGGCGGCGGCGTACGAGGAGACGCTGGGGGACCTGCTGGCCGCCCATCCCCTGGGCTGACCCGGACCGGCCCACGGACCCGTGGAGGTGAACCGGCGGAGGTGAAGCCGACGGAGATGACCTAGAGGACGTGTCCCGGCTGTCCCGCGTCGGTGACGACGGGACGGCCCGCGGCCGCCCAGACCTGCATGCCGCCGTCCACGTTCACCGCGTCGAGGCCCTGCTGCACCAGATACATCGTGACCTGGGCCGAACGGCCACCGGAGCGGCAGATCACATGGACCCGGCCGTCCTGCGGAGCCGCCTCGGTCAGCTCGCCGTACCGGGCCACGAACTCGCTGATGGGAATGTGCAGCGCCCCCTCGGCATGCCCCGCCTGCCACTCGTCGTCCTCGCGGACGTCCAGCAGGAAATCGCCGTCCTTGAGGTCCGAGACCTCGACCGTGGGCACACCAGCTCCGAAACTCATGCCGCCGACGCTACCCGAAGAGGCTCGCGGAACCGGCCGGGCTACCCCTGCGCCAGCAGCTCCGCCAGCTCCGCCTCCCGCTCCGCCACGTCCTTGCGGAGCTTCTCGGCGATCTCCCCCAGGAGGGCGTCGGGGTCGTCGGGGGCCAGGCGGAGCATCGAGGCGATCGCGCTGTCCTCCAGTTCGCGGGCGACCAGGGCGAGCAGTTCCTTGCGCTGGGCCAGCCACTCCAGGCGGGCGTAGAGCTCCTCGGCGCGGCTGGGGAGCCGCTCGGCGAGCGCCGGTCCCGCGGCCCACTCCTCGGCCAGCTCCCGCAGCAGCGCCTCGTCGCCACGGGCGTAGGCGGCATTGACGCGGGTGAGGAACTCCTCGCGCCGCGCCCGCTCGGGCTCCTCCTGCGCCAGGTCCGGGTGGGCCTTTCGGGCCAGCTCGCGGTAGAGCTTGCGGGCCTCCTCGCTCGGGCGGACCCGCTGCGGGGGCCGCACCTCCTGCTCGGTGAGCATCGCGGCGGCCTCCGGGAACAGTCCGTGGCCGTCCATCCAGCCGTGCAGCAGTTCCTCGACACCGGGGATGGGCATCACCCGGGCCCGCGCCTCCTCGGCCCGCCGCAGGTCCTCCGGATCACCGGTGCGGGCGGCCCTGGCCTCGGCGATCCGTGCCTCCAGTTCCTCGAGCCTGGCGTACATCGGGCCGAGCCGCTGCTCGTGCAGGCGGGAGAAGTTCTCGACCTCGATGCGGAAGGTCTCCACCGCGATCTCGAACTCGATCAGGGCCTGCTCTGCGGCCCGCACGGCCCGCTCCAGCCGCTCCTCGGGCCGGGGCGGCTGGGACTGCTCAGCTTCCGGGGTCGTCACCCGACCAGCGTAGGCCACCGGGACCCACGCCCGGGCCCGGCACTCAGCCGACCCCGGAAGACGCCCCGCACGCCCCTCACACGCCCCGCACGCCCCTCACACGCCCAGCTCCGCCGCTATCCGCCCCGACCGCACCGCCGCCACCAGGTCCGCGTGGTCCGCCTCCGTGCGGTCGGCGTAGGCGACCGCGAACGCGGCCATCGCCTCGTCCAGTTCCTCGTTCTTGCCGCAGTATCCGGCGATCAGGCGGGGATCGGCGCTGTGGGAGTGGGCGCGGGCCAGCAGGGCGCCGGTCATGCGGCCGTAGTCGTCGACCTGGTCGGCGGCGAGCGCGGCGGGGTCGACGCTGCCCTTGCGGTTGCGGAACTGCCGCACCTGGAACGGCCGCCCGTCGACCGTCGTCCAGCCCAGCAGGATGTCGCTGACGACCTGCATGCGCTTCTGGCCCAGCACCACCCGGCGGCCCTCGTGGCCGACGGACGGTGCCTCGAAGCCGGCCGTCGCCAGGTGCGGGACCAGCGCGGAGGGACGGGCCTCCTTCACCTGGAGGACCAGTGGTTCGCCGCGGTGGTCCAGGAGCAGCACGACATACGAGCGGGTGCCCACGCTGCCCGTGCCGACGACCCGGAACGCGACGTCGTGCACCGTGTGGCGGGCCAGCAGCGGCAGGCGGTCCTCGGAGAGGGTCGTGACGTACCGCTCCAGGGACGCCGCCACCGCCGCGGCCTCCGCGTCCGGGATGCGGCGCAGCACCGGCGAGGCGTCGACGAAGCGGCGCCCGCCGTCCTCGGCGGCCTCGGTCGACTTGGCCGCGAACCGCCCGCTGGTGTTGGCCCGCGCCTTCTCGGAGACCCGCTCCAGCGTGCCGAGCAGATCGTGCGCGTCGGTGTGCGAGACGAGTTCCTCGTCGGCGATGGCGTTCCAGGCGTCCAGTACCGGCAGCTTGGCGAGCAGCCGCATGGTGCGCCGGTAGGCGCCCACCGCGCCGTGTGCCGCCTGCCGGCATGTGTCCTCGTCGGCACCCGCCTCCCGGCCGGCCAGTACCAGCGAGGCGGCGAGCCGCTTGAGGTCCCATTCCCAGGGGCCGTGCACCGTCTCGTCGAAGTCGTTGAGATCGATGACCAGACCGCCTCGCGCGTCGCCGTACAGGCCGAAGTTGGCCGCGTGCGCGTCACCGCATATCTGGGTGCCTATGCGGGTCGTGGGAGTGCGGGCGAGGTCGTACGCCATGAGGCCCGCCGAGCCCCGCAGGAACGCGAACGGCGTCGCCGCCATCCTGCCGACCCGGATCGGGGTGAGCTCGGGGATGCGGCCGAGGCTCGACTCCTCCACGGCGCTGACCGCGTCCGGGCGCGAGCCGTCGAGGTCCAGGGCGCTGTGCGCACGGCGCGGGATGCTCGCCCGCAGCGCCTTGCCCTCCGCCTTCGGCGAACCCTCCGCCGGCCAGTCGGCGAACCCCCGCACCCGGGGCAGCCGGCGCACCTCTCCGGTGTTCGCCCCTACTCCGGTCTCCGCCCCCGCTCCGGTGTCCGTCCCCGCCACTCCAGCACCGGTCTCGGTCATCGCGACCGCCTCCCCCGAACCCACTCGTACGAACATCAACGCCTGCCGACCGTACAGCCGGTGGCCGAAACACGTCAGACCCTGTGGACAACTCCGCGCCTGTGGAAACCCGCCGGTCGGGACGTCCTCACCCGCGCAGATACGCCAGCACCGCCAGCACCCTTCGGTGCGTCTCCACGGCGGGCGGCAGGTCCAGCTTGGTGAGGATGCTGCCGATGTGCTTGCCGACGGCCGCCTCGGACACCACCAGGTGCCGGGCGATCGCGCTGTTCGACCTGCCCTCGGCGATCAGCGCGAGCACCTCCCGCTCGCGCGGGGTGAGCCGTTGCAGCGGGTCCCGGCGCCGGCGCAGCAGCTGCCGTACGACCTCGGGGTCGACCACCGTGCCACCGGACGCGACCTCCTCCAGCGCCGAGACGAACTCCTCGACCTGCCCGACACGGTCCTTCAGCAGGTAGCCGACGCCCGTTCCGTCACCGGAGTCGAGCAGGTCGGAGGCGTAGGCCCGCTGCACGTACTGGCTCAGTACGAGGACGGGCAGCGTGGGCCGGCGCTCACGCAGCCGGACCGCCGCGTGCAGGCCCTCGTCCTGGAAGCCGGGGGGCATGCGGACGTCCGTCACCACGATGTCCGGGCGGTGCTCGGCCACCGCGGCGACGAGCGCCTCCGCGTCGCCGACGGCCGCCGCGACCTCGTGGCCGAAGCGGGTGAGCAGGCCGGTCAGGCCCTCCCGCAGCAGCACGCTGTCCTCGGCCAGCACTACGCGCAGCGCTCGGCCCTCTCCCGGGGCGGGCGAGGCCGGCAAGGTTCGCAAGGAATCTCCACACGCAGCAGGGTCGGTCCGCCCACGGGGCTGGACAGGGAGAGTGTGCCATCCAGGACCGACACCCGGTCCGCGAGTCCGGTCAGCCCGCTGCCCCGGCCGGCCTCGGCGCCGCCCCGGCCGTCGTCGCGCACCCGCAGGACCAGCCGCCCGGCGCGATGTCCGCCGCTCACGCGCGCGCGGGTGGCCGCGCTGTGCCGGTCGACGTTGGCAAGGGCCTCGCACACCACGAAGTACGCGGCCGCCTCGACCGGTTGGGGCAGCCGTCCGGGCAGCTCCAGGTCCACGTCGACCGGGATCGCGCAGCGGTCCGCCGCGTCGGCGACGGCGGCCTCGAGGCCATAGTCGGCGAGGACCTTGGGATGGATGCCGTGGATCAGCTCGCGGAGTTCGGCCAGCGCGGTGCCCGCCTCCTGGTGGGCCTTGGCGAGTTGGTCGGCGAGGGGCCCGGGCGGGGCGTCCAGACGGGCCAGGCCGAGCGTCATCGTCAAGGCGACCAGGCGCTGTTGGGCCCCGTCGTGGAGATCGCGCTCGATGCGCCGCCGTTCGGCCTCGAAGGCGTCCACCAACCGCGCGCGGGAGCGGGTGAGTTCGGTGACCGTCTCACTCGGCTCGGGGGACAGCAGCAGCCGCGCCAGGGCGGCCCGGGCGCCCGCCATGACGCCCAGCGCATAGGCGCCCGCGACCAGCAGGACGAGCCCGAGCACGGCCACCCCGAACGCCTCCGGCCGGCCGGTCACCGTCCACTGCTTGAGCACCTTCGCCTCGTGGCCCTCACCGACGGTGGCCATCAGCAGCGGGGTGGCGACCAGGGACAGCGGCCCGCCCAGGGCGACGGTGGCCGCGAGCGCGTCGACCGGCCACAGCAGGCCCGCGAACAGCAGCGCGTATCCGAGCTCCCGCCAGGTGGCCCGCTCCCGCAACCGCGTCACCAGCCAGGCCCGCAACCCGGTGGCCGCGGGCGCCCGGTGCGGGTCGGCGGCGGGCACGGCATCGACCAGGCGCAGCCTGCGCCGCTCCACCGCGGCCACCGGGATCCCGGCGAGGGTGGTGGCGAGCAGCAGCGGCAGTCCCACGAGCACGACGGCCAGGACACCGCCGGCCACCGCCGTCACCGCGAGCACCACGAGGGTGACGGCGCCGGTCAGTACGCCGGAGAGCAGGTAGAGGGCCGAGCGCCACGGCCAGGCCGACAGCGGGAAGCCGGGCCGGGCCATGGCCTGCCACACGTTCCGAGGAGGCTGCATGCGGATCACCGTAGGAGGCCGGTGCGGGCCGGACCATCCGTCCAGGCAGGGGAGTCGGGGTATGCCTGGCCCTACCCCGGTTCTCGGTCCTGCCGCACTGCGCCGAGGGGGCCGCCGACGGTTTCGTGGAGCCGCCACCAATTCATGGCGCCGTCAACCGGCAACGACCCCAGGGGGACCCATGAGCACCGACGCGATCAGGCTGCGGGCAGTCAGCAGGCAATACGGCACGGGCGACGGGGCGGTGACCGCGCTCGACGGGGTCACCCTCGGCTTCCCGCGCGGCAGCTTCACCGCCGTCATGGGCCCCTCCGGCTCGGGCAAGTCGACGCTGTTGCAGTGCGCGGCGGGGCTGGACCGGCCCACTTCCGGGTCGGTGAAGGTCGGCGGGACCGAGCTCGCGGGACTGAGCGAGAGACGGCTGACCCTGTTGCGGCGCGACCGCATCGGGTTCGTCTTCCAGGCGTTCAACCTGCTGCCGTCCCTGACCGCCGAGCAGAACGTGGCCCTCCCCCTGCGCCTGGCCGGCCGCCGCCCCTCACGCGCGCGGGTGCGTGAGGCGCTCGACCGGGTCGGGCTCGCCGACCGCGCCCGGCACCGGCCGAGCGAACTGTCCGGCGGCCAGCAACAACGCGTCGCACTGGCCCGCGCCCTCATCACCCGCCCCGAGGTGCTGTTCGGCGACGAACCGACCGGCGCCCTCGACTCCCGCACCGGCCGCGAGGTACTGCGGCTGCTGCGCGACATGGTCGACCGGGAGGGCCGGACGGTGGTCATGGTCACCCACGACCCGGTGGCCGCCTCCCGCGCGGACCGCGTGGTCTTCCTCGTCGACGGCCGCCTCACCGGCGAACTGAGCGGCGCGGACGCGGGCCGGATCGCCGCGCACATGACCGGACTGGAGGCCGCCGCGTGCTGACCCTCGCCCTGAACACCGTGCGCACCCGCTGGGCCACCTTCACCGGCGGCTTCATCGCCCTCTTCCTCGGTGTCACGCTCCTCACCGTGACGGGCCTGACCCTCGCCGCGTCCCTGGACGCACCGCACCGCGCCCCGGAGCGGTTCGCCGCCGCACCGGTCGTGGTCAAGGGGGCGGACACCCTGCGCGTGGCCACCCCGGCCGGGGAACGGGTGCGCAAACTCGCCCGGACGCGCCCCGTCCCCGCGCCGGTCGTCACCCGATTGAGGCGGCTGGGAACCGTCGTCGAGGACCGCTCGTTCCCGGTACGAGCGGACAGCGGACCCGGCGATCTGGTCGGCCACCCCTGGTCCACGGCCGCGTTCGCTCCGTACATCCTCGCCGCGGGCCGCGCGCCGCGTACCGCGGACGAGATCGTCATCAGCGGCGGCTGGGCGCGTCCGGGCGAGCGCGTCCGTACCGGCCACGGCACCGTCCGGGTCGTCGGAACCGTCACCGCACGCCACGACTTCGAGCACGCCGCCTTCTACACCGACGATCAGGCCGCCCGACTCTCCCCGACCAGCTACCAGTTGGCCATCGACGCCGACCTGGCAGCCGTACAGGAGGTGATACGAACCACAGAAAGCACCCACGACACCCACAGCACCCACGGCACCCACGGCACCCACGGCACCCACAGCACCCACGGCACGGACGTCCAGGTCCTCACCGGCGACGCCCGCCGCCTCGCCGACGCCGATCCCGACCGGGACCGCGAGGCGCTCACCGCGCTGAACGCCCTGTTCGGCACGGCCGGCGGGGTCACCGCCTTCGTGTCGGTGTTCGTCGTGGCCTCCACCTTCGCTTTCCGCGTCGCCCTGCGGCGCCGGGAGTTCGGGTTGCTGCGCGCCGTCGGGGCGACCGCCGGGCAGATCCGCCGGACGGTGCTCGCCGAGGCCCTGACGGTCGGCGTGCTCGCCTCGGCAGCCGGCTGCGCGGTCGGCGCGTACGGGGCGCCGTGGCTCGCCGGACGGGTCGTCGACGAGGGTCTCGCCCCGCGCTGGTTCACGATCGGCGACAGTGTCTGGCCGTACCACCTGGCCTTCTGGACGGGCCTGCTGGTCGCGGTGTGCGGGGCGCTGGCCGCCTCCTGGCGGGCGGGGCGCACCGGGCCGCTCCAGGCGCTGCGCGAGGCGGCCGTGGGCGGCAGGGTGATGACTCCCGGCCGGTGGCTGTGCGGTGCGACGCTGCTGCTGACGGCCGCCGTGACGCTGTGCATAGCCCTGGTCGGCGACCCGGGCGAGCTGTTGCACCGCAAGTCGTACGTGAGCCGCCCCATGCTGCTGATCACCGCGGTCGCGCTGCTCACGCCCGCCGTGGTGCGGCCCCTGGTGCGGGCGCTGGTCCGGCTGCCCGGCGTCACCGGCCTGCTGGTGCGGCAGTGCGCGGCCGCCGATGTGCGGCGCACCGCCTCGCTCGCCGCCCCGGTGCTGGTCACGGTCGCCCTCGCGGGCTCACTGCTGGGCGCCACCGCGACACTGAACGCGACGAAGGCCGCCGAGACGCGCGCCCGGACGACCGCCGCGTTCGTGATCACCCCGGACGCCCCGGCCGGCGCACCGGCCGACGGCCAGGCCGACAGCGTGGGCTTCGACGCGGCGACGCTCAGCCGCCTGCGCGCGGTGCCCGGCGCTCGCGTGACGGCGACCTCCTCCAGCGCGGTGTACGTCCTCGAGGACGGCGTGGCCCTGATCAGATCCGAGGCCCGCGCCGCCGACCCGGCACGGCTGGCCGCCACCGTCCGGCTCCCGCTGGCCGCCGGACGCGTCGCCGACCTCGACGACGGCTCGATCATCGTCAACCAGGAGTGGCGGCGGCACACCGTCGGGCAGCGCGTCCGGGTCCGGCTCGGCGACGGCACCCCGAGGACGCTGCGGATCGCCGCCGTCATGACCACCGGTACCGGCGACAACGGCGTCTACGTCACCCCGCGCAACGCCCCCGGCGCACCGGTCGACCGGGTCGACGTCGCCCTCGCGCCCGGCGCCGACGCACACACCGTGGCCGCGGGACTGCGCACGGCCGTACGCGCCTCGGGGGGCCGGCTGCTGACCAAGGAGCAGTGGCTGCGGGCGACTTACCCGGGCACCGACCGCACCACCCGCCTCGGGCTCCTGCTGGTCCTGGGCATCGCCCTGCTGTGCACCGCCGTCTCGGTGGCCAACACCGCGGTGATGGCGACCTCGGACCGGCGGCGCGACCTGGCCGTCCTGCGCCTGACCGGGGCGACCCGGGCGCAGGCACTGCGGCTGGTGGCGGCGGAGGCCCTGACGGTGGCCGCGGTCGGCGCACTCCTCGGACTGCTGGTCACCGCCCTCAACCTGTGGGAACTCGGCGCCGCCCTGCACCTGCTGTCGGCCCCGGCCGCCGTACGCCTCCCCTGGACCGCACTCGGCACCACCGCGGGCACGTGCGCCCTGCTCGCGGTGACGGCCTCCGCCGTACCGGCCGCACTCGCGCTGCACCGCCGTGCGGCCTGAGAGACTCATCACACCGCACGACATCGCTCCACCAACGACAACGGGCCCACCGTGATGATCACGATGGGCCCGTAGCCTCTGTGCGCGAGGGGGGAGTTGAACCCCCACGCCCTTGCGGGCACTGGAACCTGAATCCAGCGCGTCTGCCTATTCCGCCACCCGCGCATTGGGTGTGTCTTCCGGCTCCGGCCCTTTCGGGCTGGCCCCTTCCGACACCCAGAACATTAGCACGCCGGACAGGGCCGATTCACATCCCTTCCCGCCCACCCCCGGCTCCCCCGGACCACGTATCAAGGAGACCCTGTTCACGTATCAACCTCGTACCGGTCACGGCCATCTCTCCAGGAGGCGGCCGGGTCCACAGCCAGGTGCGGGACACTGGTCTCCACACCCCTCTACGATCCTTGACAAGAGGAGTTCGAAGGGGAGCCGCTCGGGGAACCGGCTGATTGCCGGGCCGCGTGGATACGATCAGTAAGCAGTACCAGGCAAGGCAGTACGGAACCGCAGTACGGCAAGGCAGGACGACAGCGACGGAGGAGGTGCCCCATGGGAGTCCTGAAGAAGTTCGAGCAGCGCCTCGAAGGTCTGGTCAACGGCACCTTCGCCAAGGTGTTCAAGTCCGAGGTCCAGCCGGTGGAGATCGCCGGCGCGCTCCAGCGGGAGTGCGACAACAACGCCACCATCTGGAACCGCGACCGGACCGTCGTACCCAACGACTTCATCGTGGAGCTGAGCGCGCCGGACCACGAGCGCCTCAGCCCCTACTCCGGCCAGCTCGGCGACGAGCTCGCCGGCATGGTGCGCGACTACGCCAAGCAGCAGCGCTACACCTTCATGGGCCCGATCAAGGTCAACCTGGAGAAGGCCGACGACCTCGACACCGGCCTGTACCGGGTGCGCAGCCGCACGCTCGCATCCTCCAGCAACCAGCAGGCCCCCTCCGCACCCGCGTCTGCGGCCCCGCCCACCGGACGGCCCGGCCCGGGCGCCCCCGGCGGCGGATACGGCTACCCGCCGGCCGCCGCCCCGCCCATGCCTTCCGCGCCGCCCCCCGGCGCGCGCCCCGGCGGGTACGGCTACCCGCAGCCCGCCACCCAGCGGCCCGCGGCCGCCCCGATGAGCGGCGGGCGCACCCGCTACTGGATCGAGATCAACGGCACCCGCCACCAGATCTCCCGCGCGACGCTGGTGCTGGGCCGCAGCACCGAGGCCGACGTGCGGATCGACGACCCCGGCGTCTCCCGCCGGCACTGCGAGATCCGGACCGGAACGCCCTCGACGATCCAGGATCTCGGCTCCACCAACGGCATCGTGGTGGACGGGCAGCACACCACCCGCGCTACGCTCCGCGACGGCTCGCGGATCGTCGTGGGCAGCAGCACCATCATTTACCGGCAAGCCGAAGGGTGAAGCGGGGGCAATGTCAGAGCTGACCCTCACGGTCATGCGGCTGGGTTTCCTGGCCGTACTGTGGCTGTTCGTGATCGTGGCCGTGCAGGTCATCCGCAGCGACCTGTTCGGTACGCGCGTCACCCAGCGCGGAGCGCGCAGGGAGGCCGCGCGCCCCCAGCAGGCCGCGGCCCGGCAGCAGGCCGCGCCCCCGCAGCAGCGCGGCCAGCAGGGCGGCGGCCGGCAGCGCCGCAACGCCCCCACCAAGCTGATCGTGACCGAAGGCACACTGACCGGCACCACCGTCGCGCTCCAGGGCCAGACCATCACCCTGGGCCGCGCCCACGACTCCACGATCGTGCTGGACGACGACTACGCCTCCAGCCGTCATGCCAGGATCTACCCGGACCGCGACGGCCAGTGGATCGTCGAGGACCTCGGCTCCACCAACGGCACATACCTGGACCGGTCCCGGCTGACGACTCCCACACCGATCGCGCCGGGCGCGCCGATCCGCATCGGCAAGACCGTCATCGAGCTGCGGAAGTAGTGCTACATCATGACTGAGCGCGAGCGGAGCGAGCACGCAGCGGCGGACCGCACCCCGGTCTCCGGCGCGCTCCCGACCGGAGGGTGGGCAGTGTGGCTCGACACGACCGGCTGTACCCGGAGCCGACGGGCGAGGTGCGCATGAGTCTGTCACTGCGCTTCGCCGCCGGATCGCACAAGGGCATGATCCGGGAGGGCAACGAGGACTCCGGTTACGCCGGTCCGCGCCTGCTCGCCATCGCCGACGGCATGGGCGGCCAGGCGGCCGGCGAGGTCGCCTCCTCCGAGGTCATCTCCACCCTGGTCACGCTCGACGACGACGTGCCCGGCTCCGACATCCTCACCTCCCTCGGCCATGCCGTGCAGCGGGCCAACGACCAACTGCGCTCCATGGTCGAGGAGGACCCCCAGCTCGAGGGCATGGGCACCACCCTCACCGCCCTGCTGTGGACCGGACAGCGGCTCGGCCTCGTCCACGTCGGCGACTCCCGCGCCTACCTGCTGCGCGACGGCGTCCTCACCCAGATCACCCAGGACCACACCTGGGTCCAGCGGCTCGTCGACGAGGGCCGGATCACCGAGGAGGAGGCGACCACCCACCCGCAGCGGTCCCTGCTCATGCGGGCACTCGGCAGCGGCGACCACGTGGAGCCCGACCTGTCGATCCGCGAGGTACGGGCCGGCGACCGCTACCTGATCTGCTCCGACGGCCTCTCCGGCGTCGTCTCCCACCAGACGATGGAGGAGACCCTCGCCAGCTACCAGGGCCCGCAGGAGACCGTGCAGGAGCTGATCCAGCTCGCGCTGCGCGGCGGCGGCCCCGACAACATCACCGTGATCATCGCCGACGTCCTCGACCTGGATACCGGCGACACCCTCGCCGGACAGCTGTCCGACACCCCCGTGGTGGTCGGCGCCGTCGCCGAGAACCAGCACCACCTGCACGACAACGGCATCATGCAGACCCCGGCCGGCCGCGCCTCCGGCCTCGGCCGCCAGGGCCGCGGCCAGGGCGGCGGCGAGTTCGGCCCGCCCGGCAGCGGCGACACCACCGGCTACGTCCCCGGCGGCAGCTTCGGCGACTACACCGACGAGGACTTCGTCAAACCCCGCAGAGGCCGCAGGTGGCTCAAGCGCTCCCTCTACGGCACCCTCGCCCTCGCCGTCATCGGCGGCGGCCTCTACGGCGGCTACCGCTGGACCCAGACCCAGTACTACGTCGGCACCAAGGACGAGCACGTGGCCCTGTACCGGGGCATCAGCCAGGACCTCGCCTGGGTGTCACTGTCGAAGGTGGAGAAGGACCACCCCGAGATCGAACTCAAGTACCTGCCGCCCTACCAGCAGAAGCAGGTCAAGAACACGATCGCGGAAGGCGGCCTCAAGGACGCCCAGTCGAAGATCGACGAGCTCACCGTGCAGGCCTCCGCGTGCAAGAAGGAGGCCGAGCGCCAGACGGCCGCCGACAAGAGCAACAGCAAGACCGGCCAGGGCAAGACCTCGGGCACCACGGGAACCACGAACACCTCCTTCACGTCCAAGGCCTCGCCGACACCGAACCCGTCGGGCAGCAAGGCGCCATCCCCTTCGAACTCGAAGTCTCCGTCCACGACCCCGTCCGCGACCCCCAGCCCCGGCCCCACCCTCTCGGAGGATGAGCAGAAGGTCGTCTCGCTGTGCGGTAAGCAGTAGGCAAGCCGTGAGAGGCCCCGTCACACGATGAGCACTACCAACCCGTCGACGCACCACACGTCCACCATCGGCGCCATCGGCGCACCGAGCAGACGCAACACCGAGCTGGCGCTCCTGGTGTTCGCCGTCGCCATCCCGGTGTTCGCCTACGCCAACGTGGGCCTGGCCATCAACGACCAGGTACCCGCCGGACTGCTGAGCTACGGCCTCGGCCTCGGCCTGCTGGCCGGCGTCGGCCATCTCGCCGTAAGAAAGTTCGCCGCCTACGCGGACCCATTGCTGCTGCCCATCGCCACGCTCCTCAACGGCCTCGGGCTCGTCGTCATCTGGCGGCTCGACCAGTCGAAGCTGCTCCAGTCGCTGCCCCACTTCACCGCGGCCGCGCCCCGGCAGCTGCTCTACACAGCGCTGGGCATCGCCATGTTCGTCGTCGTGCTGATCTTCCTCAAGGACCACCGTGTCCTTCAGCGCTACACCTACATCTCCATGTTCGGCGCACTGGTCCTGCTCATCCTGCCGCTGGTGCCCGGCCTCGGGGCCAACATCTACGGCGCCAAGATCTGGATCAGGGTCCCCGGCCTGGGCTCCCTCCAGCCCGGCGAGTTCGCGAAGATCGCCCTCGCCGTCTTCTTCGCCGGCTACCTGATGGTGAAGCGCGACGCGCTGGCACTGGCCAGCCGCCGCTTCATGGGCCTCTACCTGCCGCGCGGCCGCGACCTCGGCCCCATCCTGGTCGTCTGGGCGATCTCCATCCTCATCCTGGTCTTCGAGACCGACCTCGGCACCTCGCTGCTGTTCTTCGGCATGTTCGTGATCATGCTGTACGTCGCCACCGAGCGGACCAGCTGGATCGTCTTCGGTCTGCTGATGTCCGCGGTCGGCGCCGTCGGCGTCGCCAGCTTCGAACCGCACATCCAGACCCGTGTCCAGGCCTGGCTCAACCCGATGCGCGAGTACAAGCTCAGCCGCATGGTGACCCACGACGGCATCCTCCACTCCGACCAGTTGCAGCAGGCCCTGTGGGCCTTCGGCTCCGGCGGCACCCTCGGCACCGGCCTCGGCCAGGGCCACTCCGACCTGATCAAGTTCGCCGCCAACTCCGACTTCATCCTCGCCACCTTCGGCGAGGAGCTCGGCCTGGCCGGCATCATGGCGATCCTGCTGCTCTACGGCCTGATCGTGGAGCGCGGCGTGCGCACCGCCCTCGCCGCCCGCGACCCGTTCGGCAAGCTGCTCGCCGTCGGCCTGTCCGGCGCCTTCGCGCTCCAGGTGTTCGTCGTGGCCGGCGGTGTGATGGGCCTCATCCCGCTGACCGGTATGACGATGCCGTTCGTCGCGTACGGCGGTTCCTCCGTGCTGGCCAACTGGGCCCTGATCGGCATCCTGATCCGCATCAGCGACACCGCCAGACGTCCGGCGCCCGCCCCCGCCGCCAGCCCCGACGCCGAGATGACCCAGGTGGTCCGCCCGTGAACAAGCCCCTGCGCCGGATCGCGATCTTCTGCGGTCTCCTCGTCCTCACCTTGCTCCTGCGCGACAACTGGCTCCAGTACGTCAAGGCGGACAGCCTCAAGGACGACACCAACAACCGCCGCGTCACCATCGCCCGCTACGCCACCCCGCGCGGCGACATCATCGTCGACGGCGAACCCATCACCGGGTCCGTCAAAACGAAGAGCGGCGACCTCAAGTACAAGCGCACCTACAAGGACGGCGCCATGTGGTCGCCGGTCACCGGGTACGCCTCCCAGGCCTTCGGCGCCACCCAGCTGGAGTCCATCGAGGACGGCATACTCACCGGTGACGACGACCGGCTCTTCTTCCGCAAGACCCTCGACATGATCACGGGTAAGCAGCAGCAGGGCGGAAACGTCGTCACCACGCTCAACGCGGCCGCCCAGAAGGCCGCGTACAACGGCCTGAAGAAGCAGGGCGGCAAGGGCGCCGTGGTCGCCCTCGAACCGTCCACCGGCAAGATCCTGGCGCTGGCCTCCTACCCGTCGTACGACCCCTCCTCCTTCGCGGGCAACAGCCTCACCACGGACACCAAGGCCTGGAACGCGCTGAAGAAGGAGAACAACCCCAGCGACCCGACGCTGAACCGGGCACTGCGCGAGACCTACCCGCCGGGCTCCACCTTCAAGGTGGTCACCGCGGCGGCCGCCCTGGAGAACGGGCTGTACACCTCGGCCGACGAGAACACCAAGTCGCCGCTGCCCTGGATCATGCCGGGCACCACCACCCCGCTGAAGAACGAGGGCAACATCCCCTGCAAGAACGCGACCATGCGGGTCGCGCTCAAGGTCTCCTGCAACTCCGTCTTCGGCAAGATCGGCGCGGACCTCGGCAACGACAAGATGCTGGAAGAGGCCAAGAAGTTCGGCTTCGACGCCGAGCAGTTCACCCCGGTCCGTTCCAACGCCTCGGTGTTCTCCGACAAGATGAACACGTCGCAGACCGCGCTGTCCTCGATCGGCCAGTTCAACACCGCCGCGACCCCGCTCCAGATGGCGATGGTCGCCTCCGCCGTCGCCAACGACGGCAAGCTGATGAAGCCGTACATGGTCGACTCACTCCAGTCCCCCAGCCTCGACCCGGTCGCCAAGACCCAGCCGGAGGAGCTCAGCCAGCCGCTGTCGCCGAAGAACGCCCAGATCCTCCAGGACATGATGCAGACGGTCGTCAAGGAGGGCACGGGTACGAAGGCGCAGATCAGCGGTGCCACGGTGGGCGGCAAGACCGGTACCGCCCAGCACGGCGTCGCGAACAGCAAGAACCCGTACGCCTGGTTCATCTCCTACGCCAAGCTCCCCGACGGCAGCTCGCCGGTCGCCGTGGCCGTGGTCATCGAGGACGACCAGGCGAGCCGCGACGACATCTCCGGCGGCGGCCTCGCGGCCCCGATCGCGAAGAGCGTGATGGAGGCGGTCATCAAGTCCAAGAAGTGACTCCGCTCACGTCCCCCACGCATCGGTGCACGTTGCGATACCGGTCCTGTATCGGGTGACGGGCTTGGCCAGGTCACACAGAGCGAGCCGGGTACGGTAGGCCCGGACGACAGCCTCCGGCCGCACACCCCTGTGCCGGCCGGGACCGACGGAGAGGGCTGGTAGGGAACTATGGAAGAGCCGCGTCGCCTCGGCGGCCGGTACGAGCTGGGCCAGGTGCTCGGCCGTGGTGGCATGGCCGAGGTCTACCTCGCGCATGACACGCGCCTCGGCCGCACCGTGGCGGTGAAGACGCTGCGCGCCGACCTCGCGCGCGACCCGTCTTTCCAGGCCCGGTTCCGCCGGGAGGCCCAGTCGGCCGCCTCGCTCAACCATCCCGCGATCGTCGCGGTCTACGACACGGGCGAGGACTACATCGACGGGGTCTCGATCCCGTACATCGTGATGGAGTACGTCGACGGCTCCACGCTCCGTGAGCTTCTTCACAGCGGCCGCAAGCTGCTGCCGGAGCGGTCGATGGAGATGACCATCGGCATCCTCCAGGGCCTGGAGTACGCCCACCGCAGCGGCATCGTCCACCGCGACATCAAGCCGGCGAACGTCATGCTGACCCGCAACGGCCAGGTCAAGGTCATGGACTTCGGCATCGCCCGCGCCATGGGCGACTCCGGCATGACCATGACGCAGACCGCCGCGGTCATCGGCACCGCGCAGTACCTCTCGCCCGAGCAGGCCAAGGGCGAGCAGGTCGACGCCCGCTCGGACCTCTATTCGACTGGCTGTCTCCTCTACGAGCTGTTGACGGTCCGCCCGCCCTTCGTAGGCGACTCTCCCGTGGCCGTCGCCTACCAGCACGTCCGCGAGGAACCCCAGCCGCCGAGCGTCTTCGACCCCGAGATCACGCCCGAGATGGACTCCATCGTCCTCAAGGCACTGGTCAAGGACCCGGACTACCGCTACCAGTCCGCCGACGAGATGCGCGCCGACATCGAGGCCTGCCTCGACGGCCAGCCCGTCGCGGCGACGGCAGCCCTGGGCGCCGTCGGCTACGGCGGCTACCCGGACGACGCGCCCACGACCGCGTTGCGCTCCGACGCGGGCGCCGGCGCCACGACCATGCTTCCGCCGATGAACCCGGACGACGGCGGCTACGGCTACGACGACCGCCCCGACCGGCGCCGCCAGCCGAAGAAGAACAACACCTCCACGATCCTGCTCATCGTGGCGGGCATCCTGGTGCTGGTCGGCGCGATCCTGATCGGGAAGTGGGCGTTCCCCGGGAACAACTCGGCGGACGAGACCTTCAAGGCTCCGAACTTCGTCGACCACACGCAGGCCGATGCCGAACGGATGGCCAATAACGTCGACCTGAAGGTCACGGTCACCAAGAAAGCCTGCGGCAAACCGGCGAAAACGGTCTGCTCCCAGAACCCGACCCCGGGCTCGGACGTGAAGAAGAACGACACCGTCACTCTGACGGTGTCGACGGGCACGCCGAAGGTCACCGTGCCGGACGTCCGCGGCGCCCAGTTCGACGATGCCAAATCCCAGCTCGAGGACAAGGGCTTCGTGGTCGACAAGAAGATCGAGGTGTCCACCCGGACGCCGGGCGTCGTCACCGCCCAGGACCCCGAAGGCGGCACGTCGAAGCAGAAGGGCACGACGATCACCCTGACCGTCGCCAAGGCGGAGGAAAAGGCGACCGTCCCGGACGTCACCGGCAAGTCCTGCGACGAGGCCAAGGCCCAGATGACGGCCAACAACCTGGTCGGCAACTGCACCGATGTGGAGACCGACGACAACACCAAGGTCGACAAGGTCATCTCGACCGACCCGCCGGCCAACGCCCAGATCAGCAAGAACTCGACGGTGCAGATCCAGATCGGCAAGGCGAAGCAGAACCAGCAGACGCAGGTTCCGAACCTCCAGGGCCAGACCCTGAAGAACGCCAAGACCCTGCTCCAGCAGGCCGGCCTCCAACTCGGCAACGTCAACGGGTCCCAGGACGACAACGCCATCGTCTTCACCTCCGACCCCGGCGCGGGCAACACGGTTGACCAGGGCACCGCGGTCAACGTGGTCACGGTCGGCCAAGGCGGCAACAACAACGGCGGAAACAACAACGGCGGCACCAACATCTTCGGCGGTGTAACCGGCTGACCGCATACCGAATGAGCCCCGGCACCCATCTCACACGGGTGCCGGGGCTCATTCGTACGCAGCGCGGAACACGGCACACCGACCGCACGACAGTTCCACGACCGATCGTGTCTTCGTACGTCATGACTCGTTGATCGATGGGGTGGGGAATCGAGTCTCTGCCCCGGCCAGACGGCCACGAAATGAGCAGAGGTGCAGAACATGATCAACGAATTGGCACTGTTGGAATCGAAGACCCTGCGCGACAGCGTGCTGGAGCGCACCGACGTGCTGGACCGCGTGAAGGTCCTGTCACTGCTGCCGGACGGGATGCACGTGACGACGGCGATGGTGGCGGCGTATTTTCAGGTACGCGTCAAGGCGATCCGATCCCTTGTGATCGACCACAGGACTGAGTTGGAGGCCAACGGCTACCACGTGCTGACAGGTACAGAACTGAGCGCCTTCAAGGCGCTCAGTGGAATCCAGTCCCGCACAGCTTCACTGGCCCTCTTCTCCCGCCGAGCCGTCCTCAACGTCGCCATGCTGCTCCGCGACAGCGAAGTCGCACGTCAGGTGCGTCTGTACCTCCTGGACATGGAGTATCTGGCCCGGACACAGCCTGTGGATAACTCTGTCCACACGGCAACTCCCTCCCTCGACGACCACATCGACCAGCGCATCACCCGCATCCTCGGCAAGACCGTCGTCCCCATGTTCAACGCCCTGATCGAGGCATCGGGCGAGCACCGCCGCGAGCTCATCGCCCTTCGCGACGACATCCAGAACGTCGAGCAAAGGCTGTGCTGGCACCACCGACGGCTCAACGCCCTGGAAGGAGACGCGCCGACGGATCAGGTCAGGGCTGCCATCAGTGCCATGACCTGGCAGGCGTTCGAGCACCACGTCGCCGACCTGCTCCGCCGTGACGGCTGCACGGACGTCGTCGTACGACGGGCCCACAGCGACCGGGGCATCGACGTCACCGCCCGTACGGCGGACGGACGTACCGTGGCCGTCCAGTGCAAGAACCGGGCCGGCCGCTGGACCGTCCCCAGCGCCGACATGCAGAAGTTCGCCGGTGCGACACGAGCCCTCGACCGCGTCGACGTCGCCCTGTTCGTCGCCACGTCGAACTTCAGCAGCGAAGCACAGGCCATCGCCGACCTCACCGGAGTCATCACCGTCAACCGTGACGAGGTGGAAGCGTGGAGTGCCGGAGCGCACCTGAAGGCGCTGCGCTGAGACACGGCAGAAGGCGCCCGAAGCCGCAAAGGCAAGTTGCGGCTTCGGGCCTCCGTCATGTTAGCCGCGCAGTTCCTTCGGCGGCGTCCGCTCGCTGTCGACCTTGTCCACGCGGACCAGTTCGCCCCAGACCACGTAGCGGTAGCGGGAGGTGTACACCGGGGTGCAGGTCGTCAGGGTGATGTAGTGGCCGGGCTTCTTGACGCCCGACTCCTTCGGGACCGAGGTCAGGACCTTGACGTTGTACTTCGAGGTCTCCGGGAGGACGGCGAAGGCCTTGTAGACGTACCACTTGTCCTTCGTCTCGAAGACGATCGGGTCGCCCTTCTCCACCTTGTCGATGTTGTGGAACTTGGCGCCGTGGCCGTCACGATGGGCCGCGAGAGTGAAGTTGCCCTTCTTGCCGGAGGTCGGCAGCGTGGCCTTGACGGGGTCCGTGTAGTAGCCGGCGACGCCGTCGTTCAGGACGTCCGTCGACGTGCCCTTCTCGACCAGGACCTCCCCGTTCTTCATCGCGGGGACGTGCAGGAAACCGATGCCGTCCTTGGTGTCCAGCGCACCGGGACCGCCGGAGCCGTGGGCCCAGTTGTCCCGGACCTTGTCGGCCTCCTTGTGCGCCGTACGGTCGGCGACGACGTTCGTCCACCACAGGGAGTAGACGACGAAGAGGCCGAGCACGAGGCCCGCCGTGATCAGGAGTTCACCGAAAAGGCTGACGGCCGTGGCGATCCGGCCGGTGCCCCGGCGCCGTGGTGCGGGCGCCGCCGCGGGCGCCCCCGTGTGCTCTTCGGTGTCGTCGGCGGTCGCTGCCACTGTTCATCTGCCCTTACTCGACGAGCGCATCCGGCTTGCCCTTGCTGCGCGGCCGTTCCTCGACCATCTTGCCCCAGACGATCAGCCGGTACTTGCTCGTGAACTCCGGCGTGCACGTGGTGAGGGTGATGTAGCGGCCCGGCTTGGTGAAGCCCGACCCCTTCGGGACGGGGTCCAGCACGCTCGTGTTGGAGGGCGCCGTCACCGGCAGCATCGACGTCATCTTGTAGACGTAGTACGTGTCCTGCGTCTCCACGACGACCGCGTCGCCCTTCTTGAGCCGGTTGATGTACCGGAAGGGCTCCCCGTGCGTGTTGCGATGCGCGGCCAGGCCGAAGTTGCCGGTCTTCGCGTCCGGCATCGCCGTCTTCAGCGCGCCCTCGCCGTAGTGGCCGACCATGCCCTTGTCGAGCACCTTCTTGTTGCTGACGCCCTCCGCGATCGGCGCCACCACGTCCAGCTCGGGAATGTGCAGGATCGCGAAGCCCTGCCCCGGCTCGAAGGTCCCCGGCGCGCGCTTGCCGCTCGCCCAGTCCTGCTGGAGGCTGTTCGCCTCCTTGCCGGCCTGGGCGTGCGCCCGGACGTTCGTCCACCACAGCTGGTAGGTGACGAACAGCAGCATCAGCACACCGGTGGTGATGAACACCTCACCGATCGCCCTGCTCGCGACGACCGCCGGGCCCGGCTTGCGGGCCCGCTCCTGCCGCCGGGCCTCGACCCGGGACAGCGGCGCCCCGGACCTCGACTCTCCGGACCGCGACTCTCCGGACGGCTCCCGCGCGGCCTCCCGCGCACCGCCATGACGCCCGCCACGCCGCTTGGCGGCCTTTCTGCGGGCCGCTCGGCCGCCCGGTGTGGCTCGAGTGGCAGACGTGGCCGAAGAGGCCGCAGAAGCCGACACAGGCGGTGGCTCCGGTATCCGCAACGCCACCGTCTCATCATCGATGGGAGCCTCGTGCGGCGGCATGCCGTAGGAACCGTACGACGCGCCGCCGTACGAGTCCTCGCGCTCGGGGCGCAGCGCGGTCACGCCGTGGCCCTGCCCACCACCGGGGCGAGCCCCGCCGACCTCGCCACGGCACCCTGGTCGCCGCACTCCACCAGCCAGTTGGCCAGCATCCGGTGCCCGTGCTCGGTCAGGACCGACTCGGGGTGGAACTGCACGCCCTCGACCGGAAGTTCGCGGTGGCGCAGGCCCATGATGATCCCGTCGTGCGTCCGGGCCGTGACCTCCAGCTCCGCCGGGACGGTGGCCGGCTCCGCGGCCAGCGAGTGGTAGCGGGTCGCGGTGAAGGGCGAGGGCAGCCCGGCGAAGACGCCCCTGCCCTCGTGCTCCACCGGTGAGGTCTTCCCGTGCAGCAGCTCGGGCGCGCGGTCCACCACCCCGCCGTACGCCACCTGCATCGACTGCATGCCCAGGCAGACACCGAAGACGGGCACCCCGGTCGCGGCGCAGTGCCGGACCATGTCCACGCAGACCCCCGCCTCCTCCGGCGTGCCGGGCCCCGGGGACAGCAGCACGCCGTCGAAGCCGTCCTGGGCGTGCGCCGTCGACACCTCGTCGTTGCGCAGCACCTCGCACTCGGCGCCCAGCTGATAGAGGTACTGGACCAGGTTGAAGACGAAGCTGTCGTAGTTGTCGACGACGAGAATCCGCGCACTCACTGGTTGTCCACCGTCACATCGTTGAAGGGCAGCAGCGGTTCGGCCCAGGGGAACACGTACTGGAAGAGGACATAGACCACGGCCAGAACCAGCAGGAGTGAGGTCAGCGCCTTCACCCACGTGTTTCCCGGCAGATGCCGCCAGATCCAGCCGTACATGCCGTCCCTTCCGTTCCACCACGGCACCAGACTCCCGCCGTACGTCACCAGACTAACGGCGCAGAGCCTTCGGTTTGCCTGCCTCCACAGGCTGCGTGGAGTCAAGATGCGCCCAGACGATCAGCCGGTGACTGTGGCCCCATTCGGGATCGCACGTGGTCAACGTCAGATACCGGCCCGGACGCGTGTACCCCGACTTACGTGGCACAGGGCCGATCACTTCAACGTCAGTCGGAACCGTTTTGTAAGGCCCTTTGTCGATCCGATACGTGAACCAGCTCGTTCCGTCCGTCAATACGACCGCGTCACCGGCCCTCAGCTTCGGGAAGTCCTTGAAGGGGTCGCCGTATGTCCGCCGATGACCTGCGACGGCGAAGTTGCCCTCCTGGCCCAGCCGCGCGGTGCGCGCGTAGTGGGCGAGCCCCTTCTTCAGCACGTCGGTGCCGGTGCCCTCGAGCACGGGCTCGTTCCACGTGAAACCGAGCCGCGGGATGTACATGATCGCGAAAGGCTTGCCGTACCTGTACGGCGCCGGCTTCCCCGCCCCCCGCGACGCGGCGGCCGTGGGATGCACGGCCCCCTTCGACCACTGCTGGTGCAGCTGGTCGATCTGGTCGTTCATCTCACTGTCGGCCTTGACGCCGGTCCAGAACAGTACATAGACCACGAACAGCACGATCAAGGTGCCCACCGTGATGCAGAGCTCGCTGACGGTCCTGACGATCACGCGCACCGGCGGCTCCTGGTGAGGGCACCTACTTCACGGGCTTCGCGTAGTGCAGGTCCACTGTGCCCGAGTAGCCGGGCAGAGTCACCGTGCCGTCCTCGGTGACTTTCCAGCCGAGGCCGTAGACGTTCACGTACACCATGTAGGTCTGGATCGTCTGGGAGTCCGCCAGCGCCTGCTGCATCTTCGCCGGGTCGCCGACCGCCGTGATCTTGTACGGCGGCGAGTAGACGCGACCCTGGAGGATCAGCGTGTTTCCCACGCAGCGCACGGCACTGGTGGAGATCAGCCGCTGGTCCATCACCTTGATGCCCTTGGCCCCGCCCTGCCACAGCGCGTTCACCACGGCCTGGAGATCCTGCTGGTGGATGACCAGGTAGTCGGGCTGCGGCTCGGGATAGCCGGGCAGCTTGGCCGTGGCGTTCGGCGGGGCGTCGTTGAGCGTGACCGTGATCGCCTTGCCCTTGAGCTTCTCCGTCCCCGCGTTCTTCTCCAGTCCGGAGAGCTTCTCGTCCTGCGCCTTGGTGCTGCCGTCGTCCCGCTCGGCCAGCGACTCGACGTCGTCCCGCAGCGTCGCGTTGGACTCGTCCAGCCCCTTGTTCTTGTGGCTCCGTTCCTGGATGAGGTCGGACAGCTTCAGCAAGGAGGAGTCCGTACGGATGTCGGTGCCCTTGGCGGTGTTGAAGCTGGTGAAGAAGATCAGCCCGGCGAGCGCGAAGACCGCCGCCGTCAGAGCCCGCACCGGCCGGAAACGGGTACCGCGGGCAGGGAGGACAGGGCCGGAACCTGTTGATCCCGTCCCGGGGGAGTCGGCAGAATTGCTCAACGTACCCTTATCTCCTTCGGCGCCGCGGAAGCACTACGCTAACGGACGCCCGGGGGAGTGCTCAGTCTGCCCTTACTGTCCCCTTGTACGCTGCCCCACCGGAGCCCGACCCAGTTACCTGCGCGGCCACGCAGCGCATCGACAGGAGAGACCCTCGTGCCGAAGTCACGTATCCGCAAGAAGGCCGACTACACGCCGCCGCCGTCGAAGCAGGCCACGGCCATCAAGCTGACCAACCGTGCCTGGGTCGCGCCCGTCATGCTGGCGATGTTCCTCATCGGCCTGGCCTGGATCGTCGTCTTCTACGTGACCGACGGTTCGCTGCCGATCGACAAGCTGGACAACTGGAACATCGTGGTCGGCTTCGGCTTCATCGCCGCGGGATTCGGCGTCTCCACCCAGTGGAAGTAGCGACTGCTTCCGGGTGAACTCAGCTCTGCCCAGGGCTATCCGCTGAGTTATCCACAGGCATTGTCCACAGTGTCCACACGCTGGGGAAAAGAAACGACGATCTGTGGATAACCCACCGGAGGTTGACGCCGGTGTGACAGACGTACCGGCTGACGCGAAAACCCTCGTCCCCTGCCTGACTTGGGAAAACACACCTGAGCGGCAGGGGGCGCAGCTGTTGGCGCACAGTATGCACAAGATCGGGCACAGACTGTGGACAACGGTTCGGTATCAGGTGAGCTGAGCCGTCCTGACCAGCGTCAGGAGCACCACCACGGCCAGGACCAGTGCACAGGTGCCGTACTGGATCAGGGCGCGGTGTCGGCGCGGGGCGTGGACCATGGCGTAACCGCACACGACGCCTGCCACGAGGCCGCCGATGTGGGCCTGCCAGGCGATGCCGCTGAACCCGAAGGTGAAGATGAGGTTGATCACCAGCAGGGCGATGACCGGCCGCATGTCGTAGTTGAGCCGGCGCATCAGGACGGCCGTCGCTCCGAAGAGGCCGAAGATCGCGCCGGAGGCGCCGAGCGAGGGCTGGTTGGGTTCGGCGATCAGGTAGGTGAGCGCGCTGCCGGCCAGGCCCGAGACGAAGTAGAGGGTGAGGTAGCGGGCGCGGCCGAGGGCTGCCTCCAGGGGGCCACCGATCCACCACAGGCTGAGCATGTTGAACAGGATGTGGATGTAGCCGCCGTGCAGGAACATGGCGGTCACCAGCCGGTACCACTGGCCCTGGGCGATGCCCTCGGCTGAACCGAACAACGGCACGTAGGCCTGGCCGATGAGTTCGAACCGGTTGGTGAAGCGGTCGCCGAGGGACAGCTGGACCAGGTACACGGCCAGGTTCACGCCGATCAGCAGCTTGGTGAGCAGCCGTGGGTCCGCGGTGACCGTGCCACCTGCCACGGTGCGCGGCCGTGAGGCGGCACGAGGCTGCCCGGAGCCGGAACCGCCGCGTACGCATTCCGGGCACTGGAAGCCCACGGAGGCGCTGACCATGCACTCGGGGCAGATGGGGCGCTCGCAGCGGGTGCAGCGGATGCCGGTCTCGCGGTCCGGGTGCCGGTAGCACACGGGCACGCTCCTGGCGTCCTGCGCGCTGCCTGCGGCCTCCTGGTCCATGGAGTCACCTCGGGTCGTCTCGTGGGCACTGCACCACCCCGCTCATCCTTACGGACGAGCGGGGCGAATGGTTCCCCGGCCTGTCTGGGGCCGGTCAGCCCTCGCGGCGCTCGATGACGATGGTCTCGATGACGACGTCGTTGACCGGACGGTCGTTGGGCTTGGTGGTGGGGACGGCGGCGATGGCGTCCACGACCTTCTGGCCGGCCGGGTCGGTGATTTCGCCGAAGATGGTGTGCTTGCGGTTCAGCCAGGTCGTCGGGGAGACGGTGATGAAGAACTGCGAGCCGTTGGTGCCGGGGCCGGCGTTGGCCATGGCGAGCAGGTAGGGCTTGTTGAAGGACAGGTCGGGGTGGAACTCGTCCTCGAACTCGTAGCCCGGGCCGCCGATGCCGCTGCCGAGCGGGTCGCCGCCCTGGATCATGAAGCCGCTGATCACCCGGTGGAAGACCGTGCCGTCGTAGAGCTTGTCGTGGCTCGCCGCGCCGGTGGCCGGGTGCTTCCACTCGCGCTCACCCTGGGCGAGCTCGACGAAGTTCTTGACCGTCTTGGGCGCGTGGTTCGGGAAGAGCCTGACCTCGATGTCGCCGTGGTTGGTCTTCAGGGTGGCGTAGAGCTGCTCGGCCACGATCTGCCTTCCGTTGTCTTCCTGTGACCCTCTGATCCTCGCACGCTCCAGGCCGCGCGTCGCCCGACCGTGTCTGGTGGGCGCGAATCGCCCCGGGGCGGGCGCGCGCGGCGGCGATTCGTGGCATTGTCGGGATTGTCGTCGACAGGCTCGTGTTGCCCCGTATTCACCCGCTCTTCGTGTGGCGCGTGGGGCGTGAGCGGTTCGGTCGGCACTCGTATGCCCGTCCTCGCATGCCCCACGTCCCGTTGACAGGCATGATCCGTAAAAGGGTGGAAAGTCGAAATACCGTACGCCACCGAGGAGGAGGAACCCGTGACCCGCATCGACAGCGTGCGCGCCGCGACCGGCTCGGCGAAGGACAGCGTGCTGCACGCCGCGGAAGTGGTGGCGCCCTACGCCGACACGGCCAAGGAGCGTGCCGCGCACTACGCGCAGGAGGCACGTGTACGGCTCGCGCCCAAGGTGTCGCAGGCCGCCGAACAGGCCCGCGTCCAGTACGACGCCCGTCTCGCGCCCCGGCTGGAGCTGGCCCGGGCGCAGGCCATGGCCCATGTGCCGCCGAAGGTCGACCTGGCCGCCCATGAGGCCGCGGTCCGTACCCGCAAGGCCGCCCGGCAGGCGGCGGAGTACTCGCGGCCGAAGCTCGAGCAGGCGGTGGCCGCGGCCGGGCCGGTGCGCGACGAGGCGGCGGCGCGGGGTGCCGCGGCGCTGGCCGCGCTGCGTGGCCAGGTCTCGCCCAAGGAGATCCAGAAGCTGGCTCGCAAGCACCGGCGGCGGGCCAGGGCCGGTCGTCTCGCCAAGGCGCTGGCCGTGGTGGGTGCGGTGGCCGGTGGTGCTTTCGCGGCCTGGAAGTGGTGGGACAAGCAGGCCAATCCCGACTGGTTGGTGGAGCCGCCCGCGGCGACGGAGGTGCCCGAGTCGGGTCCGCTGAGTTCGGTGGACGGCAGCCTGGACACTTCTGTGCTGGATCCGGAGGTGAAGGCCAAGGAGGCGGAGGAGTCCGCGCAGGACGAGGACCGTCCCTGACGCGAGGCGGTGCGACGGCCGTCGTGGGGCGGGAGGCCCGGATGTCTCCCGCCCCTCGGTGGTGTGCTGCGGGGATCACTGGTCCAGATAGGCGAGCACGGCCAGGACGCGGCGGTTGTCGGTGTCCGTGGCGTGCAGTCCCAGCTTGGTGAAGATGTTGCCTATGTGCTTGGCGACGGCTTTCTCGGTGATGAACAGTCCTTGGGCGATGCCGGCGTTGGAGCGGCCCTGGGCAAGCTGTTCGAGGACTCGCGTTCACGCCCGGAGCGGCTGCCGACGGCTTCGTCGCGGTCCTTGCGGGCGAGGAGTAACGAGTCGAGGAACTGGCCGCCGTTGGTGACGCGGTCCTTGAGCATGTAGCCGACGCTGCGACCGCCGTCGGCGAGCGGCTCGCGCGCGTAGAGGGGTTCGACGTACTGGGGACAGGAGCAGTACGGGCAGGTCGGGCATCTCGGCGGCACCGTCATGGACCCCGAGGTCATCACAAACTCGGAGGCGGAGTGGTCCGGGCGTGCCGGGGATGCTCACCCCCGGCCAGCGCAGGGCCAGTTCGCGCTGACGCGCGGCGAGGTTGCGTACGCCTTCCATGGCACGCGGCACCACGCCGAGGCGGGGACGGGCAGGGAGATGGCACCGGAGACGGCCAGCGAGCGGCCGAAGGCGGCGATGGACATCCAGCAGAGGGTCAGGGTGCGGCTCAGTCCCGCTAATCCTGCGGCGCCCGAGAATCCTCTGATCCCACCCGGGTCGCGACGCTCTCGCGTCGGAACGGTGTCGGGGAGGCAGCTGGAGACCGCCACGATGGACGTCATGCCAACAACAGTCGCCGCAGCCGCTGACGTGCAGCTGACGGAGCGCTGACCGTCCCTGCGGGCACCCCCCGCGCCCACGCGCCCTGCCGCCCGCGGGGCGAAACAGAAACCCCTCTCACCACGTTTGCGCAGGTGAGAGGGGTTTGATGTGGAGCCTAGGGGAGTCGAACCCCTGACATCTGCCATGCAAAGACAGCGCTCTACCAACTGAGCTAAGGCCCCGGAGCAGGCGACGCCCGGCCGGAACGATCTCGGTACCGGCGGCCGTCGCAGACCAGAGTACCGGGTCACCCCGGGTATCCCGCAAAAAGATTGGGGGTCCCCGCGGATGACCACTCTCCGTAAGATGCTCGGACGTGGTTCGCTACAGCGAACCCGGGTTTTCAGGGGAAGCGATGGGGAGACGCAATGGACGCCGCACAGCAGGAAGCCACCGCAAGAGCGCGGGAGCTTCAGCGGAACTGGTACGGGGAGCCGTTGGGGGCGCTCTTCCGTAAGCTCATCGAAGATCTCGGTCTCAACCAGGCTCGTCTCGCGGCGGTCCTCGGGCTGTCCGCGCCGATGCTGTCGCAGCTGATGAGCGGTCAGCGCGCGAAGATCGGCAATCCGGCGGTCGTCCAGCGGGTGCAGCTGCTCCAGGACCTGGCGGGGCAGGTCGCGGACGGCAGCGTCAGCGCGGCCGAGGCGACCGAGCGCATGGACGAGATCAAGAAGTCGCAGGGGGGATCGGTGCTCAACAACACCACACAGACGACGAGCAGTTCGGGGGCGCCCACGGTCAAGCGGGTGGTCCGCGAGATCCAGTCGCTGCTGCGCTCGGTGGCCGCCGCCGGGGACATCATCGAGGCCGCGGACACCCTCGCCCAGAGCCATCCGGAGCTGGCGGAGTTCCTGCGCGTCTACGGCGCCGGCCGCACCTCGGACGCGGTCGCCCACTACCAGTCCCACCAGAGCTGAGTCCGCGGCCCGGGGAGGGGTCGTAGCTCTCATCACGGGGGAAGCTCGTCACGGGGGAAGCAAGTGACGGGAGAGCAACACGGGGGCCGCAGGGGGAGGAGCGACGGACAGCCATGGGTGAGGTCTTCGCCGGGCGGTACGAACTGGCCGACCCGATCGGACGCGGCGGGGTCGGCGCCGTCTGGCGCGCCTGGGACCACCGCCGTCGCCGCTACGTCGCCGCCAAGGTGCTTCAGCAACGCGACGCCCACTCCCTCCTGCGCTTCGTACGGGAGCAGGCCCTGCGGATCGACCACCCGCATGTGCTCGCTCCGGCGAGCTGGGCCGCCGACGACGACAAGGTCCTGTTCACCATGGACCTGGTCGTCGGTGGCTCCCTGGTCCACCTGGTCGGGGACTACGGTCCCCTGCCGCCCGGATTCGTCTGCACCCTCCTCGACCAACTGCTGGCCGGCCTCGCCGCCGTGCACGCCGAGGGAGTCGTCCACCGGGACATCAAGCCCGCCAACATCCTGCTGGAGGCCACCGGCACCGGACGGCCCCGGCTGCGGCTGTCCGACTTCGGCATCGCGATGCGGCTGGGCGAGCCGCGCCTGACGGAGACCAACCTCGTGGTGGGGACGCCCGGTTACCTCGCGCCCGAACAGATGCTGGGCGCCGAACCGGACTTTCCCGCCGACCTGTTCGCGGTCGGCCTGGTCGCGCTGTACCTCCTCCAGGGCGCCAAGCCCGACGCCAAGGCACTCGTCCAGTACTTCATGGAACACGGAACGCCCGGCGCGCCCAAGGGCGTTCCCGAGCCGCTGTGGCAGGTCGTGGCCTCCCTGCTGCAACCGGACCCACAGGCCCGCTTCCGCACCGCCACGGGAGCGCGCAAGGCCCTCGCCGCCGCCGTGGAACTGCTGCCGGAGCCCGGCCCCGACGAGGAACTGATCGAGATCTTCGACCAAGTCGGTCCCCTGCCTCCGGGGTTCGGCCCGGAGGGGCCACTGAGGGCCGGGCCCGGGGCGGCCGGTGCCGGAGCGGACGAGGGGGCTTACGGGGCGCAGGGGCCGTACGAAGGCACCAGTACGGGGTCGGTGTCGGGGGCGGGGCAGGGAGCCGGCACGGATACGAGCACCGGCCCGGGCCCGGGCGCGGGCACAGGGACGGCTACCGGAACAGGCGCAGGCTCCCGCACTGACCCGGGCCGCTCCCCCTCGGACACCGGCAGCTTCCGCCTCCCGCCGCCGCAGCAACCGCTCACGCCGACACCCACACCCACGCCCACGCCCACGACGCAGAGCCAAAACCCCGCGCACGCCCCGCACGCGCCCTTTCACCCGCCGTCGTACGCGGTCGCGTCACCCCCGCACCCCTACACGCCCCCGCACCCCCACACCCCCACCGCTCCATACACCGCAAAGGTCCTCCGAGCCACACGTGCCACGCATGCCGCACCCCGCCGCCGCCCCGGGCCCCCGCCCAAGGTCGTCGTCCCGGTACTGCTGCTCGCGCTGGCCTGCTACGCGGTCGGGTTCTGGGCGCTGACCCGCATCTGAGCCTCGGCGGCCGCGGCCCTGCGCCGTGCGGTCAGGGTCCACAGGCCGAGCCCCAGGAGCAGGACCGTCCCGGTGCCGATCCCGCCGGCGGCGAGGGCCTTCATGGCGGTGCCGCCGCCGGGGGCCCCGCCCGTGGCCGCGGCCTCCCGGTCGCCGTCGGTGATCTCGAAGAGGTTCGCGGGGGCTGACTTCCCGGTGTACCCGGGGCCCGCGTGCGGCGTGCCCTGGACGCGGACGCGCAGTGTCAGCCCGAACGCCTTGTCGCCGAAGGCGTCGGCGACCTGCCCGCTGAGGTGGACGGCGAGGTAGTAGGCGCCGGCGAAGCGCATGGCGCTGACCTGGCCGCTCGCGGCGTACCGGTTGACGTATTCGACGGGCGGCAGGGGGGCGAGGGCGACCGTCGTCTGCCGGCCGCTGTAGCCACGGGGGAGGTCGGTGACGTCACCGCGGGCGGGGTTGTACAGGGCCAGGTCGAGGGCGCCGGTCACATAGCCGCCGTCGCCGGCGGAGCTGCCGAGCTCGGCGGTGGCGTACAGCTGCTGGCCCCAGTCGACGGGGACCTTGTAGAAGATGGTCTGGCCGGGCCGGATGCGGGTGTCCCAGACGCCCTGGTCCAGTGCCCGCGCCCCGGCGAAGCCCGCGCCGCCGGCGCGGGTCCGGGGGTCGCCGGTGAGGGGCTCGGGGGTGGTGGAGTTCCAGGCCTCGGGCGCCGCGGTGCCGGCGGCCTCGGCCCGGGGCGGTTCGGTGACCGGGGCGATCTCCAGGCTCCAGTCCTGGGCCGAGGAGCCGCCGCCGGACCCGGAGCCGGTCGCGTCGACGCGTGAGACGACCAGGTAGAACGTGCCCGCCCCCTGACACAGGGCCCTGCCCGCCTCACGCGTCCCCAGCGCGGTGACGGGGCGCGGGCTCAGGCCGCCGCCGAAGCCGGCGGTGTCGTTGGAGCAGGTGGTGCCGTCGGCGTCCTGGAGCGAGACGCGGATGCCGTCGGTGGCGGAGACCTTGGCGTCGGGCGGGGGGACGGCGGTGACGGCGACGTAGGCGGTCGCCCGGTCTCTGAGTGCTAGGCGGTAGTAGACCTCGGCGTTCTTCCCGAGGGAGCTGCGGTAGGTCTCGCCGGGCTCGAGGCGTTCGGCGCCCGTCGTGCCGGCCGTGCCCTTCACGGTCCGCGCCTGCGGTGCGAAGGCGTAGCCACCCGGTGTCCCGGTCGTGGTGCCGTCGGCGGCCGCGATACCGCCCGGCAGGGCGACCGCCGCGCCCGTCAGCGCTCCGGTGACGGCGAACCGTACCGCCGTACGCCACCACGCCGTACGCCACCGCCCCGTCTCCATGCCGCCCCGCCCCCTCGCGCTCGTACCGGACCGTCGCCCATCCTGCAACACGAAACCCCGACCGCGAGGGCGGTCGGGGCTTGCTCAGATTCCGGTTTTTCCGGTACTCACGAACCCGTGGGCACGGAGTCAGTCGCCTCCGTCCACAGATCCTGCTCGGCGCGATCCGCCTGGATCTGGCGGTACACGAGGAGCCCGCCGATGGCGGCCAGTGCGACCAGGAGAAGCTTCTTCACCGCGCGACCTCGTCTTTCCTTGACGTAGGGGACCTCTGGCGCCCGACTATACACACCGACCGATATCGATCGGTGACCTACATCAGGCCGTCAACTTCCGCCTGTCTGAGAACAATTCTTGTCCTTTACGCCCATACGAGTGGTGTTCATCAGAACATCGCCGCGCCACGGGCGTCGGTCCACCACTTCGCGGCCCTCATACACATCATGAGGAAAGTACGCAAATCGCCCGACCTGAAAGTGAGGGGCCATGACCCAGAACAAGGTCATGAAGCTGTGGACCGCCATCGTCACCGCATTCCTCGCGCTGTTCACGGCGCTCGGCCTCGTCACGGCGACCACCGCCGCGGCCGCACCGCAGCCCCGGACCGAGGAACCGTGCAGCGAGACCGTCCAGGCCTCGGCCCCGATCGCGCCCCTCTTGTCCCGGTTGATCGCCGCGTCCCTGCCCCCCACGATGAAGCAGCGCATCCAAGCCGAGGCCCACGGCAAGTCCCCCGGCTGCCGCCGCCGGCCCCTCGCCGACCAGGAGGCGTCCCCCTCTCCCGAGCACAAGGCCCCCCTTCAGACCTGACGGCCCGGGCAGCACCTCAGCGACGTAACACGACACAACGGCGGTTTGCGTACAGCCACCCGCACAGAGAGACCCCCGACCGGCAGAACCGGTCGGGGGTCTCGTCGTATCGCTGGAGCTGTCAGGAGGACAGCGGGGTTCTCACTGACGCCGCTGGGCAAGGACACAGCACTCGTTGCCCTCGGGGTCTGCCATGACAACCCACGACTGGTCGACCTGACCGACGTCTACACACTTCGCGCCATGAGCCTCGAGGCGAGCCACCACGGCGTCCTGGTCACCGGGCCTGAAGTCGAGATGCAACCGGCTCTCCCAAGTGCCTCGGCCCACCACTGCCCCAGGGCCGCCGGATCCGCCGAGTGAACGACTACTTGGCCTTAGTGGCGACGACGGTCAACCCGCCCCGCACCTTGATACTGGAAGATCCACTCATCGGTTAACGCGGTCCATCGAAGATGAGTCCCAGCATCACCAGCACCCATGTGATGACCACGATGATGAACGCACCCAGGAGGATCCAGCCGCAGGAGGCCCGATCCAGCTTCCCGCGCTCATGGGGGTCGTCGTAGTGGTGGTGACTGCCGCTGGGTCTGTCGGTGTCAGTCATCCCACCTCGTCGGTTGATGTCAGGCATAGATGTCAAAGACCCCCAACCGTGACCGGTTGGGGGTCTTTGTGCTGGTGGGGCTAACAGGATTTGAACCTGTGGCCTCATCCTTATCAGGGATGCGCTCTAACCAACTGAGCTATAGCCCCGCCGCGCTTTGCGGTGTATCTCCCGCGCGCTGACTCCTGAAGATTAGCGCACGAGAGGGGCAGTCCCAAAATCGATTGTCGGGGGACCGTCACTCGTCCTCGGCGAGGGTCAGCTCGATGCCGCCGACGAAGCCCGCGGAGAGGTTGTAGATGAACGCGCCGAGCGTGGCGAGGGCCGTGGCCAGGACGACGTCGATGACCGCGATGATCGTGGCGAACGTCAGGACGTGCGGCAGCGAGAGGAAGGCCTGAAGGTCGAAGCCGTTGGACTCGGTGGAGCCCGTGGCCTCCGAGATCTGGCCGCCGACCGTCGAGAAGACGCCCATCGCGTCCAGGACCATCCACAGCACCGCGGACGCGACGACCGTGCAGATGCCGATCGCGATGGAGAGCAGGAAACTGACCTTCATCACCGACCACGGGTCGGCCTTGGCCACCCGCAGCCGCGCCTTGCGCGTGCGGGGCGTGGTGCGCGCTCCGGAACCGGTACGCGGCCGGCGTACGGCCGCCCCGGTGCCCTGCGCCGGGTAGGCCTGCGGCGGGTGGTAGGGGCCGGAGGGCTGCTGCGGCTTGCGTTCCCCGGGCAGCGGCGAGGCCGCCGCGGGCGCCGACCGGTCCTCACGGCCGCGGGCGTCCGCCACAGTTCCCCCCTGGGATCCATGCGAGTCGGGCGAGGGCGAGTCCGCCTTGACCGGCTTCAGGTTGGTCGTGTGCGGATCCGTCGGCTGCGCGGCGCTCGCGGCGGAGCCACGGCCGCCGCCGCCCGTTTCCGTACCCGTGGAGGTACCGGCCGACCCGGCGCCAGTGGCTCCGCTCACGATGACTCACTCCTCGTGCTACTCGTCCGAGGGCGCCTCACCCTCGTCCGTGCCGGTGGTCGCGGCATCCCCGGCGGTCTCGTCGACGGCCACGTCGCCGTCGACCTCCTCCGCCTCGCGTCCCGCCTCGGCGTTACGTGCGATACCGACCACGGCATCGCGCTTGCCCAGGTTGATCAGTTGGACGCCCATGGTGTCACGGCCCGTCTCCCTGATCTCGTTGACTCGCGTACGAATCACACCGCCGGAGAGGGTGATGGCGAGGATCTCGTCGAGTTCCTCCACCACCAGCGCGCCAACGAGCGATCCGCGGTCCTCCACGATCTTGGCGGCCTTGATACCGAGGCCACCGCGACCCTGGACGCGGTACTCGTCGACGCGGGTCCGCTTCGCGTACCCGCCGTCTGTGGCAGTGAACACGAACGTACCGGGTCGAACAACATTCATCGAGAGAAGCTCGTCGCCCTCGCGGAAACTCATGCCCTTGACACCCGAGGTGGCACGACCCATCGGCCGCAGGGTTTCGTCCGAGGCGGTGAACCTGATCGACTGCGCCTTCTTGCTGATCAACAGCAGATCGTCATCGGCCGAGACGAGTTCGGCTCCGATCAGTTCGTCGTCGGAACCGTCCTCGCGCTCCCGCAGATTGATCGCGATGACGCCGCCGGAGCGGGGCGAATCGTAATCCTTCAGAGGCGTCTTCTTGACCAGACCGGCCTTGGTGGCCAGCACCAGGTACGGCGCCGCCTCGTAGTCCCGGATCGCGAGGATCTCGGCGATCGCCTCGTCCGGCTGGAAGGCCAGGAGGTTGGCCACGTGCTGCCCACGCGCGTCCCGGCCGGCGTCGGGGAGCTCGTACGCCTTCGCCCGGTACACCCGGCCCTTGTTGGTGAAGAACAGCAGCCAGTGGTGCGTGGTCGAGACGAAGAAGTGGTCGACGATGTCGTCTTCCTTCAGCTTCGTGCCGCGCACGCCCTTGCCGCCGCGCTTCTGCGCCCGGTAGTCGTCCGTCTTGGTGCGCTTGACGTAGCCGCCGCGCGAGACGGTGACGACGATGTCCTCCTCGGCGATCAGGTCCTCGATGGACATGTCACCGTCGTAGGGCACCAGCATCGTCTTGCGGTCGTCGCCGTACTTCTCGACGATCGCGGCGAGCTCCTCGCTGACGATCCCGCGCTGGCGGACCGGCGAGGCCAGGATCGCGTTGTACTCGGTGATCTTCGCCTGGAGTTCGTCGTGCTCCTGGACGATCTTCTGCCGCTCCAGGGCGGCCAGGCGGCGCAGCTGCATCTCGAGGATGGCGTTGGCCTGGATCTCGTCGATCTCCAGGAGGTCCATCAGGCCGCCGCGGGCGATCTCGACGGTGTCACTGCGCCGGATGAGCGCGATGACCTCGTCGATGGCGTCCAGGGCCTTCAGCAGACCGCGCAGGATGTGCGCCCGCTCCTCCGCCTTGCGCAGCCGGAAGCGCGTACGGCGGACGATGACCTCGATCTGGTGCGTCACCCAGTGGCGGATGAACGCGTCCAGGGACAGCGTGCGCGGGACGCCGTCGACCAGCGCCAGCATGTTGGCGCCGAAGTTCGTCTGGAGGTCCGTGTGCTTGTAGAGGTTGTTCAGGACGACCTTGGCGACCGCGTCGCGCTTCAGGACGATGACCAGACGCTGGCCCGTGCGGGACGACGTCTCGTCGCGGACGTCGGCGATGCCGCCGATCTTGCCGTCCTTCACCAGGTCGGCGATCTTCTGCGCCAGGTTGTCCGGGTTCACCTGGTACGGCAGCTCCGTGACCACCAGGCACTGCCGGTTCTGGATCTCCTCGACCTCGACGACCGCCCGCATGGTGATCGAGCCGCGGCCCGTGCGGTAGGCCTCCTCGATGCCCTTGCGGCCGACGACGAGCGCACCGGTCGGGAAGTCCGGGCCCTTGATGCGCTCGATGAGCGCGTCCAGGAGCTCCTCGTGCGAGGCCTCCGGGTTCTCCAGGTACCACTGGGCGCCCGCCGCGACCTCGCGCAGGTTGTGCGGCGGGATGTTGGTCGCCATGCCGACCGCGATACCGGCCGAACCGTTGATCAGCAGGTTCGGGAAGCGGGCCGGCAGAACGGTCGGCTCCTGGGAACGGCCGTCGTAGTTGTCCGTGAAGTCGACGGTCTCCTCGTCGATGTCACGGACCATCTCCATCGACAGCGGCGCCAGCTTGCACTCGGTGTAACGCATCGCCGCCGCCGGGTCGTTGCCCGGGGAGCCGAAGTTGCCGTTGGAGTCCACCAGCGGCATCCGCATCGACCACGGCTGGGCGAGGCGCACCAGGGCGTCGTAGATCGAGGAGTCGCCGTGGGGGTGGTAGTTGCCCATGACGTCGCCGACCACGCGCGCGCACTTGTAGAAGCCGCGGTCAGGGCGGTAGCCGCCGTCGTACATGGCGTACAGGACGCGGCGGTGGACGGGCTTGAGACCGTCGCGGACGTCGGGCAGCGCACGGGACACGATGACGGACATCGCGTAGTCCAGGTACGAGCGCTGCATCTCCGTCTCGAGCCCGACGGGCTCGACTCGCATCGCGACTTCGCCGCCCTCTTCAGGGGTGACGGGAGTGTTCTCGTCGGCCATTGCTGGTGAAGATCCTTCCTTGTGCGGTCAGCTGAGACCGACTCAGATGTCGAGGAAGCGGACGTCCTTGGCGTTGCGCTGGATGAACGCGCGGCGGGCTTCGACGTCCTCGCCCATCAGGACCGAGAACAGGTCGTCGGCCTGGGCGGCGTCGTCGAGAGTGACCTGGCCCAGGACCCGGTGCTCCTGGTCCATCGTGGTCACGCGCAGTTCCTCGGCGTTCATCTCGCCGAGGCCCTTGAAGCGCTGGATCGAGTCCTCGCGGATGCGCTTGCCGCGCTGCCGGCCCATCTCGATCAGCGCGTCACGCTCGCGGTCCGAGTAGGCGTACTCGATGTCGTCCCGGCCCCACTTGATCTTGTACAGCGGGGGACGGGAGAGGTACACGTGCCCAGCCTCGACCAGCGGCCGCATGAAGCGGAACAGGAAGGTCAGCAGCAGGGTGCTGATGTGCTGGCCGTCGACGTCGGCGTCCGCCATCAGGATGATCTTGTGATAGCGGAGCCGCTCGATGTCGAAGTCCTCGTGCACACCCGTGCCGAACGCGGAGATCAGCGCCTGGATCTCCTGGTTCTGAAGGATCTTGTCGATCCGCGCCTTCTCCACGTTGAGGATCTTGCCGCGGATCGGGAGGATCGCCTGGTACTCCGGGTTCCGGCCGGACTTGGCCGAGCCGCCGGCGGAGTCACCCTCGACGATGAAGATCTCGCACTTGATGGGGTCGTTCGACTGGCAGTCGGAGAGCTTGCCCGGCAAAGAGGCCGACTCCAGCAGGCCCTTGCGGCGGGTCAGGTCGCGGGCCTTGCGGGCCGCCACGCGCGCGGTGGCCGCCTGGATGCCCTTGCGGATGATGTCCGCCGCCTCGACCGGGTTGCGGTCCAGCCAGTCGTTGAGGTGCTCGTAGACCGCCCTCTGCACGAAGGTCTTGGCCTCCGTGTTGCCCAGTTTGGTCTTGGTCTGGCCCTCGAACTGCGGCTCGCTCAGCTTCACCGAGATGATCGCCGTCAGTCCCTCGCGGATGTCGTCACCCGTGAGGTTGTCGTCCTTGTCGCGCAGCAGCTTCTTGTCGCGCGCGTACTTGTTGATAAGCGAGGTCAGCGCGGCGCGGAAACCCTCCTCGTGCGTACCGCCCTCGTGGGTGTGGATGATGTTGGCGAAGGAGTACACGCCCTCGCTGTAGCCGCTGTTCCACTGCATCGCGACCTCGAGGGACAGGCTCTTGTCCTTGTCCTCGGCCTCGAGGTCGATGACCGTGGGGTGCACCGCGTCTCCCTTGCGGGAGTTGAGGTACTTCACGAAGTCGACGATGCCGCCCTCGTAGTGGTACGTGACGGTCTTGACCTCGTCCTTGTCGTCGGCGCCCGCCTCGTCCGCCCCGGCGGTGGCCTTCGCCGACTCGCGCTCATCAGTGAGTTTGATCGTCAAACCCTTGTTGAGGAACGCCATTTCCTGGAAGCGCCGTGACAGCGTCTCGAAGGAGTACTCGGTGGTCTCGAAGATGTCCGGGTCGGCCCAGAAGGTGACCGACGTGCCGGTCTCCTCCGTGGCCTCGTGCTTGACGAGCGGCGCCGTCGGGACGCCCATCTTGTAGTCCTGCGTCCAGCGGTACCCGTCGGTCCTCACCTCGACCGAGACCTTGGACGACAGGGCGTTCACGACGGAGACGCCGACGCCGTGCAGACCGCCGGAGACCGCGTAGCCGCCGCCGCCGAACTTGCCGCCCGCGTGCAGCACGGTCAGCACGACCTCGAGCGCCGGCTTGCCCTCGGAGGGGACGATGCCCACCGGGATGCCGCGGCCGTTGTCGACGACGCGCACGCCCCCGTCGGCCAGGATCGTCACGTCGATGGTGTCCGCGTGCCCGGCCAGCGCCTCGTCGACGGAGTTGTCGACCACCTCGTACACGAGGTGGTGCAGGCCGCGCTCACCGGTCGAGCCGATGTACATACCGGGTCGCTTGCGGACCGCGTCCAGACCCTCGAGGACGGTGATGGCACTGGCGTCGTACGAGGCCGTGACCTCCCCGTTCGAGGAGGTCGCCGGTCCGTTCGCGCCCGCGTCGGTGGACGGGATGTTCTCGTTGGGGTTGCCGGAATCGGCCACGAAGCGCCCTTTCTGGCACAGCACGAGCCGGGCTCGTCGGCGGGTTGCCGGAGCGGCTGCGGCATGTTGCGTTGGTAAGCCCTGATCAGCGTTGCTCAGCTTTTCCCGGACGGTCCCCACGTTGGGGGCGGGATTGTCTTCCAGTCTACCGGTAGCGCCGACAGTGATGGGGGTTTGCCGGTACCTGAGTCCTCATGTGCCGCCCTCAACCGGTCTCCGCCGGGTCCCGATATACGGAAGGGGGCTCCAAGCGGCTCACAGCGGCACTCAGCGCTTCGGGATGTCAACCCTTCGCTACTCAAGGGTCAGGTCGGGATTCGCAAGAGCGTGCGGTTGCATGCCGAACCGCCGGGACACACCCGCAGCAGGCCCCTGCGAGGTCCTCATGTGAGATCAGTCACCCGTAGGTGTCACCGGGGCCCATGCTGCCCGGCGCCCGCAACGGGCCATAGCGACGGGCGGGACCACCGGGCCCCAACACCTTGATCATTTGGACCGCGCCGTGCCCGAGATCCTCGTTGAGCCGCGCGACCAGAGTCGGCGCCAGCAGCCGCAGATTCGTCGCCCACGCCGTCGAATCGCAGCGCACGACCAGCACCCGCTCGTCCTCGTCGTACTTCTCCGGAACGCAGTGCTTGGCCACGTCCTCGCCCACGATCTGCGGCCAACGGCCCATCACACCGCCCACCGCGGCCGGAGCCTCCCAGCCCCGCTCGGTGATCAACCGGTTGATCGCCGCACCGAGTGCCATCGGATCACGGCCGTCCGCCCGCGCACCGGAACGCAGACCGCCCCGCCGCGCCTGCTTCTTCTGCTGCGCCGCGTCCCCACGCGCGCGTGCCTGCTCCTTGGCGGCACGCAGCGCCACCCGCGCGAGATCGACCCCCGAAGGCTCGGGCGCCTTCCCGGAAGCCGTGTCGGACCCGGAAGCCGTGTCGGGCCTGAAGGTCCCGTCGGAGCCGAAGCCCTCGGCGCTCATACCCGCTCCACCGCCCCCTCGGACACGGCATACCGGACACCCGCCAGCACATGCGGCACGTCGTCGTCGACCGCGGCCGTCACCAGCACCTGCTCGCCGGGAGCCACCAGCTCCGCCAGCCGCTCACGGCGCCGGGCGTCCAGCTCGGCGAAGACGTCGTCGAGGATCAGCACCGGCTCGTTACCCTCCGCGCGCAGCAGGTCGTACGCCGCCAGGCGCAACGCCAGCGCATAGGACCAGGACTCACCGTGCGACGCATACCCCTTGGCCGGCAACTGACCGAGCTTGAGCACCAGATCGTCCCTGTGCGGGCCCACAAGCGTCACGCCCCGCTCGATCTCCTGCTTGCGGGCGTCCGCCAGGGCCGCCATCAGCTGGGCGTACAGATCCTCGCGCGTGTGCGCCTCACCCGGCGCGGACGGCTTGTACTCCAGGGCGACCGGGCCGCCGCCGGGGGCCAGCTGCTCGTACGCCTTGTCGGCCAGCGGCTGGACCGCGGCGATCAGGTCGATGCGCTGCGCGAGCAGCTCGGCGCCCGCACGCGCGAGATGCTGGTCCCACACGTCCAGCGTGGACAGGTCCATGGAGCGGCCACCGTGCCGCCGGGCCAGCGCCGCCGACTTCAGCAGCGTGTTGCGCTGCTTGAGCACGCGCTCGTAGTCGGAACGGACACCGGCCATGCGCGGAGAACGCGCGGTGACCATTTCGTCCAGGAAGCGGCGCCGCTCCCCGGGATCCCCCTTGACCAGGGCGAGGTCCTCCGGCGCGAACAGCACCGTCCGTACGATCCCCAGCACGTCCCGCGGCTTGACCTGCGAGGACCGGTTGATCCGGGCACGGTTGGCCCTGCCGGGATTCAGCTCCAGCTCGACCAGCTGCTGCCGCTCGCCCTGCCGGACCTGGGCACGGATGATCGCGCGATCGGCGCCCATGCGCACCAGGGGGGCGTCTGAGGCGACCCGGTGACTGCCGAGGGTGGCGAGGTAACCGATCGCCTCGACGAGATTCGTCTTGCCCTGCCCGTTCGGGCCGACGAAGGCCGTGACGCCCGGGTCCAGCGGGACCTCGACCCGGGCGTACGAGCGGAAGTCGGCCAGCGACAGATGCGTGACGTGCATGGTCGTTCGCCGACCTCCCCCAGGCTTGTGGATCGCCGGGCGATCCTGTGGACAACTTCTTCCGTCTTCGTCGGGCTTCGTCGAGTCCGCGCTACGGCTTCTTCTCGACGGCGTGGCCGCCGAACTGGTTGCGCAGCGCGGCGATCATCTTCATCTGCGGGGAGTCCTCCTGGCGTGAGGCGAACCGCGCGAACAGCGACGCGGTGATCGCCGGCAGCGGCACCGCGTTGTCTATGGCGGCTTCCACCGTCCAGCGCCCCTCGCCGGAGTCCTGTGCATAACCCCGCAGCTGCTCCAGGTGCTGGTCCTCGTCCAGGGCGTTGACCGCGAGGTCGAGCAGCCAGGAACGGATGACCGTGCCCTCCTGCCAGGAACGGAAGACCTCGCGGACGTTCTCCACGGAGTCGACCTTCTCCAGCAGCTCCCAGCCCTCGGCGTAGGCCTGCATCATCGCGTACTCGATGCCGTTGTGGACCATCTTCGCGAAGTGGCCCGCGCCGACCTTGCCGGCGTGCACGGCCCCGAGATCGCCCTCCGGCTTGAGCGCGTCGAAGACCGGCCGCACCTTGGCGACGTGCTCGGCGTCGCCGCCGTACATCAGCGCGTACCCGTTCTCCAGGCCCCAGACGCCGCCGGAGACACCGCAGTCCACGAAGCCTATGCCCTTGGCGGCCAGCTCCTCGGCGTGCCGCTCGTCGTCCGTCCAGCGGGAGTTGCCGCCGTCCACGACCACGTCGCCGGGCTCCAGGAGCTCGGCGAGCTCGTCGATCGTGGACTGGGTGGGCTCGCCGGCCGGGACCATCACCCAGACCACGCGCGGGCCGGGAAGCTTGCCCACAAGCTCTTCCAGGCTGTGGACATCCGCGAGGTCAGCGTTGCGGTCGTATCCGACGACGGTGTGGCCCGCGCGGCGGATCCGCTCGCGCATGTTGCCGCCCATCTTGCCGAGGCCGACGAGACCGAGCTCCATCAGTTGTGTTCCTTAGGTCGCTGTGTGGCGTGCGAGGCACTGTCGTACCTGTGTCCGAGCCTAAACCCGGACGCTCACGCACAGCTGTGGGCATACGCGCTCATTCGTATGCCCTCACCTGGGGCTTTCCCGGAGGTCGCGCTCAGCCGGTCAGCCGCTGAGCCGCACCGGCATGATCAGGTACTTGTAGGCCTCGTCCGCCTCGGCGTCCACCGCCGGCTTGCCGCTGAGCAGCGCGGGCTTGGTGGACGTCGTGAACGACAGCTGGGCCACCGGGGAGTCGATCGCGCTCAGCCCGTCCAGCAGGAAGGTCGGGTTGAAGGCGATCGAGATGTCGTCGCCCTCCAGCTGGGCGTCGACCCTTTCCACAGCCTGTGCGTCGTCGCTGGAGCCGGCCTCCAGGATGAGCACGCCCTGCTCGAAGCTCAGCCGTACCGGGGTGTTCCGCTCGGCGACCAGGGCCACACGCTTGACGGCCTCCACGAAGGGGGCGGTCTCGATCACGGCGATGGAGTTGAACTCCGTCGGGAACAGCGTGCGGTACTTCGGGAGGTCACCCTCCAGCAGACGCGTGGTCGTCCGCCGACCGGCGCCCTCGAAACCGATCAGGCCCTCGCCCGCGCCCGAGCCGGACAGCGCCAGGATGACGCTGTCGCCGCTGGTCAGCGCCTTGGCGGTGTCCTGGAGCGTCTTGGCGGGCACCAGAGCGACCGCGGAGACGTCCGGGTTCTCCGGCTTCCACAGGAACTCGCGGACCGCGAAGCGGTAGCGGTCGGTGGAGGCCAGCGTGACCGTGTCGCCCTCGATCTCGATGCGCACACCGGTGAGGACGGGCAGCGTGTCGTCGCGGCCGGCGGCGATGGCGACCTGCTGGACGGCGGAGGCGAAGACCTCGCCGGGGACCGTGCCGGTCGCGTTCGGCATCTGGGGCAGCGCCGGGTACTCCTCCACAGGCAGTGTGTGAAGTGTGAACCGCGAGGAGCCGCAGACCACGGTCGCCCGTACACCGTCTGTGGAAATCTCCACCGGACGGTTGGGGAGGGCGCGGGAGATGTCGGCGAGCAGGCGGCCGGAGACGAGGACCGTGCCCTCCTCCTCGACCTCCGCCTCGACGGACACCCGCGCCGAGACCTCGTAGTCGAAGCTGGACAGGCTCAGCTGGCCGTCCTCGGCCTTCAGCAGAAGACCGGCGAGCACAGGCGCCGGCGGACGGGCCGGGAGGCTGCGTGCCGCCCACGCCACTGCCTCCGCGAGTACGTCGCGTTCCACCCGGATCTTCACCGTAAGCCGCCTCCTGCTGCTGTTGCCTCTGAGTCCTCCGACTCGGTGTCACCGCCCACTGGGACGGGAAGGACACCGGGGACCAGTCTGACGCACCGCACTGACAGTAGGTGCCTGTCGGGCTCAAGTCGCTCCGAGGGGCGGCCGGGCTCGAGACGGCGAGTTGTGCACAGGCCCCGCTTCGAAACGGATTTCCCACTCTCTCTAGTCGGGAGTAGTAGTAGGGCCTGTGGATACCGTGGATAACCACGTTTGCCCAGCTCAGGGCCCAGATTTTATCCACTGGTCCTGTGGGTGAAGGCGGTGGACAACCGAGCGTTTCTGTGGAGAACAGAAAGTTCTGCACACACCACCCACAGCCCGAGGGCAGTTCTCCCCAGCTGCGTCCCCAGATTTACCCACGTTTCCCACACCCCAACCCGGCACCTTGATGTGACGCCTTTCACTCGAGGCGGTGATCGGGTGCGTCGCGTTGCCGAACAGTGGACAGCCATGTGGAGAAGCCTGCGATCGCTGGGGACAACCGGCCCCAGGCTGTGGGTTGCCGGTGGACAACTTCGTGCACAGCCTGTGGATCCCCGCTTCGTCCACAGTCTGTGGAGATCGTTCGTCCACCGATCCACAGGCACATGAGCTGGGCTGATGACCTTTCAACCGCACAGCCTGTGGATGGTTTCGGGACAACTCCACAGTCCCCAGCATGTGGACGCAAGAAAGTGCCCGAATCTGTGGAGAGCGGCCGTAACCCGGCGGGTAATCGAACACAGGATGGCTGCGGCATGACGAAGGGCGCCCGCGGGATCTCCTCCCGGGGGCGCCCTCAGCGCTGTCGTAGGGCTGTGTCAGCCGTCCGTAACGGCTGTGTCAGCCGTTCTTGATGCGGTTGGTCAGCTCGGTGACCTGGTTGTAGATGGACCGGCGCTCGGCCATCAGCGCGCGGATCTTGCGGTCGGCGTGCATGACGGTCGTGTGGTCGCGGCCGCCGAACTGCGCGCCGATTTTGGGCAGTGACAGGTCGGTGAGCTCACGGCACAGGTACATGGCGATCTGCCGGGCGGTCACCAGGGCGCGGCCGCGCGAGGTGCCGCACAGGTCCTCGACCGTGAGGCCGAAGTAGTCGGCGGTCGCGGCCATGATCGCCGTGGCGGTGATCTCGGGGGCCGCGTTCTCGCCGCCGGGGATGAGGTCCTTGAGGACGATCTCCGTCAGGCCCAGGTCCACCGGCTGCCTGTTGAGCGAGGCGAACGCGGTCACCCGGATCAGCGCGCCCTCCAGCTCGCGGATGTTGCGCGAGATCCGGGAGGCGATGAACTCCAGCACCTCCGGCGGGGCGTTGAGCTGCTCCTGCACCGCCTTCTTGCGGAGGATCGCGATGCGTGTCTCCAGCTCGGGTGGCTGGACGTCGGTGATCAGGCCCCACTCGAAACGGTTCCGCAGCCTGTCCTCCAGCGTGACCAGTTGCTTGGGCGGCCGGTCGCTGGAGAGCACGATCTGCTTGTTGGCGTTGTGGAGCGTGTTGAAGGTGTGGAAGAACTCCTCCTGCGTCGACTCCTTGTCCGCCAGGAACTGGATGTCGTCGACGAGCAGGATGTCCATCTCGCGGTAGCGCTTGCGGAAGCTGTCGCCCTTGCCGTCGCGGATGGAGTTGATGAACTCGTTGGTGAACTCCTCGGAGCTCACGTACCGCACCCGCGTGCCCGGGTAGAGGCTGCGCGCGTAGTGCCCGATGGCGTGCAGCAGGTGCGTCTTGCCGAGGCCGGACTCCCCGTAGATGAAGAGGGGGTTGTACGCCTTCGCGGGCGCTTCGGCGACGGCGACCGCGGCCGCGTGCGCGAAGCGGTTGGAGGCGCCGATGACGAAGGTGTCGAAGAGGTACTTCGGGTTCAGCCGCGCGGTGGGCTCGCCCGGGCCGGTCGCCGGCGCGGGCTGCGCGGCCAGCGGGCCGGGGGCTCCGGTCGTGGGCAGGTTCGGGCCCACGGGTCCGCCGCGGTGCACGTGGCCGGCTCCGGCCGGCGGCTCCGGGAGCTCGCGGCGGGCCGGGTCGCGCTGGTCGTAGTCGCCCCGGGAGGCTTCGTACTCGGAGCGGGGTTTGTCGTACTCGGGGCGCGGCTGGTCGTAGTCCGGACGGGGCTTGTCGTAGTCCGGGCGCGGCTTGTCGTAGGGCTGCTCGTACGACGGGCGGTCCATCGCCGGCTGCCTGTAGTCCTGGGGTGGGGCGCCGTAGGCGTCGCGGTGCGGCTCACCGTAGGTGTCCGGCGGGGATGCGTACGGGTCGCGCTCCGGGAAGCCCAGGCGCTGCTGCTGCCAGCCGTAGTCGTCGTGGGTCGGGCGGGGCCAGGCGCCCGGCTCGGGCCGCTGGTACTCGGACGGGTAGGCGGGCCGGGCGGTGGGCAGCTGGTCGCCGGCCCGGTGGCGGCCGTATCCCTCGTACTGTCCCGTGGGGAGCTCGGGCTCCTCGTAGCGCGGCTGCGGCTGGGCGGGGGGCGCGGGTGGGGCCGGCGGCTCGCCCGCGGAGTCGTCGACGGTGATCGCGATCCGGATGGGGCGGCCGCACTCGCGGCTCAGGGTCTCGCTGACGATCGGGGCCAGACGGCCCTCCAGTACGCCCTTCGCGAATTCGTTTGGTACGGCGAGCAGGGCGGTGTCCGCGACGAGCGCGAGGGGCTGGCAGCGTCGGATCCAGTGCTCGTCCTTGGCCTCCACACCCTGCCCGCGGCCCTCGCCGAGGAGCTGCTCGAGTACTCGTGGCCACACTGCGGCAAGATCGGCAGGTACGTCAGCCACAGGGCACGCTCTCTCACAGGTCCCACGAACGTGTGGTTGTGGGACGGATCGGGATGTAGATCGGTGGGGCGGGGGGACAAAGGAACGAATCGGAGTCCAGTCACGGTAGTCAGGGCGGCGGGTACGGTTCAAGTTGTTGTCCCCAGCCTGTGGATAGTGTCTCTCCGTGACACTCGGTTTGACCGGATGGCGTAGCCCCGCGTACCGTGACCAGGTCGAGTTGTCGATGGCTGCTGCCGCCTGCCTCCGATGGGCACAGATCGCTGAAGGTGATCGGGAAGCGGTGCACTCGGGCGTGATGCGAGCTACTCGTGGGCGCACGGTGACAGCCAGGACGGCACCCCGCCACTACCGATTTCTTCTGGAGCCCCCGAGTGAGCAAGCGCACCTTCCAGCCGAACAACCGTCGTCGCGCGAAGACCCACGGCTTCCGCCTGCGGATGCGTACCCGTGCCGGCCGCGCGATTCTCGCGAACCGTCGCAGCAAGGGTCGCGCCAGTCTGTCCGCCTGATCTGATCAGGTCATGACGTCGTGCTGCCTACCGAGCATCGGCTGAGGCGGCGCGAGGACTTCGCGACCGCGGTCCGACGGGGTCGCCGGGCAGGCCGCCCGACCCTCGTCGTCCACCTTCGTAGCGGTGCCACGGACCCGCATGCGCCTGGGGAGAGCGCTCCCCCGACGCGTGCGGGTTTCGTCGTGAGCAAGGCCGTGGGTGGCGCGGTCGTGCGCAACCAAGTGAAGCGCAGACTTCGCCATCTGATGCGTGACCGAGTCGCCCTGTTTCCCCCCGGTAGCCTGGTAGTCGTACGAGCGCTGCCCGGAGCGGGTGACGCAGACCACGCACAGCTGGCCCGAGACCTGGATGCCGCCGTTCAGCGGCTGCTGGGAGGGGGCGCGCGATGAAGTACCCGCTGCTGGCTCTGATCAAGCTGTACCAGTGGACGATCAGCCCACTGCTCGGGCCGGTGTGCAAGTACTACCCGTCGTGCTCCCACTACGGCTACACGGCCATTGACCGGCACGGTGCGATCAAGGGCACGGCACTCACCGCCTGGCGCATCCTGCGGTGCAATCCGTGGTCGCTGGGCGGGGTGGACCATGTTCCGCCGCGCAGGCGCCCGCGGTGGCACGAAATGCTGCGTGACGCCTGGCGTGCACGCAGGGGCGGGCCCTCCGCCGCCGAACCGGCCCTCGAAGGGGAGCTCCCTGCCGAGCCTTCTTCGAGCCCGGCCGCAGAGACCTCGTCCCATGCCCAAGGAGCATGATTAGTGGACACGATTGCCAGCCTCTTCAGCTTCATCACGACACCCGTTTCATGGGTCATCGTCCAGTTCCACACGGTGTACGGCGCCATCTTCGGGCCTGACACCGGTTGGGCCTGGGGCTTGTCCATCGTGTCCCTGGTGATTCTGATCCGTATCTGCCTGATCCCGCTCTTCGTGAAGCAGATCAAGGCGACCCGGGCCATGCAGACGCTCCAGCCCGAGATGAAGAAGATCCAGGAGCGCTACAAGAACGACAAGCAGCGTCAGTCCGAAGAGATGATGAAGCTGTACAAGGAGTCGGGCACCAACCCGCTCTCCTCGTGCCTTCCCATCCTGGCGCAGTCTCCGTTCTTCTTCGCCCTGTACCACGTGCTCAACGGCATCGCGTCGGGCACGACCATCGGCGTCATCAACGAGTCGCTGCTGGCCAGTGCCCGTCAGGCGCACATCTTCGGGGCCCCGCTGGCCGCGAAGTTCAAGGATGGTTCCGCCACCGTCCAGGCCCTGGGCGCCACGGTCACCGATGTGCGGGTCGTCACCGCTGTCATGATCGTCATGATGTCGGCGTCGCAGTTCTACACGCAGCGCCAGCTGATGACGAAGAACGTCGACACGACCGTGAAGACGCCGTTCATGCAGCAGCAGAAGATGCTGATGTACGTCTTCCCCATCATGTTCGCCGTCTTCGGCATCAACTTCCCGGTCGGTGTCCTCGTCTACTGGCTGACCACCAACGTGTGGACCATGGGCCAGCAGATGTACGTCATCCACAACAACCCGACCCCGGGTTCCAAGGCTCAGGCCGCTTACCTGGAGCGTCTGACCAAGCACGTCACGCACCACGGCAAGGTCCGCCGGCGGAGCGAGAAGGCCATCGTCAAGGCGATCGTCACCAAGGGCCGTGACCGCAACGAGTTCGAGCGCAAGTTCATCAACGGCCTGACCAAGGCGGGCTTCGCGGCCCAGGCCGACGGGTCCGTGGTGAAGGGCGAGGGCCAGGCCGTGGCGGAGACCGATGACGGTGTGACCACCACCAGCACCACGGCCGCCGCCAAGCGGCAGCAGCCCAAGCGGCAGAGCAAGGCCCAGCGCCAGTCCGGCGGCACCAAGCAGGCGGGTGATGCCGAGCCGTCCACGTCGCTGGAGAAGTCCGAGGAGCCCGAGGACGCCAAGCCCGCCGAGAAGGCCGCCCCGAAGTCCGGCAGCGGCACCCGCAGCAAGGCCCAGTCCGGCCAGCGCAAGGGTGGCCCGCAGCGGCCCAAGTCCCCCTCCAAGAAGTAAGAAGGAGCCCATCCCGTGACGGAAGGCACCACCTCCGCCGCTGCCGAGGGTGCAGACACCCTGACTCGCCTGGAGCAGGAGGGCGAGATCGCGGCGGACTACCTCGAGGGCCTGCTGGACATCGCCGACCTCGACGGCGACATCGACATGGACGTCGAGGCCGACCGTGCCTCTGTGTCGATCATCAGCGACACGGGCACCCGCGACCTTCAGAAGCTGGTCGGCCGGGACGGCGAGGTACTGGAGGCGCTCCAGGAGCTGACGCGGCTGGCCGTGCACCGGGAGACCGGGGACCGCAGCAGGCTGATGCTGGACATCGCCGGCTACCGGGCCAAGAAGCGCTCCGAGCTGTCCGAGCTGGGCGCCAAGGCCGCCGCGGAGGCCAAGAGCAGCAGCGAGCCCGTGAAGCTCAAGCCGATGACCCCGTTCGAGCGGAAGGTCGTGCACGATGCGGTGAAGGCCGCGGGTCTGCGCAGCGAGTCCGAGGGCGAGGAGCCGCAGCGCTTCGTCGTCGTGCTGCCCAACTGATTCGGTTCGTACGTTCCCTCGGCCCCGTCTGTTGCGCAGGCGGGGCCGAATTTTGTCAGCCTGGTAGTTCTGGTGGTCGGCGCATGCGCGCCGATGCGGTAGGGAAGGACGGTCCCCGTGACGGAGGCAGCGGAGCTCCCCCCTGCGCCCGAGCAGGCGCGAGCGGTGTTTGGTGATCGCTTCGCCGATGCGGTGCGCTATGCGGAGCTGCTCGCGGAAGCCGGTGTGCAGCGTGGGCTGATCGGCCCCCGTGAGGTGCCCCGCCTCTGGGAGCGGCACCTGCTGAACTGTGCGGTGCTCTCGGAGGTGGTCCCGGAGGGCGTGACCGTGTGCGATGTCGGCTCTGGTGCCGGTCTGCCCGGGATTCCGCTGGCGCTTGTCCGAGGTGACCTGAAGATCACTCTGTTGGAGCCGCTCCTTCGGCGTACCAACTTCCTGACCGAGGTCGTCGAGCTGCTGGGCCTGGACCATGTGACCGTCGTGCGTGGTCGCGCCGAGGAGGTCATGGGCAAGGTGCCGCCGGTTCATGTGGTCACGGCCCGTGCGGTGGCTCCCCTGGACCGGCTGGCCGCGTGGGGGATCCCGCTGCTGCGGCCCTACGGCGAGATGCTCGCGCTCAAGGGGGACACCGCGGAGGAGGAGCTGAAGGCCGCGACCACCGCGCTGAGCAAGCTCGGTGCGGTGTCGACGTCCATCCTTCAGGTCGGTGAGGGAGTGGTGGATCCCCTGTCCACCGTTGTACGGGTCGAGGTGGGTGAAAGCCCCGGTGGTGTTCGCTTCGCGGCCAAACGGGCCAAGGCGGCCCGTACGGGACGAGCGCGCAGGCGTCGGTGAAGAAGTCAGGGCGGATCGGCCGCGCTGATCCATCCTGACGACGAGACGTACTCCACACAAGCTGCCAAACCTACGCATGACGGAGTGTCGCGACAGTCCGGACGCGCTCACTGTGCATCGTGTTTCACGTGAAACGTCGCTCACTGCTGCACGGCATCATCAGTCGCGGCCGCGCTGCGGCCGAACCGCGGGACCGGAAGCCTCTCGGCTCACTCGGAGAGGCAGCTGAGTTGCCCACAGAGGTGGATTTCTCCACAGAACGCCAGGCCTCACTGGTTCACGACCCCGAAGGCATGGGAGGCTCTGTGTATTGCGAGCCTGAAGTCGAGGAGAGTGAATCCTTGCGGTCCGACGCCAACATCGCGGGACCGATGACCGATCCGGTCCCCGGTCCCCGTACCGAGTCGATGGGGGCGGATGTTTCACGTGAAACACCGCCTCCGATGGACGACACTCCCATCGGTCGCGCTGCCCAACTTGCGGTGGAGGCTCTCGGCCGCGCAGGTGAAGGCCTGCCACGGCCTGAGCAGACCCGGGTCATGGTGGTCGCCAACCAGAAGGGCGGTGTCGGCAAGACGACGACGACCGTCAACCTTGCCGCTTCGCTGGCTCTCCACGGCGGCCGCGTCCTGGTGATCGACCTCGATCCGCAGGGCAATGCGTCCACCGCCCTCGGTATCGACCACCACGCAGAAGTTCCGTCCATCTATGACGTGTTGGTCGAGAGCAAGCCCTTGTCGGAGGTCGTCCAGCCGGTTCCCGATGTCGAGGGGCTGTTCTGCGCCCCGGCCACGATCGATCTCGCCGGTGCGGAGATCGAGCTGGTGTCCCTGGTGGCCCGGGAGAGCCGGCTGGAGCGGGCGATCCGGGCCTACGAGCAGCCACTGGACTACATCCTCATCGACTGCCCGCCATCGCTAGGCCTGTTGACGGTCAACGCGCTGGTCGCCGGACAGGAGGTGCTCATTCCGATCCAGTGCGAGTACTACGCGCTGGAGGGACTGGGTCAACTGCTGCGCAATGTCGACCTGGTACGGGGGCACCTCAATCCCGACCTGCATGTATCGACGATCCTGCTCACCATGTACGACGGCCGGACGCGGCTCGCGTCCCAGGTCGCGGATGAGGTGCGCACCCACTTCGGTGACGAGGTGCTGCGGACGAGTATTCCCCGATCGGTCCGCATCTCCGAGGCGCCGAGTTACGGCCAGACGGTCCTGACGTACGATCCAGGTTCGAGCGGTGCCCTCTCCTATCTTGAGGCCGCACGAGAAATCGCGCTGAAGGGTGTCGGCGTCAGCTACGACCCGATTCAGGCCCACATCGGCGCACAGAGCAATCCGAGCATGGTGGAGGGGATCCAGTGAGCGAGCGACGGAGGGGACTGGGCCGTGGTCTTGGCGCACTGATTCCTGCTGCCCCCACGGAGAAGAACCCGCCCCCGGCCCCGGTGGGGGTTGCGGTGTCCCCGTCACCCGCGACGGTACCGGTCCTGACGACCGACCGGGGAGTGGCCGCGGCGAAGGTGGCCACGCTGCCGCCCGTTTCCGAGGAGCCCGAGGAGCCTTCGGTGAACGGAGCCGCGGAGGTGCCCGCGCCCCCGATGGGTGCGCACTTCGCCGAGATCCCCCTCGACTCCATCACGCCCAACCCTCGTCAGCCGCGTGATGTCTTCGATGAGGACGCGCTCCAGGAGCTTGTGACCTCCATCCAGGAAGTCGGCCTCCTCCAGCCCGTCGTCGTACGGCAGCTGGGTCCGGACCGCTACGAGCTCATCATGGGCGAGCGGCGCTGGCGGGCCTGCCGTGAGGCCGGGCTCGAGGCGATCCCGGCGATCGTACGGGCCACGGAGGACGACAAGCTCCTCCTGGATGCACTGCTGGAGAACCTGCACCGGGCACAGTTGAACCCGCTGGAAGAGGCGGCCGCCTACGACCAGTTGCTGAAGGACTTCAACTGCACGCACGACCAGCTGGCGGACCGCATCGGACGTTCCCGTCCGCAGGTCTCCAACACGCTGCGTCTGCTGAAGCTCTCGTCTGCCGTGCAGAAGCGGGTGGCCGCCGGTGTGCTCTCCGCCGGGCATGCCCGAGCGCTGCTCTCGGTCGAGGACTCGGAGGAGCAGGACCGGCTGGCCCACCGGATCGTGGCCGAGGGGCTTTCCGTGCGGGCGGTCGAGGAGATCGTGACGCTGATGGGCTCGCGGCCGCAGAAGGCGCAGCGCTCGAAGGGACCGCGGGCCGGCGCCCGGGTCTCCCCGGCGCTGACCGATCTCGCCACCCGGCTCTCGGACCGCTTCGAGACTCGGGTGAAGGTCGACCTGGGGCAGAAGAAGGGCAAGATCACGGTCGAGTTCGCCTCCATGGAAGACCTGGAGCGGATCCTGAGCTCACTCGCTCCGGGCGAGGGGCCGGTCCTTCAGAAGGGCCTGCACGACGGTGAGTCCTCGGAGTTCGAGGAGACGGAGGCCTGACCGCGCGGTTGATCCGCGCGGACGGGCAGAGGAGCGGATCATGTCCGGTAAGTACCGGAACACGGTCCGCTCTTTGCTTTCAGGCGGTTTCTAGGCAATCGCATCGTGGATACCATGCGATGGAGTATGGCGCATCCACCTGACGGCACCTCTGAGTGGGAGGCGGGGGCCATGCGATCGGTGAGCCGCACCGGACTGGTGAGCGCGGGCCTCGGGCTCGGCGTGGTCGGCGGGTTCGTCGGCAGTCTGCTCAGGGAACGGAGCGCACTGACAGCCGCTCGCGAGACCGCGGGCGAAGGAAGCGAGGAACAGCCTTCATGGGGCGCCGACTCGTACCGCTCACGTTGGACAACCTTCAGGACCTTCCCAAGCGCTGTCGCTCGTGCGTCTTCTGGGAGCTGGACCCGGTCAGCGGTGAGGCCGCGGTAAAGGCAGGGACAGCCGCTCTGGAGAAGGAGGCATGGATCTCCGCCGTCCTGTTGGACTGGGGGTCCTGCGGCCGGGTGGTCTATGTCGACGACATCCCGGTGGGCTTCGTGCTCTACGCTCCGCCTGCCTATGTCCCCCGGTCCACCGCGTTCCCCACAAGCCCGGTGTCCCCGGACGCGGTGCAGCTGATCACCAGCTTCATCATGCCGGGCTATCAGGGGCAGGGGCTCGGCCGGGTGATGGTCCAGACGGTCGCCAAGGATCTGCTGCGTCGCGGGTTCAAAGCCATCGAGGCGTTCGGTGATGCCCGTTGGAAGGAACCGGCCTGTTTGCTGCCCGCCGACCATCTGCTGGCCGTGGGTTTCAAGACGGTCCGGCAGCACCCCTTGCATCCCCGGCTGCGACTGGAGCTCAGGTCGACGCTCTCCTGGAAGGAAGACGTGGAGATGGCGCTCGACCGGCTGCTGGGAGCCGTGCAGAAGGAACCGGCGCTGCGTCCCCTCTAAGTGTCTCTGTAAAGCAGATGGGCCAACCCCGAGGGGTTGGCCCATTCGTGTTTCACGTGAAACGTCACTCGGCGATGAAGTCCTCGAGGTCGCGGACGATCGCGGCCTTCGGCTTGGCGCCGACGATGGTCTTGGCGACCTCGCCGTGCTGGTAGACGTTCAGGGTCGGGATCGACATGACGCCGTACTTCGCAGCCGTGCCCGGGTTCTCGTCGATGTTGAGCTTCACGACCTCGATCTTCTCGCCGTACTCGGCGGCGATCGCCTCGAGGGACGGAGCGATCTGACGGCACGGACCGCACCAGGCGGCCCAGAAGTCCACCAGGACGGGCTTGTCGCTCTTGAGGACGTCCTGCTCGAAGGAGTCGTCGGTCACGTTCTTCAGGTCGGCCACGGGTGGCTCCTAACGGGTGCGTGCGGTGGGGTGGAAGGGGGTCAGACGGCGGTCTTCTCGGGCTCCGGCTCCTCCTCGTCCGCGAGGGCGGAGAGGAAGCGCTCGGCGTCCAGGGCGGCGGAGCAGCCCGTGCCGGCCGCGGTGATCGCCTGGCGGTAGGTGTGGTCGACCACGTCACCGGCGGCGAAGACACCGGTCACGTTGGTACGGGTGGAGGGCGCGGCGACCTTCAGGTAGCCCTCCTCGTCAAGGTCCAGCTGGCCCTTGAACAGCTCGGTGCGCGGGTCGTGGCCGATCGCGATGAACAGACCCGTCACCGCCAGATCCGACAGCTCGCCGGTCTTGAGGTTGCGCAGCTTCAGGCCGGAGAGCTTGGGGTCGCCCTGGATCTCGGCGACCTCGCTGTCCCACACGAACTTGATCTTCGGGTCGGCGAAGGCGCGTTCCTGCATGGCCTTGGAGGCGCGCAGGGTGTCCCGGCGGTGCACGATGGTCACGGACTTGGCGAACCGGGAGAGGAAGGTGGCCTCCTCCATCGCGGTGTCACCACCACCGATCACGGCGATGTCCTGATCCCTGAAGAAGAACCCGTCACAGGTGGCGCACCAGGAGACACCGCGGCCGGACAGCGCGTCCTCGTTCGGCAGACCGAGCTTCCGGTGCTGCGAGCCGGTGGTGACGATGACGGCCTTGGCCCGGTGGACCGTGCCCGCGGTGTCCGTGACGGTCTTGATCTCTCCGGTCAGGTCGACCGAGACGACGTCGTCCGGGATCAGTTCGGCACCGAAGCGTTCCGCTTGGGCGCGCATGTTGTCCATGAGCTCGGGGCCCATGATGCCGTCGCGGAAGCCCGGGAAGTTCTCCACTTCGGTGGTGTTCATCAGCGCACCGCCAGCAGTGACGGCTCCCTCGAACACCAGGGGCTTCAGCGACGCGCGCGCGGTGTAGAGCGCCGCCGTGTAGCCGGCGGGCCCGGAGCCGATGATGATCACGTTACGGACGTCGCTCACGGCTTGATTCCTCGTCTCTGGTCTGCGTCATTCGACCGGTGGGAGCCCTGTCAGAACTCTCACCCCACCCAACGGATCCTAAGGGGCGCGCATTCCCGGTGTGTCCGGGCACACGGGGGGTTCACCCACGGTACGGATAACCGCGCTGGGCCAAGACGAAGCCGCCTTGTTCAGGGACGTACGAGGGACTGCTTCGCCAGGACCTTGCCCGCCGAGACGGGCTGCCGGCTGACACAGGCGGCGTCGACGACGTAGGCCGTGACCCGAGTGGGGTCGGAGGCGTCGGACACCACGACGAGGAAGGCGTCCTTTCCTTCGTAGGTCCCTGTCTTCGCTCCGAGGACGTCACCGTTGCTGTTGACGCCGTCCCGGACGCACTCCGGGACGGGGACAGAGGTCTGCATCAGGGTCTTGGCGCTCTCGGAGCCTCGTTGTGGCTTCTTCTTCGCCGAGAGAAGGCCGTCCACCTGACTCCTGAGGTCGCTTCCGGAGAAGGTGCCCACGGAGGCCGTCTGCGTGCCCTGTGCCGTCGAGCTCGACTTGTCGGTGCCGAGGGATTGCAGGAATAGAGACCCGGCACCCAGGACGGCCGCGGTGAGGACGGCGCCCAGGACGACGGTCCGGCGACGGCGCCCGCGTCCGCGATCCTTGCGGCCCGGTCCGGTAGCCGCCTGCGGGCGTCCGGCGGGGCGGTCTGCCGCGGTCGGTGTTTCACGTGAAACATGAGTCACCGGTGCCTCGGCGGCGAGGGCGGCATCGATGCGGTCGGCGACATCGGCGGGCATGCGGGGCGGCTCGGGCAGCGTGCCCAGAAGGCCCCGAATCTCTTCCAGAGAGGCATGGACGTCGGCGCAGAGCTCGCACTCCTCCAGATGGCGTCGTATGTCCTCGGTCCGGGACGGTGGGAGGAGGCCCTCGGTGAGGTCGGAGATCTCGGCGACGTCCGGGTGCCCGGCCGCGTCTGTCGTGGAAGTCACGCTCGCCCACCTCCGCCCTTCACTGTGTCCTGAGGCCCCGCTGCGGGTGGGACGGATGTCCCCTGCGTCCGGTTCCGTGCTTGGCCCGGTTCTTTCCCGTCGCCGGGCTTTTCCGGCCGTAGGTGGGACAGCAGCGGCAGCAGTCTGGCTCTGCCTCGGGCGCAGCGGCTCTTCACCGTGCCCGTCGGTACATCCAGGACACGGGCGGCCTCGGCCACGGGGTAGCCCTGCATGTCCACGAGGACGAGGGCGGCGCGCTGGTCGGGCGGAAGAGTGCCGAGGGCTTCGAGGAGCTGGCGGTGCAGGTCGTTTCTCTCAGCGGGAGCCGAGGCCGCCTCGTGCGGCTCCAGCAGCTGTTCGAGGCGCTCGGTGTCGTCGACGGGAGCGGTCTTCCGTGAGGCGGCCTTGCGGGCACGGTCCAGACAGGCGTTCACCGTGATCCGGTGCAGCCAGGTCGTGACGGCCGACTGGCCCCGGAAGGTGTGTGCGGCCCGGTAGGCCGACACCAACGCGTCCTGGACCGCGTCAGCGGCCTCCTCGCGGTCCCCCAGCGTCCGCAGGGCCACGGCCCACAGCCGGTCCCGGTGCCGTCGAACGATCTCCCCGAAGGCGTCGGGATCACCTTCGACGTGTCGGGCGAGGAGATCCTCGTCCTTCGCGTCGCCGTAGCCGGCGCCATCTGCCATCCGCCCCTCCCTCGGGGGCAACCTTACGGACTTCCCGGCGGGAATCCAGCCTCAGCTGGTCACCTTGATGTCTGCCACCCTGCCGCGCCAATGACCGTCGTCCGGCTGGAGCGGCAGCTTGGTCAGCCACACCAGGAGGTAACGCGACTTGATGGATTTGCCGGGCTTGAGTTCCACGGTGGTCCCCGAGCCCTCGGCGACCTTGGTGTAGGCGGCGAAGGAGGTCGGCCGCGAACCTGCGTCCGCACCTGCGCTACGGAGCTCGACCGACGTGTCCCCCTCGAAGGTGACGGTCACCTTCCCGACCTGCTGGACCTTGCCGAGGTCGAGGATGACGCCGACGCCCGATTTCAGATTGCCGAAGTTCGCGCTCAGATAGAAGTCCGTCTGCCAGTACGAGGCAGGGCTGTTGTCGAAGGCCTTCCCTATGTCGGCCGGTTTCTCGGAATGGTCTTCGCTGAAGGGGTCGAAGTCCCAGGCCTTGGTGATGGCGATCGGTTTGCCGGAGGCGGCCGGCTTCTTCGTGCCGCCCTTGCCGCCCCCGTCCGTGGTCTGCGTGGTCGGCGTGTCCTCGGACTTACCTCCCTGGTGCATCAGGGCGTCCGCGAGCTGCCAGCTGCCCAGGCCGAGGGCGGCGATGAGCAGGGCGGAAACCGCCCACTTCAGGGCCTTGCCGGTGCGGCTCTGCAGCGGGGGCGGCGGGGTCGTGAGCGGCTGGGTGACGCCGGGGTGCGGGGCGGGGCGGCCGTACGTGCCCTGCTGGTACGTCGTGCGCTGGTACTCCGGCGGGGCGGTGAACGCGGGCTCCGGCGGCCGGATGCGCGGCATCTCCCCGATCGCCTTCACCAGCTCCTCGGGCGTGGTGCAGGGCGACTCGTGCCGGGAGGCGGTGGCACCGTCGTTGGCGAGTGCCCGCATGGCGAGCTCGGACAGCCCGCGGTGCACACCGGCTCGCACCTGGTCCGGCGGGATCGGACCGATGTCCTTGGGTAGGCCGGACAGGCCGTAGGCGTCGTTCTCGTACGGCCAGCGCTGGGTCAGCGCCGCGTACAGCAGGGCGCCGATCGCCTCGGTGTCGGTGCGTTGCGGGGTGTCGGAACTGATGCCGCGCAGTGCCGCGTTGACGGCGAGGCCGCGGATGCGCCACTGGCCGGTGGAGGCACGCAGGACGGCGTTCGGGTTGAGGCGCAGGTGGGCGAGGCCCTCACGGTGGGCCGCGGCCATGGCGGAGGACACCTGGCTGACCATCTGGTAGACGTCGTGCGGCTCCAGCGGCCCGGCGGCCAGCAGCGTGGACAACTCGGTGGCGTCGGGCAGCCACTCGTGCACGACGTACACGAGATCGTTCTCCTCGACCGCGTCCAGGACCTGGACGAAGCGGGGATCGCCGAGCAGCGCGGAGGAGCGTGCGGCGGCCAGCACCGAACGGGCCCGCGTGTGATCCGCGGGCAGGACATGGACGCCGACGGCACGCCGGAGTTTCTCGTCCACCGCTCGCCAGCTGCTGAATCCGTCCAGACGGGTGACGCACTCCTCGAGACGGTAGCGTCTGGCCAGCTTGTGACCGCTGTGCAGTTCGGGAGGCGAGGCCTTTCCAGGCCCGTCCGTCCCACCGCTCCCCTCCGCCTCGTCGCTGTCTGTGTCCCGCTCCGGGTTCTGGGCCACCCCGTCGGCCGTGGACTGGTCCGCCTTGGCGGTCAGCGGCTCGTCACCGCTGTTGTCTGCCACGTCGACGGCAGCCGTGCTACGTTCCGCCACCGTCGTTCCCTGCCTCCCCATCCATTGCACCCTGTCCGACGCCGAAACCAATTGTGCCCACAGTCCGCCGCTATGCACGACACGCGGCGGCGAACGATGGTTGTGCGCTTACCCCCGCCTCAGCGCCCCAGGCGCCCGCGCACCATGCCCACGAGGGAGTTGAGCTCCTCGATGCGCATGCGTCGGGCAGCGACGAAGAAGACCCCCAGGAGGACCGCGCCACCGGCCAGCAGCGCGGCGAAGGAGCCGAGGGCGCCCTGACCGAGAGTGTGGCCGATTCCGTAGCAGGCCGCACCACTGAGCAGGGCGGCGGGTACGGAGGCGATGCACAGCCGCGCGTACGTCCTGGTGACCCGGGCGCCGTCCAGGTCGCCGCCGAGTCGCTTGCGCAGCCGCTTCCAGGCGACGCCCACACCGATCGCGTAGGCGAGGCCGTACGCGGCCGCCATGCCGGCCACGGCCCAGCGGGCGGGGAGAAGGAAGTAACAGGCCCCCGAGGCGCCCGCGTTGACCACGGCCACGATGACGGTGTTGTAGAAGGGGGTGCGGGTGTCCTCGTAGGCGTAGAAGGCACGCAGGACGACGTACTGCACGGAGTACGGGATCAGGCCGAGGCCGAAGGCCATCAGCATGTAGCCCATGTTGGTGGCCTCGCTGGTGCCCGACGAGCCGAAGATCAGCGTGCACATCGGGATGCCGAGCGCGACGAATCCGAAGGCGATGGGCACGATGGCGACCGCGGTCGTGCGCAGGCCCTGCGAGATGTCGTCGCGGACCGCGCCACTGTCACCCTCGGCGGCCGAGCGCGAGATACGCGGCAGCAGGGCCGCCATGAGGGAGACGGTGATGATGGCCTGCGGCAGGCCCCAGATCAACTGGGCGTTGGCGTAGGCGGCGAAGCCGGTGCCCGCGACGCCGGCGCCCTTGCCGGCGGCGGTCGACAGCTGGGTCACGATCATGGCGCCGGCCTGGTTGGCGAGGACGAACAGCACCGTCCACTTGGCGAGCATCGCGGCCTTGCCCAGGCCGTGGCCCCGCCAGTCGAAGCGCAGCCGCAGCCGGAATCCGGTCTCGCGCAGGTACGGGATCATGGCCAGGGCCTGGACGACCAGGCCGAGCAGTACACCGATGCCGAGGAGGCGCTGGCCCTCCTGCGGGATGTTCGTGACGGTCATGTGGGAGTTGGCAGCGGAGCCGTACACCCAGATGAACATGCCGAGCGTCACGATGATGACGATGTTGTTCAGGACCGGGGTCCACATCATCGCGCCGAACTTGCCGCGCGCGTTGAGGATCTGACCCATCACCACGTGGATGCCCATGAAGAAGATCGAGGGCAGGAAGTAGCGGGTGAAGGTGACCGCTACCTCGTTGGCCGCCGGGTTGGTGGCGACGGAGTTGGAGATCATCCGGACCAGCAGCGGAGCGGCGAACATCGCGAGCGCGGTGAGCGCGGCCAGGGCCACCATCACGAGCGTCAGCAGCCGGTTGGCGAACGCCTCGCCGCCGTCCTCGTCCTCCTTCATCGCCCGCACCAGTTGTGGGACGAAGACGGAGTTGAGGCCGCCGCCGACGGTGAGGATGTAGATCATCGTCGGCAGCTGGTAGGCGACCTGGAAGGAGTCGCCGAGGAAGCCGAGGCCCAGCGCGGAGACGATCAGCGCGGAGCGGATGAAGCCGGTGAGGCGGGAGACCATCGTGCCCGCCGCCATGACGGCGCTGGACTTCAGCAGGCCGGCGGCCTTGCCGCCTTTCTTCCCGACGGGGGCCACCGGAGCGGCGGCCTCCTGCCCCGCGGGGCCCGAGGGGCCGCCGGGGGCGGCCGGAGCGGGCGCGGAGGCGGAAGCGCCGACGGCGGGCGACGCCGCGGCGCCGGGCGAAGCGGCGGAGTGGGAAGCGGCGCCGTACGCCCCGGCCCCGGCATGCGGAGCGGCGGAGTACGAGGCTGGCGGGTACTGCCCGGCGGGCGCCTGGGGCCCGCCCGGTGCGGCGGCCGGACCCGGTACGGACGGTGGCTCCGTCGACGGGTGCCCGCCGCCCTGCTGCTGGTCCCGGAAGAGGTGTGCGAAGGCGTCCGGCTGGTGGCGCTCCTCGCCGGAGTGCGTCACCAGGTCGTCGACGCCCACGAACTGGGTCGTACGGGGGTCGTCGCCGTACGGCAGGTACTGCGTCGGGCCGGACGGTTCCGGCGCGGGGGTCTGGGCCCACAGGTTCGGGTCGGGAGCGTACGGCGACTGGGCCGGCTGGGCGTACGGCTGCTGCTGCGGATACGTGCCCGGGGGCGGCGGGGGGTGGGCGGCACGGTCGTACAGCGCCTCGGCGACCGGGTCCTGGGCGGAGAGGTCCTGTGCCCGGTAGGGGTCCTGGTCGTAGGCGTCCTGGAGGTACATGTCCGCCGCGTGCTGCGGCGGCACCTGGCCGGGCTCGGGCGGCTCGGGGTAGCCCGAGCCGGCCGCGGCCTGGCCGCGGTCACCGTCGTACGGCGAATTCATGGTTACCCCACCTCATCGTCCCCGGGCCCACCGGCCACGACATCGCTCAACGGTCCACTCTCTCACCCGTCCCGGACGGGTCGGTGCTTTCCGGTGCGGTGTCCGGTGTCGGGTCACCCGGCTGCTCCGGGTCGCCTGCCCGGGAGTGCGTGTCGGATTCCTCCGTGGGACGGTCGCCGGCGTCTCCGGGTTCATCCGGTTCCTCCGCGCGCTCCCCCGCCTCGTCGGGGCCCTCGCCCTCGGTCTGCCGGGCGGCCGCGCGCTTGCGCTGGGTGTACATGCGGAATCCGGCGAGGACGAGCAGCAGGACGCCGCCCCCGATGACCAGCATCACCGTGGGCGTGACCTCGGTGACCTTCACGTTGAACTGAACCGCTTTGCCGTACTTCTGGCCGTCCTGCGTGTACAGCTGGGCGGTCACCATCACGGGGCCGTTGGCGTTGGCCGACGTGGTGAACTTCACGGACTGGCTGTGTCCGCCGGAGACGGCGACGGGCTGCTCCATGTAGGACTTGCCGCCGATCTTGAGGCGGGTCGGCATGGTCGAGGTGAGCCGCAGCATGAGGTGGTCGGCGCCCTGGACCAGGTTGTTCTGGACGGTCACCGGGATGGTGGCGCTGCGGCCGGAGAGCTTGGTCTCCGACTTGGGGATCAGCTTGACCTGCTGGGCGAGGTCGTCGATGTAGTTCTCCACGGCCTGCCGGAAGCTGTCCGCCCTGCTGCTCCGGCCCCGCCACGACAGGGACATCTCGCGGTTCATGGCCCGCCCGAAGGGGGTCACCACCCGGGACTGGTCGGTGAGGATCACCTTGAAGTTCTCGAGCTTGTCCTCGGTCCGTGCGATCTGCTCGAAGGCCGACCGCGGCAGCTCCTGCTTGCGCAGCGAGGACGGATAGGCGGACCTCGACGGGATCCGCGTGGTGGCGTCGGCGTCCGGCTTTGCCTTGGCCGCCGCGGCGAGATCCTGGGACTGGCTCCAGGTTCCGCCCTGGAGCGCGGTGATCGCCTGGGCCATCGCCTGGGCCTGCCCCGTGGACGGCATGCGCTGCGGGGCGACGAGGATGCTGCGCTGCTTGTCCGTCTGGTGGTCGAGCTCCAGGCTCTGGGCCAGGAACTGCTGCACGGCGAGCGTGGCGGCGCCCGCCTTCGTCAGGTCGCTCTCGAACGCCGTGGACAGCCGGGCGTCCGCGACCACCGCGGTGGTGCCGCCGCCGACCGGACGGGCGGCGGACGGCGTGTAGGACAGGTTGCCGGTCTCCTGGAGGCTGTCGCTGCGGGCGATCACCTTGTCCGCACCGGCGGAGGTGGCGACCTTGATGATCGAGGGGTCGACCGCGCCGTCCACGGGCCAGGCGAACTCGGTGCTCGGTGTGACGTGGAGCACGGTCTTCACCGTGGTGGAGGCGACGTCCGTGGCGTCCTTGAGGTGGCTCAGCGACCCGGTGACGCTCGTTCCGTTGTGGGCGAGGGATGCCAGGTCCGGGTCGGCGAACGGCAGGGCGACGACCTCCTTGCCGGCCACCGCTTCCTGAAGATCGGCGAGCCACTGCTTCGCGACCGCCTGATGGGTGCCGGCCGTGGTGGTGCCACCCGGGCCCTGGATCTTGTAGTTGCCCGCCATCGCGTCCACGGCGGCCAGCAGGTCCGGGTCGACCACCCAGGTGACGTCGAGGTCCTTGCCCAGCGCCAGCATCTGCGCCAGGCGGCCGCCCGGGGCGATCTCCTTGGCGAGATCGTCGTTGAGGAAGACCGGTGTCTGATGTTCTCCGGCGCCGGTCTTCGCCGTCATGTGGACGGTGGAGATCAGCGGCCACAGATACGTGGTCTTCGTCCGGGTGTCGGCCTCGCCCGGCTGCCACGGAAGGAAGGTGCGCCGGATGCCGAGCACCTGGTCCCACGGCTGCGCGGACGTCCGGCCGGAGAGCGAGACATCGAACTCGTAGACGCCGTCCTGGCCGAGGTCGAGCTTGTCGATCGGTACGGAGATGCTGAAGTGCTCGGCGACGCCGGGAGTCAGTTTGGCGAACTTCTCGACGTACTTGCCGCCGACCTCGGAGCCGACGGAGGCCTGGAGGTCGTCGGAGCGCTTGGCGGTGGTGTCGATCGCCGACCGGGTGTCCAGCTGGGGACCGACGCGCAGCCCGACGTGCGCGTTGTCGACCGTCTGCTTGCCGTTGTTGGTGACCGTGCCGGAGACGGTCAGCGTGTCCCCGTCGGTGGGCGCGCTGGGGCTCAGGGAGTCCAGGGAGACGTCCACCGTGTCCGAGACAGCGGCCTGGGCCGGAGCGGCGGCGGGCAACTGGAGCAGGCCGGCCAGCAGCGGCGCCCCGGCGAGCAGTGCTCCGGTGCGCCGCAGCCAGCGGCGGGCAGGTGAGGGACTCATCCCCTGGAAGTCTGCCGCCTCGGCCACGCGCTCGCCCGTCCCTCGTCGTCGTCAGTGGTCGTCGGAATGTGCGTCCACGCATGGTAACGATGCGCGCCGAGGGGAAGTGCCGCGGTCTGCTCCACAAGATCGGGAGACATTGCCGCCCCGCCCTGTATTTCCAGTATCAAGGGGAGAATAGGCGTACGCGGTAAAGGCTGGCTTTGTGAGGAAAGACATCCCTCTGTTCCCGTGTACTTAATGGAGGCGCTGCCGGGCGGCCGGGCCACGTACCCTCTTCTGTTGTGCCGAACGCCAACGAAGACACTCCCAACGCCCTCAGCCAGGCGCAGCAGCGCGCGGTGAGCGAACTGCTGCGGGTGGCCCCCGTCGCCGACGATCTCGCCCGCCGATTCCAGGAGGCGGGGTTCTCGCTCGCCCTGGTCGGCGGCTCGGTCCGGGACGCGCTCCTCGGCCGGCTCGGCAACGACCTGGACTTCACCACCGACGCCCGGCCCGAGGACGTACTGAAGATCATGCGGCCGTGGGCGGACGCGGTCTGGGAGGTCGGGATCGCCTTCGGCACGGTGGGGGCGCAGAAAAACGCCCGCGTCGGAGACGCTGATCGATGCTTCCAGATCGAGGTGACCACTTACCGGTCGGAGGCGTACGACCGCACCTCACGCAAGCCCGAGGTGTCGTACGGGGACTCCATCGAGCAGGACCTCGCCCGGCGCGACTTCACGGTGAACGCGATGGCCGTGGCACTGCCGGAGAAGGAGTTCATCGATCCGCACGGCGGGTTGCAGGATCTTGCCGCTCGGGTGCTGCGTACTCCTGGAACGCCTGAGGCGTCCTTCTCCGACGACCCGCTGCGGATGATGCGGGCCGCACGCTTCGCCGCCCAGCTCGACTTCGAGGTGGCCGACGAGGTCGTCAGCGCCATGAAGGAGATGGCCGGGCGGATCGAGATCGTGTCGGCCGAGCGGGTCCGGGACGAGCTGAACAAGCTGATCCTGTCCGCGAACCCCCGTAAGGGGCTGGCGCTGCTGGTCGACACCGGCCTCGCGGACCGAGTGCTGCCCGAGCTGCCCGCCCTGCGTCTGGAGAGCGACGAGCACCACCGGCACAAGGACGTCTACGAGCACACGCTGATCGTCCTCGAGCAGGCGATCGCGCTGGAGGAGGACGGTCCCGATCTGGTTCTCCGCCTGGCCGCGCTGCTGCACGACATCGGCAAGCCGCGTACTCGCCGTTTCGAGAAGGACGGCCGGGTCTCGTTCCACCACCACGAGGTGGTCGGGGCGAAGATGACCAAGAAGCGGATGACGGCCCTGAAGTACTCCAATGAACTGGTGAAGGACGTCTCGCGCCTGGTCGAACTCCACCTGCGCTTCCACGGCTACGGCACCGGAGAGTGGACGGACTCCGCGGTCCGGCGCTATGTCCGTGACGCGGGCCCGCTCCTCGACCGTCTGCACAAGCTGACCCGTTCCGACTGCACCACCCGCAACAAGCGCAAGGCGGCCGCACTGTCCCGCGCCTACGACGGCCTGGAGGAGCGCATCGCCCAGCTCCAGGAGCAGGAGGAGCTCGACGCGATCCGCCCGGACCTCGACGGCAACCAGATCATGGAGATCCTGGGGGTCGGTCCCGGCCCGGTCGTGGGGAAGGCCTACAAGCACATGCTGGAGCTTCGCCTGGAGCACGGGCCCATGGGTCCTGAGGACGCGGTGGCGGCGCTCAAGGACTGGTGGGCCGATCAGAACTGAGGCCGTGAAAGCGGCGCGTGTTTCACGTGAAACATGCGCGGCGGATGCGGCCGGGACATGAAGAGGGGCGGTGTTTCACGTGAAACACCGCCCCTCTCAGCTTCTTCCTTACTTCTTGTAGTCCTTCAGGCAGAGCAGGAAGTCGCTGCCGCTCTTCTGCTCGGTGTAGGCGTACTGGAAGTCCTTGGCCTTGGTCTCACAGGTGATCTGAGCCGAGGTGCCGGAGTACGTGCCCTTGACCTTGGCCAGCACCACGAACTGGGCCTTGGACGAGCCGCAGTCCACGACCTCGAGGTCCGGGTTGGTGTCGTTCGTGCTGCCCCGGTGCATGCAGTCGCCGACCTTCGCCGTGTCGGCGTCGTCGCGGCTCGACAGGTAGCCACCGATGGCTGCGCCGAGGGCGATCACTACGACGACGATCAACCTGATCGTCTTGAAGCTGACCTTGCGCTTGGGGGCCTGCGCCGGCACCGGCGCGTAGGGCGCGGTGGCCTGCTGGGGGAAGCCGGGCTGGGGCGGGTACGGTGCCTGGCCCTGGGGCGGGTACGGTGCCTGACCCTGGGGCGGGTAAGGAGCCTGGCCCTGCGGCGGCGGAGTAGTCACTCGGGGTCCCCCTCGAACGTGGATGCGCATGGCGCGAAATAAGACCCACGTAAGTTAGCGGTTGCCGCTGACAACCCTGTAACCCAGGAAGCCTCTGTGGCCGTGATGTGACACTTACCGGCGCTCAAAGCGGCTCATAGCAACAGCAACCGCTCCGTAGATCACGGCGACCAGGACCACCAGCACGACCGACCGGCCGTCCGGCGGGAGCATGAGGGCGGCCACGGCCGCGGCGCCGACGAAGGCGACGTTGAAGAGCACGTCGTACACCGAAAAGATCCGGCCCCGGAAGCCGTCGTCGACGGACGACTGGACGACGGTGTCGGTGGCGATCTTCGCGCCCTGGGTGATCAGCCCCAGGACGAAGGACGCGACCAGCAGGGGACCGGTGGCGAAGGGTAGGCCGAGCGCGGGCTCCAGGAGGGCGGCGGACCCTGCGCACACGGCGATCCAGCGTCCGGGACCCAGCCACCCGGCCGCCCAGGGGGTCACCGCGGCCGCGGCGAAGAAGCCCGCGCCGGAGAGCCCCAGGGCCAGTCCCAGCAGACCGAGCCCCTCAGCGGGGCCTGAGGAGAGGGCGTACCGGCACAGCATCAGCAGCATGACGAGCAGCGCGCCGTAGCAGAAGCGCATCAGCGTCATAGACGCCAGCGCCCAGGCCGCTCCTCGGCGGGCGGGCGCGGCGAGGTGGCGCATCCCCGCCAGCAGATCACGCGCGGTTCCGGCGAGCGCGGCACGCAGGCGCGGCCGGCCCGGCGCGCGCTCGGGTCCCAGCAGACCGGGGGCCATGGTCAGGGACGCGAGGGCCGCGCACAGGTACAGCAGCGCACCCAGCAGGACGACGGTCACATCGGAGTCCGACACCGCCAGCCGTACGGCGAAGGCGAGGCCGCCGCCCGCGGTCGCGGCGAGCGTCCCGGCGGTCGGGGAGAGGGAGTTGGCGATCACCAGGCGCTCGGTGTCGACCACGCGGGGCAGCGCGGCGGAGAGGCCGGAGAGGACGAAGCGGTTGACGGCGGTGACACACAGCGCGGAGACGTAGAACAGCGCGTCCGGGACGTCGCCGGCCATCAGGAGGGCGGTGACCGCCGCCAGCAGAGCACGCAGCAGATTGCCGTACAGGAGGACCTGGCGGCGCCGCCAGCGGTCGAGGAAGACCCCGGCGAAGGGGCCGACCAGCGAGTACGGCAGCAGCAGTACCGCCATGGCCGAGGCGATCGCGGCGGGCGAGGTCTGCTTCTCCGGCGAGAAGACGACGTAGGCGGCGAGTGCGACCTGGTAGACGCCGTCGGCGCCCTGGGAGAGCAGGCGTACGGCGAGCAGGCGCCGGAAGTCACGCAGGCGCAGCAGGACGCGCAGGTCACGGACGACGGGCATGGGGCACAGCCTCACACAAGGGAGGGCCCCCGGGGCGGAGTACCCGGGGACCCTCTCAGCCCTGGCAGGAGCGTTTTTCGGCGTGGCCGGTCGGCTAGCGCTCGACCTCGCCGCGGATGAACTTCTCGACGTTCTCGCGGGCCTCGTCGTCGAAGTACTGCACCGGCGGGGACTTCATGAAGTACGAGGACGCCGACAGGATCGGGCCGCCGATGCCGCGGTCCTTGGCGATCTTCGCGGCGCGCAGGGCGTCGATGATGACGCCGGCGGAGTTCGGGGAGTCCCAGACCTCGAGCTTGTACTCCAGGTTCAGCGGGACGTCACCGAAGGCGCGGCCCTCGAGGCGGACGTAGGCCCACTTGCGGTCGTCCAGCCAGGCCACGTAGTCGGACGGGCCGATGTGGACGTTCTTCTCGCCGAGCTCCCGGTCGGGGATCTGCGAGGTGACGGCCTGCGTCTTGGAGATCTTCTTGGACTCCAGGCGCTCGCGCTCGAGCATGTTCTTGAAGTCCATGTTGCCGCCGACGTTCAGCTGCATCGTGCGGTCCAGGACGACACCGCGGTCCTCGAACAGCTTCGCCATGACGCGGTGCGTGATGGTGGCGCCGACCTGGGACTTGATGTCGTCGCCGACGATCGGGACACCGGCCTCGGTGAACTTGTCCGCCCACTCCTTGGTGCCGGCGATGAAGACCGGGAGGGCGTTGACGAAGGCGACCTTGGCGTCGATGGCGGCCTGGGCGTAGAACTTCGCCGCGGCCTCGGAACCGACGGGCAGGTAGCAGACCAGAACGTCGACCTGCTTGTCCTTCAGGATCTGGACGATGTCGACCGGCTCGGCGTCGGATTCCTCGATGGTCTCGCGGTAGTACTTGCCGAGGCCGTCGAGGGTGTGGCCGCGCTGGACGGTGACACCGGTGGTGGGCACGTCGCAGATCTTGATCGTGTTGTTCTCGGAGGCGCCGATGGCGTCCGCGAGGTCGAGGCCGACCTTCTTCGCGTCGACGTCGAAGGCGGCGACGAACTCGATGTCCCGCACGTGGTAGTCACCGAACTGCACGTGCATCAGGCCGGGGACCTTGGAGGCCGCGTCGGCGTCCTTGTAGTACTCGACTCCCTGCACCAGCGACGCGGCGCAGTTGCCCACGCCGACGACGGCTACGCGAACCGAACCCATTCCGGTTGCTCCCTGTGTGTACGAGTGAGGCCCTGAGTGGGTCTCACGTGGCGGTGTCGTCGGGCGTATCCGGTCCGGGGGTGTCCCCGGACCGGGGCAGGCCGCCCGGCGCTCCAGATGTGGTGTCCTGCTGAGCGGGCCCCCCGGACGCGGAACCCTTCAGGTCCCGTCCGGCCCGCTCGCTCTCGATGAGCTCGTTCAGCCAGCGCACTTCGCGCTCCACGGACTCCATCCCGTGGCGCTGGAGCTCAAGCGTGTAGTCGTCGAGGCGCTCCCGGGTGCGCGCCAGAGAGGCGCGCATCTTCTCCAGGCGCTCCTCCAGGCGGCTGCGCCGGCCCTCCAGCACGCGCATGCGCACATCGCGCGACGTCTGCCCGAAGAAGGCGAAACGTGCGGCGAAGTGCTCGTCCTCGTAGGCGTCGGGGCCGGTCTGCGAGAGCAGCTCCTCGAAGTGCTCCTTACCTTCCGCCGTCAATCGGTACACGATCTTCGCGCGGCGGCCGGTCAGGGGCGCGGCGAGGGCGTCCTCGTGCGTGCTCCCCGGTTCCTCGATCAACCAGCCGTTGGCGACCAGCGTCTTGAGGCAGGGATACAGCGTCCCGTAGCTGAACGCGCGGAACACACCGAGGGACGTATTGAGTCGTTTGCGCAGCTCATAGCCGTGCATCGGGGACTCGCGAAGCAGGCCGAGTACAGCGAACTCGAGGATCCCGGAACGCCGGCTCATCGTCGCCTCCCCTCGTCCTCGTCTCGCTTATCTCGCTCTGATGTATCGACTCGATACATCACGACGATAGAACGGCCGTCCGCACGCGACAAGAGGGGTGACGGTGAACGGGATCACATCACCGATTCGCAGGAGGCGAGTTGCCCTATTTGCGGCGAACCTCGGGGCTCGGAGGGTTTTGACGGTGCGTAGTCTGTGCGGCATGCACACCACCGGGAACCAAGTGATGCCTGGGGAGCGTCGATGTCCTCGGTGCAGTACGGGTGAATGCAGGAACGACCGCATCCGTACTTCGGGGGGACCGGAAACAAGCCGCCGTTTCCAGGCGCGCATGGGTGCGCCTGCCCGAGGAGTAATCGTTCGATGAGCGAGCACCGTCGCAAACAGCCGCAGCCGCAGGGAGGCGGACGTGCCGCGGCCCGACGCGGTCAGTCCGGCTCGTCCTCCGGCCGCCGTGCGGCTCCGCGTGACGCCACCGGGTCCCCTTCCGACGCCTACGGCTCGGGAGGTGATGACCGCCAGTACGGTGGCCGCGCCGAGGCCCGCCGGGCGTCGCAGAGAAACACGGGCGGCCGCCGCAGAGGGGCCGACAACACCGGGCCGGGCGGCCGAGGTGGTGGGCCGACCGGCCCCGGGCGCGGCAGAGGCCGGGCGAGCGAGCCCGCCAGGAAGCGCTTCATCGACTACCCGCGCGCGGGCAAGTACGGATGGCAGCGCTGGATGCCGTCCTGGAGGCTCGTCTCCGGGCTGTTCATCGGGTTCGTCGGCTGCCTGGTCGCCACGTTCGGTATCGCCTACGCGATGGTCTCGATCCCCAGCGAGAACGACGCGGCCCAGTCGCAGAACAACGTCTACTACTGGTCCAACGGCAAGCAGATGGTGGCCACCGGTACGGGTGCGAACCGGCAGAACATCCCTATCGAACAGATCCCCGAGGCCATGCAGTGGGCGGTGATCTCGGCGGAGAACAAGAGCTTCTACTCGGACTCCGGTGTCGACCCCATGGGCATCGCGCGCGCCCTGGCCAACATGGCGCGGGGCGGTCAGACGCAGGGTGGTTCGACGATCACCCAGCAGTTCGTCAAGAACACATATCTGACCCAGGAACAGTCGGTCTCCCGGAAGTTCAAGGAGATGTTCATCTCCATCAAGGTGGGGACGAAGCTCAAGAAGCCGCAGATCCTCCAGGGCTACCTGAACACCTCCTACTACGGTCGTGGCGCCTACGGCATCCAGGCGGCCGCCCAGACGTACTACGGCAAGGACGCGGTCAAGCTCAAGCCGAGCGAGTGCGCCGTCCTCGCGGCCCTGCTCAAGGGTCCGACGTACTACGACCCGGCCGGAGCCACGGACCTCGACAAGTCGGCGACTCAGGATGCCAATACCAAGCGTTCCAAGGACCGCTGGAGCTGGATCCTCGGCGAGATGCACAAGGACAAGCACCTCACTGACGCCGAGTACCAGGAAGCGATCAAGAAGTACCCCACGCCCCAGGGCCGCAAGGCGATCAAGGGCATGACCGGTCAGATCAGCTACCTGGCGGACACGGCGAAGAAGTACGTCCTGGCGCACTCCAACATCACGGAAGCGCAGTTCGACAAGGGCGGTTACCAGGTCTACACGACCTTCGACAAGGACAAGGTCACCGCCCTGACCGCGGCCGTGAAGAAGATCCAGAAGGACCGTCTCGACCCCAAGAAGCGGGAGCTGGACAAGTACGTCCAGTTCGGCGCGGCGTCGGTGGTACCCAATGACGGCGCGATCGTCGCGCTGTACGGCGGCGCGGGATACGAGAACGGCCACTTCACGAACAACGCGGACACGTCCGGTGTCCCCGTCGGCTCGACGTGGAAGCCGTTCGTGTTGGCCGCGGCGATGGAGTACGGCACATACAAGACCGCGCCCACGGGTCTCTCGCCGATGAGCAAGTACAACGGTAACGACAAGCTCAAGGTCATGAACCAGGACGGCAGTCCCGTCCTGAAGCCGGACGGCTCGGTCTTCTACCAGCGCAACGAGAGCGACCACGCCTGGGGCTACATCACTCTGCGCAAGGCGATGGAGCAGTCCATCAACACGCCGTTCGTCCAGCTCGGCATGGACGTGGGCATGACGAAGGTGAAAGACGTTGCCAAGGCGTCCGGCATCCAGAACGGCTTCGCCGACCTCAACCCGTCCTTCGCCATCGGCACCTCGACCCCGAGCGCGATCCGCATGGCCGACGCCTACTCGACATTCGCCGCCTCCGGCAAGCACACCGACCCGTACTCGGTGACGCAGGTCAAGTACAACGGGGAGGAACAGCCCGGCTTCTCCAAGCCGAAGAGCAGCCAGGCCATGGACGCGAACGTGGCGAACAACGTCACGGACACGCTGGAGAACGTCATCCAGAACGGTACGGGTCAGAACGCCAAGGCCCTGGGCCGTACGGCGGCGGGCAAGACCGGTACCACCGACAGCAACAAGTCGGCCTGGTTCGTCGGCTACACCCGGCAGCTGTCGACCTCGGTGGCGATGTTCCGGGAGAACCCCAAGACCCACAGGCTGCTCTCCATGAACGGGACTGCGGGTGTGCCATCCATCCATGGTGGTGACATCCCGACCTCCGTGTGGACCGAGTACATGAAGGCCGCGCTCAAGGGCAAGTCGGACCCCGGCTTCGAGGACGCCGAGAAGATCGGTGAGGTCGACGACGAGGCGGGCGCTCCCTCCCCGACTCCGACGTTCACGCCCACGCAGCCGAGCGAGACACCGACCGAGTCCCCGAGTCCCACGCCCAGTGACACGCCCACCACGGAGTCGCCCTCGCCGACCGACACCTGCCAGTTCGGCTGGGGCAACTGTGAAAACGACGGTGGCACCGACGCCGGCAACACGGACGGAGGCATCACCACATCGCCGACACCAACCGACACTACGGGTAACGGCAACACGAGAGGCAACGGCAATGGGGGCCTCTTCGCCGGCCAGACCGGCTGAACCCGTGGCAGCGTGACGGCAGCGCCGACGTGAAAATGAGAACAGGGTCACCGGTGTTCTACCGGTGACCCTGTCTCTTTCGGTCTTTGGTTGGTATTCGGCGCCAATGGGACATCCTCTTCGATAATTCCTGTTTCAGGATATGGCCGGGTAAGAAATGTGGCGCGATTTAGCCCTTGCTGTGCGGTGTTTTTGTAGGTTTCACTTCGGCAGTCACGCAATGGATCTTGCTCAGAAGGGATGTCATGGGCATGAAAATCAGCCGCAAGGGACTCGCTTCCACCCTCGCCGGAGCCGCGTTGGCCGTGGGTATGTCAGCCGCCCCTGCCTCGGCGTACCCCGACTACACGCTGATCTGCGACACGCCGGACGGGGGCGCGAGAGGTGTTCTGGCGATCAATGACTGGTATGTCGGAAAGACCGACGTCAAGGTCTCCATTGCCGTGGGTGACAATCGCGCGGACGGTCACCATGTGAGTGTTCGGGTGCTCGGCAAGAATGACGGGGGTGGGTTGATCACCTGGCCGTGGCACGAGAACTACGACGGAAACGGCTCCAGTAAATCCTGGGGCAGCACGGCCAGCTACTCCCAAGGCCTGTACGACATGGGGGTCCAGGCTGCTGTCTACGAGGGGGACAGGCAAGTGAGCTCCTGCACCGACTGGCTCCAGGAGTAGCCGATCACTCCTCTGCGAGGGGAGCCGGGGCCGGCTGTGTGACGGGGGATCCATACTCAGGTCCGTACGGCAGGATGTGCCCCATGCCCAGTGCAGAAACGACGCCCGCGAGCGTGCACGAGCCCGAGCCGGTGCGATCCGCCCGAGGGGAGCCGGTGCGGCCGACCAGGGAGGACGAGGTCGCCGCGGCCGGCAGTGAGCTGATCGGTGGCCCCATCGGGCGGCGCGCCCTGCTCGGGACGTCCTGGTGGACTCCCGTGCGGGTCGTGGCGCTCGTGGCGATCGGCATGTTCGCCCTCGGCCTGGTCCAGAAGGCGCCCTGCTACAACAGCGGCTGGTTCTTCGGCGCCAGTTCGCAGTACACGCACGCGTGCTACTCGGACATCCCGCACCTCTATCAGGGGCGCGGCTTCTCCGACGGACTGGTGCCGTACTTCGACAAGCTCCAGGGCGACATGCAGTACCTCGAATACCCGGTCCTGACCGGTGTGTTCATGGAGGTGGCCTCCTGGCTCACGCCCCACAGCGGCAGCATCCAGCACCAGGAGCAGTGGTACTGGTTCGCCAACGCCGGAATGCTGATGGTGTGTGCGGCGGTCATCGCCGTCTGTGTCGCCCGGACCCACGCCCGGCGCCCCTGGGACGGCCTGCTGGTCGCGCTGGCGCCCGCGTTCGCGCTGACCGCCACCATCAACTGGGACCTGCTGGCGGTGGCTCTGACCGCCGCGGCGATGCTGATGTGGGCCCGGGGCCGCACCGTCGCCTTCGGCGTCCTGCTGGGGCTCGCCACGGCCGCCAAGCTCTATCCCGTCTTCCTCCTCGGCCCGCTGCTCGTGCTGTGCTGGCGGGCCGGCAAGTGGCGGGAGTACTTCAGGGCCGTGGGGGGCGCGCTGGTCGCCTGGCTGGCCGTGAACCTGCCGGTGATGCTCTTCGCCTTCGACGGCTGGTCGAAGTTCTACACCTTCAGCCATGACCGGGGCGTCGACTTCGGCTCCTTCTGGCTGATCTGGGCCCAGAACTCCAGCAACCCGCCCACCACCGACACGGTCAACTTCTTCGCCACACTGCTGGTGGCGCTGTCGTTCGTGGGCATCGCGGTGCTGACCTTCACGGCCCCGCGCCGGCCGCGCTTCGCGCAACTGGCCTTCCTGGTGGTGGCCGCCTTCATCGTCACCAACAAGGTCTACTCGCCGCAGTACGTCCTGTGGCTGGTGCCGCTGGCCGTGCTCGCCCGGCCGAAGTGGCGGGACTTCCTGATCTGGCAGGCGTGCGAGGTCGCGTACTTCCTGGGCATCTGGATGTACCTCGCGTACACGACCAGCGGGGACGCCCACAAGGGGCTGCCGACCCATGGCTACCAGTGGGCGATCGCCATGCACCTGCTGGGCACGCTGTATCTGTGCGCTGTCGTAGTGCGGGACATCCTCATGCCGGAGCGCGACGTGGTGCGCCGATCCGGAGACGACGATCCCTCGGGCGGGGTGCTCGACGGAGCGGAGGACGTCTTCGTCCTCGGCCCGGCGGCCCACCCGCCGCGGCACGCCGCGCACCTCGAGCCGGCGTACGGGCCCCAGGTGGAGTGGGGCAGCCGAGGACCGGATTCCCCCATCGACGGTTCGCCCTGAGCGAACAGACCGGAGGCGGGGCACGGAAAAGGCCGTACCCAGTGGTCCGAGAGGACCCGTGTACGGCCTTTCGGCTGCCGGCCGGCCGGATCAGCGGTCGACGAGCCGGTCGAACTGCGTGGTGGTGTGCCGCAGGTGCGCCACCAGCTCCTCGCCCACCTTCGGCTCGGCCGCATCCGCCGGGACGAACAGGATCGACACCTGCATGTGCGGCGGCTCCGCGAACCAGCGCTGCTTGCCGTCCCAGACGAACGGAGAAAGGTTCCGGTTGACCGTGGCCAGGCCGGCCCGTGCGACGCCCTTGGCGCGCGGCATGACACCGTGCAGGGCCTTCGGGGCCTCCAGGCCCACCCCGTGCGACGTACCGCCCGCCACGACCACCAGGAAGCCGTCCGAGGCCGTCTTCTGCTGGCGGTAGCCGAAGCGGTCGCCCTTGGCGACGCGCGTGACGTCCAGGACCGCCCCGCGGTACTCGGTGGCCTCGTGGTCCCCCAGCCACAGCCGCGTGCCGATCCGGGCGCGGAAACGGGTCTGCGGGAACTGCTGCTGGAGCCGGGCGAGATCCTCGGCCTTGAGGTGGCTGACGAACATCGTGTGCAGCGGCAGCCGGGCCGCGCGCAGCCGGTCCATCCAGCCGATGACCTCCTCGACGGCGTCCGAGCCGTCGGTGCGGTCCAGCGGCAGGTGGATGGCGAAGCCCTCCAGCCGGACGTTCTCTATGGCCGAATGGAGCTGCGGCAGGTCCTGCTCGCTGATGCCGTGCCGCTTCATCGAGGACATCACCTCGATGACCACGCGGGCGCCCACGAGCCCGTACACGCCGTCGATCGACGACACCGACCGGATGACCCGGTCGGGCAACGGCACCGGCTCCTCGCCGCGACGGTACGGCGTCAGCACCAGCAGGTCACCGCCGAACCAGTCCTTGATGCGCGCGGCCTCGTACGTCGTGCCGACGGCGAGGACGTCGGAGCCCAGTCGCGTGGCCTCCTCCGCCAGACGCTCGTGCCCGAAGCCGTAGCCGTTGCCCTTGCAGACCGGGACGAGCCCGGGGAACTGCTCCTGCACGTGCTTGTGGTGCGCCCGCCAGCGCGCGGTGTCGACGTAGAGCGTGAGCGCCATGGCCGGACCTGGGACCTTTCTCGTGGCTGCGGTGGGGCAGAGGTGTGAACGGTGTGAAGGCTATGGAATCAAACGGCTGGGGCTCAGCGGCGCGACATGTAGATGTCGAGCGCCTTGTGGAGCAGCTTGTTGAGCGGGAAGTCCCACTCGCCGAGGTACTCCGCGGCCTGTCCGCCCGTGCCCACCTTGAACTGGATCAGGCCGAAGAGGTGGTCGGTCTCGTCCAGCGAGTCGGAGATGCCACGCAGGTCGTAGACGGTGGCGCCGAGCGCGTAGGCGTCGCGCAGCATCGTCCACTGCATGGCGTTCGAGGGCCGGACCTCGCGGCCGATGTTGTCGGAGGCGCCGTAGGAGTACCAGACGTGCCCGCCGACGATCAGCATCGTCGCGGCGGAGAGGTTCACGCCGTTGTGGCGGGCGAAGTACAGCCGCATCCGGTTGGGGTCCTCGGTGTTGAGGGCCGTCCACATGCGCTGGAAGTACGACAGCGGGCGGGGCCGGAAGTGGTCGCGCACGGCCGTGATCTCGTACAGTCGCTGCCATTCGGCGAGGTCCTGGTAGCCGCCCTGGACGACCTCGACGCCGGCCTTCTCGGCCTTCTTGATGTTGCGGCGCCACAGCTGGTTGAAGTTCTTGTGGACCTCTTCCAGGGACCGGTTGGCGAGCGGCACCTGGTAGACGTAGCGGGGCTGTACGTCGCCGAAGCCGGCGCCGCCGTCCTCGCCCTGCTGCCAGCCCATGCGGCGCAGCTTGTCGGCCACCTCGAAGGCGCGGGGCTCGATGAAGTCGGCCTCGACGTCGCGCAGGCGCTTCACGTCCGGGTCCTGGATGCCCTGCTTGATGGAGTTGGCCTCCCAGCGCCGGATGATCACCGGCGGGCCCATCTTCACGGAGAAGGCGCCCTGCTGCTTGAGGTGGGCCAGCATCGGCTGGATCCAGTCGTCCAGATTCGGTGCGAACCAGTTGATGACCGGGCCCTCGGGGAGGTAGGCGAGGTAGCGCTTGATCTTGGGCAGCTGACGGTAGAGGACCAGACCCACGCCGACCAGCTCGCCGGTCCGCCCGTCGAACCAGCCGAGGTTCTCGGAGCGCCACTCCGCCTTCACATCAGCCCAGGCCGGGACCTGCATGTGGCTCGCCGACGGCAGGCTCTGGATGTAGGCCAGATGCTGCTCTCGACTGATGGTCCTCAGGGTCAGGCTCATTCCGGGGCGCTCCTCGGGCTGGTGTGTCCCCCTGGGTACAGGGGCTCCGGCTCTCGCGCCGAAGCCTACTGCGCCGTGCGAGCGCCCCGACTGGGCATGGGGCACCTTCGCCCCGGCCTGCGGTCCGCCGGGGTGTTCCGTGGTGTTCAGAAGGATGTCGGACGGACGGTGCCCGGAGGGGTCAGCTGAAGAGGCCGCCGAACAGCCCGCCGTGCGCCATACCGATCAGGAAACCCACCCCCGAGGCACCGAGACCCACGATCAGACCGAAGCGCTCACGCGTCGTCACCGAGATCCACTGTCCGTACGCGCCGACGACGAGCCCCACCAGGCCGGCCCACGAGCTGAGCAGATGCAAGCTGTGGAAGAACGACGTGATGAAGGCAGTCAGTCCCAGCACCAGGGTCACCGCCGTCAGGGCGTCCTGGAGCGGATGGGGCTTGCCGTCGGTGGCGAAGAGGGATCCGGCGGTGTTGGGTCGCAATGCCTGTGCCATGGGGCACCTCCTGCGGAACGCGGCGCACGGTAGCGCCGTACACACCCGATGTGTACAGATTGTCGGCCTCTCCGGCCGGATTTCAACCGGTAGCCGGTGTGCGGGTACTCTGTACCCTCTGCACCGGTGTCTGCCCAGGCATGCTCAGGTCACACTCGGGACTTCCCGAAGGAACCCTGGTTGTCAGTGGTGGCCGATACCGTTGCGTACGCATCACAACCCTCCTGCCACGGAACGACCGTGGCCGCTGAGTCCAAAGGAGGTGGGTTCCACATGCGTCACTACGAGGTGATGGTCATCCTCGACCCCGATCTGGAGGAGCGCGCTGTCTCCCCCCTGATCGAGAACTTCCTCTCCGTCGTCCGCGAGGGCAACGGCAAGGTTGAGAAGGTCGACACCTGGGGCCGTCGTCGTCTCTCGTACGAGATCAAGAAGAAGCCCGAGGGCATCTACTCGGTCATCGACCTGCAGGCCGAGCCTGCGGTCGTCAAGGAGCTCGACCGCCAGATGAACCTGAACGAGTCGGTCCTCCGGACCAAGGTCCTCCGCCCCGAGACCCACTGAGCTCTCCCGCTCAGCTGATCTCGGGATTCGAGTAGCACCAAGCAGCCAGCAGCAAACCCGCCGAGAGGTTCCCCCATGGCAGGCGAGACCGTCATCACGGTCGTCGGCAATCTTGTCGACGACCCCGAGCTGCGCTTCACCCCGTCCGGTGCGGCGGTCGCGAAGTTCCGCGTCGCGTCCACTCCCCGCACCTTCGACCGCCAGACCAACGAGTGGAAGGACGGCGAGAGCCTCTTCCTGACCTGCTCGGTCTGGCGTCAGGCGGCGGAGAACGTCGCCGAGTCGCTCCAGCGAGGCATGCGCGTCATCGTGCAGGGCCGGCTGAAGCAGCGGTCGTACGAGGACCGCGAGGGCGTCAAGCGCACGGTCTACGAGCTGGACGTCGAGGAAGTCGGCGCCAGCCTGCGCAATGCCACGGCCAAGGTCACCAAGACCGCCGGCCGCGGTGGCCAGGGTGGTTACGGCGGCGGTGGCGGTGGCGGCCAGGGTGGCGGCAACTGGGGCGGAGCCCCCGGCGGCGGCCAGCAGGGCGGTGGCGCTCCCGCCGACGACCCGTGGGCGACCGGCGCTCCCGCCGGTGGCCAGCAGGGCGGCGGCGGTGGCTGGGGCGGTGGCTCCGGCGGCAGTGGCGGTGGCGGCTACTCGGACGAGCCCCCCTTCTAAGGGCTCACATCCCAACTTCTTGATCACACAGGAGAAACACCATGGCGAAGCCGCCTGTGCGCAAGCCTAAGAAGAAGGTCTGCGCTTTCTGCAAGGACAAGGTCACGTACGTGGACTACAAGGACACGAACATGCTGCGGAAGTTCATTTCCGACCGCGGCAAGATCCGTGCCCGCCGCGTGACCGGCAACTGCACGCAGCACCAGCGTGACGTCGCCACGGCCGTCAAGAACAGCCGTGAGATGGCACTGCTGCCCTACACGTCCACCGCGCGCTAAGGGAAGGGTGACCGACTAATGAAGATCATCCTCACCCACGAGGTCTCCGGCCTCGGTGCCGCCGGCGACGTCGTCGACGTCAAGGACGGCTACGCTCGCAACTACCTGATCCCGCGGAAGTTCGCTATCCGCTGGACCAAGGGTGGCGAGAAGGACGTCGAGCAGATCCGTCGTGCTCGCAAGATCCACGAGATCCAGACCATCGAGCAGGCCAACCAGGTGAAGGCCCAGCTCGAGGGCGTCAAGGTCCGCCTGGCCGTGCGTGCCGGCGACGCCGGTCGCCTCTTCGGTTCCGTCACCCAGGCCGACATCGCTTCGGCGATCAAGGCTGCCGGTGGCCCCGATGTCGACAAGCGCCGCATCGAGGTCGGTTCGCCGATCAAGACGCTGGGCGCTCACGAGACGTCCGTGCGTCTGCACCCCGAGGTTGCCGCCAAGGTCAACCTCGAGGTCGTCGCTGCGTGATCGCTGCGCTCGGCTTGAACAGCTGAGAGAGGGGGCCGCACCTGCTGGGTGCGGCCCCCTCTTCGTTGTGTTTCACGTGAAACGGCGGTTTCACGTGAAACGGTCAGCGCGTTGCGCCGGTGACGATCCAGCGGCCCGAGCGGGTACGCAGCCACAGCGTCAGCATCCGTACGGTCATCATCAGCGTCATGGCTGCCCAGAGCGCGGTGAGTCCGCCCCCGAAGACGGGGACCAAGAGCGCCACGGGGGCGAAGACCGCAAGGGTCACCAGCATGGCTCCGGCCAGGTACGGCCCGTCCCCCGCGCCCATGAGTACGCCGTCGAGGACGAAGACCACTCCGCAGATCGGCTGGGAGAGCGCCACCATGAGCAGCGCGGGCAGCGCGGTGTCCTTTACTACGCCGTCGCTGGTGAACAGCGGCAGAAACAGCGGTCGCGTCACGATCACCAGCAGTCCCAGGAGCACCCCGACTGCCAGGCCCCACTGCACCATCCGGCGACAGGCGTCCCGGGCTCCCTGGGCGTCGTCCGCGCCGAGAAAGCGCCCGATGATGGCCTGCCCGGCGATCGCGATGGCATCGAGGGCGAAGGCAAGCAGGCTCCACAGGGACAGGATGATCTGGTGGGCCGCGATGTCGGCGTCGCCGAGGCGGGCCGCGACGGCTGTGGCGATCATGAGGATCGCCCGCAGCGAGAGAGTCCGGATCAGCAGGGGGGCGCCGGCATGGGCGGAGGCCCGGATGCCGGATGCGTCGGGCCGCAGGGATGCTCCGTGTCGGCGGGCTCCTCGGACGACCACGGTGAGATACACCGCCGCCATCCCGCACTGGGCGATCACCGTGCCCCAGGCGGAACCGGCGATGCCGAGGCCGGCGCCGTAGACGAGACCGACGTTGAGAGCGGCATTGGCGACGAAGCCCGCGACGGCCACGTACAGCGGTGTCCTGGTGTCCTGGAGCCCGCGCAGGACACCGGTGGCGGCGAGCACGGCCAGCATGGCCGGGATGCCCAGGGCGGAGATGCGCAGATAGGTCGTCGCGTACGGGGCCGCGGTGGGCGAGGCACCGAAGAGGCCGACCAAGGCGGGTGCCAGGGGCAGGACAAGGGCGATGACCGTGGCGCCCAGCAGCAGTGCGAGCCAGATGCCGTCCATGCCCTGGCGGATGGCCGCCTGGAGGTCGCCGGCGCCGACACGTCGGGCGACGGCCGCCGTGGTGGCGTAGGCGAGAAAGACGAAGACGCTCACGGCCGTCGTGAGGAGGGCCGAGGCGACCCCGAGGCCGGCGAGCTGGGACGTGCCGAGATGGCCGACGATCGCGCTGTCGGCCATGACGAAAAGGGGCTCGGCGACGAGTGCGCCGAAGGCGGGGACGGCCAGGGCGACGATCTCGCGGTCGTGCCGTCGTGGGCCGGCTCCGGGGATCGTGGAAGCCTGTGGCATGAGCACTAATCTAATCGTCCACAGGTAAGAGATGCAAACGAGTTGTGGCCCTTACTTATGGTTGTGGGTCACATGCTTGCGCACCCCTCTTGGGGCGATCTTGGTCCGACTGGGGAAGTTTTTCTTCTGCACAGCCCGTGGATGGGAAAGGTGCTGGTCAGGGCGCTTTCGAGGGAGGAATCGAGGGCTTGTTCACAGGCCTGTCCACCGGGTCGTGCACAGGTTTCGGCGAGTTCTCCACAGCATCCGGGCCTTCGTCCACATGGCCTGTGGATAACCAGATTGGCTGACGGTGCCGAGGGGCCTACCGTTGTGCGGCGCCCGCTCCTTCCGCCGGCCTCGGAAACCTCGCAAAACCGACGCGGTGCAACCGGATTTGGGTCTCTCAGTTGTCAGTGCTGTGCCGTACAAAAAAAGGGCACGGCGAGGTCCGCCCGGGCGGACGGGAGGAGGTGGCTCGGTGAGCATTTCCGAGCCCTTGGACGATCCGTGGGCCGACAGCGGTCCCAGCGATCGTCTGCCCGCCTCCCGCCGGAGCAGCGGTGGCGGCCGCGGCCGTGACGAGCAGCACGACCGGGGCGGCGACGGCGGCGCTTGGGACGGCGGTGGTTCCTCCTTCGAACGGGTGCCGCCGCAGGACCTCGACGCCGAGCAGTCCGTGCTCGGCGGCATGCTGCTCTCCAAGGACGCCATCGCCGACGTCGTCGAGGTCCTCAAGGGCCACGACTTCTACAAACCCGCGCACGAGACGATCTACCAGGCGATCCTCGACGTCTACGCGAAGGGCGAGCCCGCCGACCCCATCACCATCGCCGCCGAGCTCACCAAGCGAGGTGAGATCAACAAGATCGGCGGAGCGGCGTATCTGCACACCCTCGTCCAGACGGTGCCGACGGCGGCGAACGCCGAGTACTACGCCGAGATCGTCCATGAGCGCGCGGTGCTGCGCCGCCTGGTCGAGGCCGGCACGCGCATCACGCAGATGGGATACGCGGCCGACGACGACGTCGACGAGATCGTCAACCGCGCCCAGGCCGAGATCTATGCCGTCACCGAGCAGCGCACCAGCGAGGACTACCTCCCGCTCGGCGACATCATGGAGGGCGCCCTCGACGAGATCGAGGCCATCGGCTCGCGGAGCGGCGAGATGACGGGCGTGCCGACGGGGTTCACCGACTTCGACTCGCTGACGAACGGTCTGCACCCCGGCCAGATGATCGTCATCGCGGCACGTCCCGCCATGGGTAAGTCGACGCTGGCCCTGGACTTCGCACGGGCCGCCTCCATCAAGCACAACCTGCCGAGCGTCATCTTCTCGCTCGAAATGGGCCGCAACGAGATCGCGATGCGTCTGCTGTCCGCCGAGGCCCGCGTCGCCCTGCACCACATGCGCTCGGGCACGATGACCGACGAGGACTGGACGCGGCTGGCCCGCCGTATGCCGGACGTGTCGGCCGCGCCGCTCTTCATCGACGACTCCCCGAACCTGTCGATGATGGAGATCCGTGCCAAGTGCCGTCGGCTCAAACAGCGCAACGACATCCGGCTGGTCGTGATCGACTATCTCCAGCTGATGCAGTCCGGCGGCTCCAAGCGTGCCGAGAGCCGTCAGCAGGAGGTCTCGGACATGTCCCGTAACCTCAAGCTGCTCGCCAAGGAGCTGGAGATCCCGGTCATCGCGCTCTCCCAGCTCAACCGTGGCCCCGAGCAGCGCACCGACAAGAAACCCATGGTCTCCGACCTGCGTGAGTCGGGGTCCATCGAGCAGGACGCCGACATGGTCATCCTGCTGCATCGTGAGGACGCCTACGAGAAGGAGTCCCCTCGCGCGGGCGAGGCCGACCTGATCGTCGCCAAGCACCGAAACGGCCCGACGGCCACGATCACGGTCGCCTTCCAGGGCCACTACTCGCGGTTCGTGGACATGGCGCAGACCTGATCCACCGGCGTGTAGGAGTGTCACTACGACGGTGAGTATCCGTCAGCCGCCAGCTGGCCGACGCGGGTCTCTTGCCGAAGCCACTCGGCACGCCGCGCACGAGCACGAATGGCTCGCCGATCTGCTGGATGGCCGACCCCAGCTCGCGCCGCACGCGCTGGCCAGTGGGGGGACCGTGGTGGCCGCACTGGGCGACGTCGACGTGGACGCCATCATGCCGGTGGTCGCCGCAGTCAAGGCGTACGTGATCGGCGCGGTGCGTCGGGAGATCGCCGAGCGGCGTGCCGAGCGGGCCACCGGGATGGACGAGAAGCGTTGGCAGGCCGCACTCGGGCCCTATCTGGAGCGAATCTTCACCACTGATCAAAGCCCGCATCTCAAGGTGACGCGCGGCCGAGGACCGGGACGGCCATAGCACCAGGTCGGCGCTGACGCGTTGAGATGGCGCATGTCACGCGATGTGAGACCCTACACGGCGTCGCCCACATCAACCGTCGTCCAAATCAACTCGACGCCCACGGGCCTTCCGGGATGGACTGGCGGCATGACGACATCTGAGGAAGAGCTGCTGCCCGGCACGCGTCGGGCATTGCGGCACCGGATCGCCGTGGCCCAGGCCGAAGGGCGCGCACCGTCACTGGTCGCGGCGGTGGTGCGGGGCGGGCGAGCGGTGTGGCACGGAGCGCGGACCTGCGTGGACGGCCATGGTCCGGACGAGAACGTGCAGTACAGGATCGGTTCGATCACCAAGACGTTCACCGCCGTCCTGGTTCTGCGACTGCGCGACGAAGGCCTGCTCGACCTCGGTGACCCGCTGGAGAAGCATCTGCCGGGCACCGGTGCGGGGGAGGCCACCATCGCCGAACTGCTCGCGCACACGGGTGGGCTGGCGGCCGAGTCGCCCGGGCCTTGGTGGGAGCGGACTCCCGGTTCTTTGCGTCCGGAGCTGAGTGACGTCTTGGGCGAGCAGCCCCTGCTGCATCCGGTCGGCCGCCGGTTCCACTATTCGAACCCCGGCTACACGCTTCTGGGCGCGCTGGTGGAGGAGCTGCGTGGCGCCTCCTGGGAGGAGGTCCTCCGGCGCGAGGTGCTCGAACCCCTGGGCCTGAACCGCACGACTGCCCAGCCGCAGGCACCCTGTGCAGGTGGCTGGGCGGTGCACCCATGGGCCGACGCACTGCTGCCCGAGCCGGTGGAGGACCTCGGCCGTATGGCTCCCGCCGGCCAACTGTGGTCCACCACCGGCGACTTGGCCTGCTTCGCTGCTTTCCTGGCCAAGGGCGACGACCGTGTGCTGAGCGCGGAGTCGGTACGGGAGATGCGGACGCCTGCGGCGCCGGCCGAGGCCGCGGATGTGATGGACGGTGCCACCTACGGTCTCGGTCTTCAGGTCCAGCGCCGCGACGGCAGGCTGCTCGCGGGGCACTCCGGCTCGTTGCCGGGCTTTCTGGCGAACCTCACCTTCAGTGTGGCGGACGATGTCGCAGCCGTGGTGCTGGCCAACTGCACATCCGGTCCCTCGTTGTCCGTGGTGGGCGCCGACCTCGTACGTATCGTCGCCGAGGCCGAGCCAAGGATTCCCGAGCCCTGGCGACCGCTGTCCGAGGTCGACCACTCGGTGCTGGAACTCGCGGGACAGTGGTACTGGGGCACACATGCCTTCGCTCTGCGGGTGACGGCTGACGGGCTCGTCTCCCTGGGGCCGCTGTCCGGCAACGGCCGCAGCTCGCGTTTCCGGGCCAACGGTGACGGCACCTGGACGGGGCTGGAGGGCTACTACGCCGGAGAGCTCCTGCGGCCCGTACGGCGTCCGGACGGAGCCCTCGGTCATCTTGACCTCGGGTCGTTCGTGTTCACGCGTCAGCCGTATGACGAGGGGGCTCCCGTCCCCGGCGGGGTGGAGGCGGAGGGCTGGCGGGGGATCGGTTAGCGGTCCGCGGCGGGTGGCCTGTTTCACGTGAAACAGGCCGGCTCGGCCGGTTCTCAGAGTGCGAGCTTGAAACCCACGTGCGAGGCCGTGAAGCCGAGCCGCTCGTAGAAGCGATGGGCGTCGGTGCGTGTGTTGTCGGAGGTCAGCTGCACCAACTGGCAGCCCAGCCGCCTGGATTCCGCGATCGCCCACTCGATGAGCCGCGTGCCCAGGCCGCTGCCCCGTTCGTCCGCGTGGATGCGGACGCCCTCGATGATCGACCTGGTGGCCCCGCGCCTCGACAGCCCGGGAATGATCGTGAGCTGAAGTGTGCCGACGACTCGGCCCTCGCGTTCGGCGACGACCAGATGCTGGTTCGGGTCGGCGTCGAGTCGCTCGAACGCGGTCAGGTACGGGGCCAGGTCATCCGGTGACTCGCGCTGTGCGCCGAGCGGGTCGTCGGCGAGCATGCCGATGATGGCGGGGACGTCGTCGGCGACGGCGGCGCGTATCTCGAAATGATCTCCCATGGGCGCACCCTATGCGGCCACGTTCAGTGACTCCACCACGCGTACCAGCGGCGCCAGTTCAGGACTCCTCGCCGCCTCGTCGAGTGCCTCCCGCAGGGCGGCGTCATTGGTGGGCCGCGCTTCCGCAAGCAGTTTGAGCCCGGCCTCGGTGACGTTCGTGTAGATGCCACGGCGATCGGTGGGGCACAGGTAGCGCTCGAGCAGCCCGCGGTCCTCCAGCCGGGTGACCAGCCGCGTGGTGGCGCTCTGGCTGAGGACGACGGCGTGGGCGACCTGCTTCATCTGTAGGTGCCCTCCTTCGCCGTCGTGCTGGCGGCTGAGCACGTCCAGCAGGGAGTACTCGCGCACGCTCAGGTCGTGCCCGCTCTGGAGGGCGCGCTCGATGTGGGCCTCGATTCTCCCGTGCAGCAGGGAGAGGGCGCACCAGCCCTGTGCGAGCGCGGTGAGCGCGGGGTCCGTCGCTGTCATGTGGCGTTCTCCTCTGTCCCGGAGCGGCTGCAATCCAAGGATAGGACAGTGGCGCAATAGCCCGCACTTGCATTTAGCCCGCGTCTGCAACTATTGTCGACGCTTGGAAAGCGCTCATGCAATCGTCTGGGAAGGTCTACCCCCACATGCCTCTCGCGCTACTGGCCCTCGCGATCGGGGCCTTCGGAATCGGAACGACCGAGTTCGTGATCATGGGCTTGCTGCCCGAGGTCGCGGGCGACTTCGGGGTCTCCATCCCCACCGCGGGCCTGCTGGTCACCGGCTACGCGCTCGGCGTGGTGCTGGGGGCTCCCCTGATGACCGTGCTCGGCACCAAGATCTCCCGCAAGCGGATGCTGATGCTGCTGATGGGTCTGTTCATCGCCGGGAACCTGCTGTCCGCCGTAGCGCCCGTCTTCGCGGTCATGCTGATCGGCCGTGTGGTCGCCTCCCTCGCGCACGGCGCGTTCTTCGGCATCGGCTCGGTCGTCGCGGCCGACCTGGTGGCACCGGACAAGAAGGCGGGCGCCATCGCGATGATGTTCACGGGCCTGACTGTCGCCAATGTCGTCGGTGTCCCGCTGGGCACGCTCGTCGGGCAGCACGTCGGCTGGCGTGTCACCTTCGGTATCGTCGCGGCCCTCGGTGTGGTCGGCCTGGCCGGCATCGCCAGGCTGGTGCCCGAGGTGCCCATGCCGGAGGGCGTGCACCTGCGCGACGAGCTGGCCGCCTTCAAGAACGCCCAGGTCCTGCTGGCCATGGCGATGACCGTTCTCGGTTTCGGCGGTGTCTTCGCGGCCATCACCTACATCGCGCCGATGATGACCCACGTCGCCGGATTCGCCGACGGAACCGTCACCTGGCTGCTGGTGCTGTTCGGCCTCGGCATGGTCGGCGGCAACCTGGTAGGCGGCAAGTTCGCCGACCGCGCGCTGATGCCCATGCTCTACGTCTCGCTGGGCGCCCTGGCCGTCGTACTCGCGCTGTTCACGCTCACCGCGCACAACAAGATCGCGGCAGCGGTGTCCATCGCCCTGATCGGCGCCCTGGGCTTCGCGACCGTGCCGCCCCTTCAGAAGCGTGTCCTCGACCAGGCGCACGGCGCCCCGACACTGGCGTCGGCCGTGAACATCGGCGCCTTCAACCTGGGCAACGCCCTCTCCGCCTGGCTCGGCGGCCTGGTGATCAGCGCAGGCCTCGGCTACACCGCCCCCAACTGGGTCGGTGCCGTCCTCGCCGCGGCGGCCCTGGTACTGGCCCTGTTCTCCGCGGCTCTCGAACGCCGCGACAGCGCTCGCGGCACGGTGATGGCCGCCGGTACGACCGCCGAGCAGCGCGCAGCCGTCCATCACTGAACCACCGCGCTCCCCGAGCGCGATGTCCGGAACACCACAAGGAGAAGCACCCCTCATGAGCACCACCACCGTCACCCCGCTGACCACGCAGGACGCCGAATCCCTCGTGCAGGCGGCCCGTGAAGCGGCCGAGGCCGCCGGAGCCACCGTGAGCGTCACCGTGCTGGACGCGGGCGGCCACCTGCTGGCCTTCCGCCGGGACGACCGGGCCGTACTGATTTCCGGTGAGACCAGCACCCGCAAGGCCTACACGGCGCTCCAGCTGGACGCCCCCACCGCCGACCTTGTCGACGCCGTCCAGCCCGGCGCCCCCTTCCACACCCTGCCCACCGCGCTCGACCGGCCCCTGCTGTTCATCGCGGGCGGCATCCCGGTCCACCGCGACGGCCGCCTGATCGGAGCGATCGGCGTCGGCGGTGGCACCCCGGAACAGGACCACGGCTTCGCCCTCACCGCAGTGGAGACGCTCGCCTGATCGGAGACCGTCAGAGGTGAACACCGGCCCCGCGTTTCAGCGGTGGCCGGTGTTCCGCGTGCAGGGACGTCTCAGCCCGCCGCCACCGTCAGTGGAGCGAATCGGCGAGTCCAGTCCCCGGGCAGGTCTGTGACGCCGTACGTCATGACGGAGTTGAAGGCGACGGACTCCAGCCCGCGCTCCTTCACCCACGCCAGCAGCCCTTCGTGCCGTACGTCGATGTCGGTCCGCAGCGGGCGGTCCGTGTGGGCGGCGAGCGATGCGAGCAGGGCCCGCGCCGTCTCGGTGTCCCGGGCGACCAGCGGGCCGACGACCTGCGTGTCCATGTTGGGCCAGGCGCCCGCGTACCCGGTGATCCGGCCGTTCTCCTCAGCGACGCGCAACTGGTCGGCGAAGGCGGGAAGCCGCGTGATGATGTGGGTGCGGTCGGCCCCGAACACCTCCTCGTCGAGCCGGAGGATCGAGGTGAGGTCCTCGGCGGTGGCCGCACGCGTCGGGACGCCGTGCTCCGGCCCACCCGGGGTGAAGTGCCCCATCACCATCTCCGCCCGGCCGATGACCTTGAAACCGAGCTCCTCGTAGAGCGGGCGTCCGTACGGCGTCGCGTGCAGGGTCAGGGGCGTGGTTCCCACCGCGGAGACGACGTGGCGCATCAAGCGGCGCCCGACGCCCCGGCGGGCATGCCGCCCGGCGACCAGGACCATGCCGAGGGCACCGAGAGCCGGGCGGTCCTGCGGGCCGTACTGCGTGACGACGCACGCGGCGACCAGACCACCATCGGGATCGTCGATGCCGTAACCCCGTCCGGCGACGAGGAGGAAGCCCCACTTGTGTTCCTCGCGTGGCCACCCCCGATCTTCGGACAAGTCGGCGCAGGCGGTGAGATCGCGCAGCGTCAGACGGCGAATGGGCAGAGCGTCGAGGGATGGAGTCGGCACGCAGGTCAGGCTGTCCGACCGGTGGCCTCTGCGTCCACCTGTTTCGAGGCATACGCAGGTGCTTTTGGCCATGTCGTAGCCATCCACACAGCGCACGGACAGGCACGGGGTGTTTCACGTGAAACGTCGGCGAACGACGAGCATCCGGCAGGCCGCAGGAGAGCCATCAAGTCATCCCATTAGCCTCTAGGCCATGCCGAGACTTCATCTCTTCGATCTTGATGGCACTTTGCTGCATGGCACGACCGCGCCAGTGGAAATCTCCCGCCAACTCGGGCTGGAAGCCGAGGCGCTGGCCCTCGATCTGGAGATCGCGGCAGGGCGGATCGGACCACCGGAATACGCGATCCATGTACGTGCGCTGTGGGCGGAACTCACCGAGGCGCATGTGGTCGCCGCTTTCGAGGGGGCTCCTTGGCTGGCCCGGATCCGTGATGTGTGGGCGAAGATCAGGGGTGCCGGTGACTATTGCGCAGTGGTGTCGCTCTCGCCTTCCTTCTTCGTGGAACGGCTCCTGGACTGGGGAGCGCATGCCGCGTTCGGGTCTCGCTTTCCCGCCGTGCCGTTCACCGAGCCGGTGGACCCGGACGGTGCGCTCAACTCCGCGGCCAAAGTGTGTATCGCGGACCAGCTGTGCGAGAAGTTCGGGGTGACGCGTGCCGACTGTGTCGCTTACGGCGACTCGATGTCGGACCGGGATCTCTTCACGGTGGTGCCGGTGTCCGTCGCGGTCAATGCGGACGCCAGCCTCACGGGGCTCGCGACACACTCCTACACAGGACGGGATCTCTGGGATGCCTACCAATTGGTGGGCGCTGACCGGTAGTTGAGGGAATCACCGGTTCGGGGCCGGTCCCGATTCACGGGGGAGCGAGGGGGGACTTGTGTGGCGGGTGGTGGCCGGTAGGGTCGACTCCGGTTCACGTCCGGGGTGAGACGCATACATCCCGTGCGTGAACACCCCTCCACGGATGCTCCCGCCCCCATGGAGCACGCGGAGCTCCCCGCCGCCGTGGGCGCCTCCCCGGACGCCCTCCTCATCCGCCGCACCATGGCCGAGATCGCCCCCGTGGCCGACCAGGTCACCTCGTACTTCTACGCCCTGCTCTTCGTACGCCACCCCGGCCTGCGACCGCTGTTCCCGCCCGCGATGGACATCCAGCGAGAGCGGCTGCTGACGTTCCACGTGAAGGTCGTTCCCGGGGGCTGGGTCTCCAATGCCCTGGTGCACCGGGCCCGCCCCGGGGACGTCATCCGGCTCGGTCCGTCCACCGGGTCGATGACCGTCGACCACACCACCGACAGCGGTCTGCTCTGTCTCGGTGGCGGCACCGGCATAGCGCCCATCAAGGCGCTGGTCGAGGACATCGCCGAGCACGGCGAGCGCCGTCCCGTCGAGGTGTTCTACGGCGCCCGCACGGACCACGACCTGTACGACATCGACACCATGCTGCGGCTCCAGCAGAGCCATCCCTGGCTCTCCGTCCGCGCCATCGTCGACCAGCAGGCACACTTCCAGCTCCCGGACGCCGTGCGCGAATACGGCCCGCGGACCCGGTACGAGGCCTATCTCTCCGGGCCGCCCGGAATGATCCGCAGCGGCGTCGACGCGCTCAGGGACGTCGGTATCCCCTCGGAGCGGATACGCCACGACTCGGTCGAGGAGCTCGTGGTCGCCGGGAACTGAGCCTCAGCCCAGATCCGGGGCGTGCATGGCCCGCACGCCCTCGATGTTGCCGTCCAGGTAGTGCCGCAAGGACAGCGGGACGAGGTGGACGGAGGCGATTCCGACCCGCGTGAAGGACACACGGACGATCTCGTACTCGCCGGCGGGTTCGTCCATTTCGGGCCCGTGGCGAAGCGAGGGATCCATGGACTCCAGCCGGCAGACGAAGAAGTGCTGCACCTTCACGCCGGTCGCGCCGCCGTCCTCGCCGATGTGCTCCACGGTGTCCACGAAGCAGGGCACCACATCGGTGATCTTGGCGCCGAGTTCCTCGTGCACCTCGCGGTGCAGGGCGTCGACGACGGTCGTGTCGCTCGGTTCCACCCCGCCACCGGGCGTGACCCAGTAGGGATCGACACCAGGCTTGGTGCGCTTGATCAGGATCAGGTCGTCACCGTCGAGGAGAACGGCACGGGCGGTGCGCTTGACCACGGGTCGGACGGTCATGGGAGAAATGTCACCCGGTTGGTTCCACGTGAAACATCGCAAAGCGCCACCAGGCGAGCGCACGCCGTCACCGCGGTGCGCCCCCTGCTCAGCACCAGTCGGTGGCCGCCCGCTGAAGCCACTCGTGTGCCCGCGCGATATGGGGCATCGCGAGCGTGCCGGTGCGCACCACCAGGAAGTATGTCCGCAGCGGGGGCACGGCCGGCTCGTGCAGCGCGACCACGTCACCGTGCTGGACGGCGGCGGTGCACAGATAGCGGGGCAGTACCGCCAGCCCGGCCCCGGCGGTCGCACAGGCAAGGACGGCGCGCAGGTCGGGAACGATGACGGTGCCGGACGCGGAGGGACGGGAGTCGAAGACGGAGGCCCAGTAGCGGGACACGAAGGGCAGCGACTCGTGAACCTCGACCACGGGCAGGTTCTCCAGGGCGGCGGCCCCCTTGCGGTGCGGTTTCCCCGAGTCGATCCGCTCGGCCCAGCGAGGGGCGGCGACCAGGACGTGCTCCTCATCGCACAGCGGAGTCGCCGTGAGCAGTGCACCGCGCGGACGGGCCGTGCAGATGACCAGATCATGATGCCCGGCGGCGAGCCCTTCCAGAATCTCCTCGGCGGTCCCGAAGGAGGCGCGCAGTGCGAAGCCCTGCCCGTCGTCCCCGACGAGCTCGGTGAGGGCGGGGAGCGCGCGTTCCGCGGTGAACTCCGGCGGCCCGGCGAGGTGCAGGGTGCGCAGCGAGGACTCGTCGTCGAGCCCGGTCTCGGCTATCTCCACGAGCGCGTCGAGATGCGGCGCGGCCTTGTGCGCGAGCTCGTCGCCGATGGTCGTGGGGGTCACCCCGCGGGCCTGCCGCAGGAACAGCGGGCGGCCCAGCTGTCTTTCCAGGGTGCGGATCTGGGAGGTGACGGCCGGCTGGGAGAGACCGAGAAGCGCGGCGGCGCGGGTGAAGGAGCCGGCCCGGTGCACGGTCACGAAGGTGCGCAGCAAGGCCAGATCCATGGAACGCCCTCCCCTTTCCCTGCCCTTCTCCCGCCCCCCGGCAGGTCCAACTATAAATAAGTCGATAGGTCTCTGTCGCTAGCGTGATTGGACACTGACAGAGAGTCAACTAGCCTTGTTCGCGCGGTTCTTCGCGCGCGGAACCGGGACGGTCCGAGCCACGAGGGGGGAGGCTCGGACCGTCCGTCGTGCACGGCCGGAACCCATCGGGTCCTCGTCCCGCCGTCAGTCCGCCGACTCGTCCAGCGCCCGGAGCACATCCGCCACCAGGTCCTCCGGGTCCTCGGCGCCGACCGACAGTCGGATGAATCCCTCCGGCACCGCGTCCCCGCCCCAGCGGCCGCGCCGTTCGGCCGTCGAACGGATCCCGCCGAAGCTGGTCGCGTCGTCCACGAACCGGAGGGCGTCGAGGAAACGGTCGGCACGCGCGCGCGTAGGCAGCGTGAAGGAGACGACGCACCCGTAGCGGCGCATCTGCTGTGCGGCGATCTCGTGCGCGGGGTCGTCCGGCAGCCCCGGATATCGCAGCCCGTTCACCTCGGGCCGTCCCCGCAGGGCCTCGGCGAGAGTCAGGGCGGTGGCGTTCTGCCGGTCCACCCGCAGCTGGAGCGTGGCCAGGGAGCGGTGGGCCAGCCAGGCCTCCATGGGCCCGGCGATCGCTCCGGCGATCTTGCGCCAGCGGCGTACTGCTGCCATGGCCTCGCCGCTTCGGCCGGTGACGTATCCGAGCAGGAGGTCCCCATGCCCGGTGAGCTGCTTGGTGCCGCTGGCCACGGAGAAGTCGGCGCCCAGTTCCAGCGGCCGCTGCCCGAGCGGCGTCGCGAGCGTGTTGTCGACGGCGACCAGGGCGCCACGCGCGTGAGCCGCGCCCACGAGCCGCCGGATGTCGCAGACGTCGAGCCCGGGATTGGCCGGCGACTCGATCCACAGCAGCCTCGCCCCGTCGAGGACCTCAAGCTGCGCGTCGCCGCCGGTGGACGCGGTGCGCACCTCGATGCCGTAGGCCTCCAGCTGGGCGCGCACCAGCGGCAGCGCCTGGTAGCCGTCGCTGGGCAGCACGACAGCGTCCCCGGTACGCAGCTGGGAGAACAGCACGGACGAGGTGGCGGCCATGCCGGAGGAGAAGACCAGCGTCTCCACGCCGTCCCGCCCAGGGGCCTCGAGCTCGCCGATGGCGCGCTCCAGCAGGGTCCAGGTGGGGTTCTCGTCGCGGCCGTAGGTGTACGGCCCCGTGGGATCGCCCGGCAGGTGGAAGTGGGCGGCGAACACGGGCCCGGGCAGGGCGGGCTCGTGCTTGACCGGCTCGGGCAGCCCGGCCCGCACCGCGCGCGTGCCTTCGCCGGGGCCGGAGAGACCGTACCCGGCGCCTCCAGGGCCCTTCTCGGCGCCCGGGCCGGCGTTGCCCGCAGCCGGCTCGCTCATGCCGCCCGTCCCTCCGCTTCGTGCCGTACCGCGGCGAGCAGACCGGTGCTCGCCGCCTCCACCATCTCAAGACACTCCTCGAAGCCGTCCAGGCCCCCGTAGTACGGATCCGGTACGTCGAGGTCGTCGCCCGCGTCGGGATCATGGGAGCGCAGGAGCCGCACCTTGCGTGCGTCCTCCTCCGTGGGCGCCAGGCGGCGCAGGGCCTTGAGGTGGCCGGTGTCCAGGGCGATCACCAGGTCGAGACGGGCGAACCAGGACGCCTGGAACTGGCGGGCGGTGTGGTCGCTGTCGTAGCCGTGGTCGTCCAGGACGGAGACGGTACGCGGATCGGCGCCGTCGCCCTCGTGCCAGCCGCCGGTGCCGGCGCTGTCGACCTCGACGAGATCCTCCAGCCCGGCCTCCGCCACGCGCGCGCGGAAGACGGACTCGGCCATCGGGGACCGGCAGATGTTGCCGGTGCAGACGAAGCAGACGCGGTAGGCCATGGCGGGCTCAGTCCTCATCGGGCAGGACGACGTGCAGCGCCCAGGAGACGAGCGAGATGATCAGGCCGCCGAGCACGGCCGTCCAGAAGCCCTCCACGTGGAAGCTCAGGTCGAGCTTGTCACACACCCACGAGGTCAGCAGCAGCATCAGCGCGTTGACCACCAGGGTGAACAGACCGAGCGTGAGGATGAACAACGGGAAGGTCAGCACCTTGACGAGCGGCTTGACCAGCCAGTTCACCAGGCCGAAGACCAGGGCGACGGCAATCAGCGTGCCGGCCTTCTTGGCGGTGTTGTCACCGGTCAGAGTGATCTTGTCGAGCAGCCATACGGCGACCGCCAGGGCGCCTGCGTTGGCGATCGTCTTGACTATGAAATTCTTCATGTGTCTGATCGTGGCAGACCTGAACGGCTGCGAGCAGTAGGGCGAGGGCGACAACAGGATGAAGGCATTCCGGCTGGACGAACTGGAGGCGGAGCGCGCCGCCAACGAGGGCGCCTACCTCCAGTTCCTGCGCGAACGGAACATGTCGGTCGGCCTGTACGCCCTCGACGCGGGCGAGCACGACCCACAGAAGCCGCACAACCAGGACGAGGTGTACGTCGTCGTCAGCGGCCGCGCCTCCCTCACGGTCGGCCTGGAGACAACCCAGGTGGCACGGGGCAGCGTGGTGTACGTGCCGGCCGGGGTCGCTCACAAGTTCCACCACATCAGCGAGGACCTCAGGGTCCTGGTGGTGTTCTCTCCGCCCGAGGCGTGAGGCCGTCCCCGGTGATTCCCTAGGGGAACGGTCAGGGGAGGACAAGGGGTGCGAGGCCCCCGCCGGGCCCGCCCGCGGACCTAGCATCGAGGCAGGACATCTGGAGCACGACTTCGAGAGCAAGGGACAAGGGCAATGCGAGAGATCTTCGCGGGTCTGCCGTGGTGGGTGAAGTGGGTCGCGGTGCCGGTCATCGCCCTGGTCGTGTTCGGCGGCCTGATAGCCACCGTCGTCGGGTTCGTGATCGGCCTGCTCTTCAAGGCGCTGGTCTTCGTGGCCCTGGTCGGCGGACTCATCTACATAGTTCGGAAGTTCATGGCGGGCTCCTCGTCGCGCAGCGACTGGTGAGCCGCCGCGGGAGCCGGCGACGGTAACAGGGATCGCCGGTTCCCTCGGGCGAGGGAAGTTTTCCGGGCGAGCGGTCCGCGGGCGGTGGCGGGCGATTAGAGTCCGGAATTCGCCACGGGGCCCAGCCCCGGGGACGGCATACACCCCCACCCCCGTGTTCCTCCTGCACGGGCTGCCCCCTCGCGCTTCGGGAGTGACCTCTTGGCCACGGTCGACACCGTACCCACGGAACCGCACGCACCCCCCACCCAGCCCCCGCCACGCACCGCCACACCTCCGGCCGGGCGGCCGCACACCGTGGCGATCCCCGAACAGCGGCAGTCCGCGACCCTCATCGGATCCGTGCAGCGCGCGATGCGCCTGCTGGAGACCGTCGCCGGTCACGAGTACGGAGCCCCGGCCAAGCAACTGGCCCGCGAGACCGGCCTCGCCCTCCCCACGGCGTACCACCTGCTGCGCACCCTGGTGCATGAGGGCTATCTGCGCCGGGAGAAGGGACTGTTCTTCCTCGGTGAAGCGGCCGAACGGCTGAGCAGCAGCGGAGCGAAGCAGAAACGTCGCAGCACGGTCGCCGACGCGCTCGCGCACTGCCGGGACTCCATCGGTGTACCGGTGTACTACGCCATGTACCGCGAGGGCGAGATCGAGGTCATGTGCGTCTCCGACACCCCGGGCAACCCCGCGGTCGAGGAGTGGGCCGACTTCCGCGAGACCGGGCACGCCCACGCCATCGGTAAGTGCCTGCTGTCCCAGCTGGACGAGGAGGCCCGCCGTGACCACCTCGGCCGTTACCCCGTGCAGTCCCTCACTCCGTACACGGTGCGCGACGACCGCGCCCTGCTGCGGCGCCTCGAGCGGATCCGGCGGATGGAACCGGTGACGGAGCGGCAGGAGTACGCGCTGGGCACGGTCTGCGCGGCGATCCCGATCACCGTCGGCACCACGGCTGCCACGATGGCCATCTCCCTGCCTTCCCACCAGGCCGACCGGCTGCTGCCCGCGGTCCAGCGGCTCCAGACGGAGGTCGGACGGCACCTGGGCTCGATCGCGGTCTCTATCAGTATCTGAAAACTCACTCCTTGTGATCTCATGTGTACTTTCAGCAAGATTTCATCAGTGTCAAAGGTGTCCTTACCGGCCAGTCGGTGTCCTATGACGGGATGGGCGATGCGCGAGTCCGTACAGGCAGAAGTCATGATGAGCTTTCTCGTGTCGGAGGAGCTCTCCTTCCGCATCCCCGTGGAACTGCGGTACGAGACATGTGATCCCTATGCCGTACGGCTGACCTTCCACCTGCCCGGTGATGCCCCGGTGACCTGGGCCTTCGGGCGGGAGCTGCTGATCGACGGGGTGGGCCGGCCGTGCGGCGACGGCGATGTGCGCATCTCGCCCGCCGGCCCCGAGGCGCTGGGCGAGGTGCTGATCCGGCTTCAGGTGGGGGCCGATCAGGCCCTGTTCCGCTCCTCGACGCCCCCGCTGGTGGCCTTCCTCGACCGTACGGACAAGCTGGTGCCGCTGGGGCAGGAGGGGGCGCTGGCCGACTTCGACGCCCACCTCGACGAGGCCCTGGACCGCATCCTGGCCGAGGAACAGAGCGCCGGCTGAAGCGTTGCCGCAGGGCTCGGAAGCTCCGCCTCGGCACTGGGGAGCTTGCAGTAACGCTTCTCCGCGGGCGCCGCCAACTCCCGACGCAGCCTCATCGCTTCCGGCGCCTGCCCCGTCCGCCGCGTGCCGGAGCCGACGAGCTCACGGCGGCCGCGGCCGGGTCCGCTGCCGGACGATCGGCCGCCACCACCAGAGCCGCGAGGGCGGTGGTGACCGGTACGGAGGCCACCAGACCGATCGAGCCCACCAGTGTGCGCACGATCTCCTCCGCCACCAGCTCGCTGTTCGCGACCGTGCCCACGCTGCTCTGGGCGATGGAGAACAGCAGCAGCAGTGGCAGCGCGGCACCCGCATAGGCCAGCACGAGTGTGTTGACCACGGATGCGATGTGGTCGCGGCCGATACGGATGGCCGCGCGGTACAACCCCCGCCAGCCCAACGACGGATTGGCCTCGTGCAGCTCCCACACGGCCGAGGTCTGCGTCACCGTCACATCGTCCAGGACACCGAGCGAACCGATGATGACACCGGCGAGCAGCAGACCGCTCATGTCGATCGACGGATACAGGCCGTGGATCAGACCGGTGCTGTCGTCGGTATTGCCGGTGAGGGCGGCCCAGCCGATGAACAGCTTGCCGAGGACACCGATCAGAGACAGCGAGATCAGCGTGCCGAGGACCGCCACCGACGTACGGGCCGACAGGCCGTGGCACATGTAGAGCGCGATGAGCATGATGGCGCTGGCGCCGACCACCGCCACGATCAGCGGGTTCGACCCCTGGAGGATCGCGGGCAGGATGAAGAAGTTGAGGATCAGGAAGCTGATGGCCAGCGCGACCAGCGCCATGACGCCACGCATCCGCCCGACGACCACGACGGCGAGTGCGAAGATCCCGGCCAGCAGCGCCATCGGGAAGCCTCGGTTGACGTCGGTCACCGAGTACTGCAAGTCCTTGGGCGCCGAGGGCTCGTAGGCGGCCACGACCTTCTCGCCCTGGTGCAGTTGTCGCGACTGGTCCGGCTGCACGATCTCCGTGAACGTACGGCCCCTGTCCTTGCCGCTGTCGACCCGGATCGTCGCCTTCTTGCAGGTGCCACTCGCCCCCTGCTGCGCGGAGCTGCCCTCGGCGGTGGAGGTGTCGCCGGCCGGGGTGCCCCCGGAGGCGTTCACCGACTTGCAGCTGACCTCGACCACCTTGGTGACCGTTGCCTGCTGGGTCTGCCGGTCGAAGCCGACTCCCGTCCGCTGGTGCGGAGGGGCGCCGCCGGGCCAGAGAACCACGAGCCCGACCGCTACCGCCGCGGTGAACGGGATCAGAACGGCCGCGATGACCTTGCGCAGATGCTTGGAGACCGGGGCGGCGGGGCCGTGGTTGTGACTGTGGGAGTGCCCGTGTCCCCTGCTGTGCCCGTGCCCTTCACCGGCGTCATGGCCGAGTCCTGAGCCGTCGCCAGGGCCGTGCCTGTGGGGCGGCTCGGGGGGCGGGTACGGAGACGGTTGTGTCGTGGTCACCGCCCGATCATTGCAAGAACGGGCAGGGGGGCACTGTTGACCGCGCCACAAATGACGCTAGCGTGGAGACACCTTTGCACACGCGGGAGCTCGGAGCACCGGGCTGAGAGGGCGCTGACCTCCGTCTTCGCGATGTTTCACGTGGAACACCGAGAGACGGAAACCGCTGCGTCGACCGCCGAACCTGTTACCGGGTAATGCCGGCGTAGGGAGTAGGTCTCATGACCAACAAGGACGCACGCACGCCTGCCTTCACGCAGCTCTCCAGCGACGGGGAGGCCGGGAAGTCCATCGGCTGGCACAAGGGGTATGTCGAGGGCTCGCGCCCCGACCTGCGCGTGCCGGTCCGTCAGGTGCACCTCAGCAACGGGCAGTCGGTCACGCTGTACGACACCTCCGGCCCGTACACCGATCCACTCGTCGAGACCGACGTCCGCAGGGGCCTGTCGCCGCTGCGGGAGAACTGGATCATCGGCCGCGGTGACACCGAGGAGTACGCGGGCCGTCCCGTCCGTCCTGAGGACGACGGGATCAAGCACACCTCGCCCCGGGGCGGCCTGCGCAACCTCGACGCGGTCTTCCCCGGACGGCCCCGCCAGCCACGCAGGGGCCGGGACGGCCAGGCGGTCACCCAGCTCGCCTATGCCCGTCGAGGTGAGATCACGCCGGAGATGGAGTTCGTGGCGCTGAGGGAGAACGTTTCTCCCGAGGTCGTCCGCGAGGAGATCGCGGCCGGCCGGGCCGTGCTGCCCGCCAACGTCAACCACCCGGAGATCGAGCCGATGATCATCGGCAAGCGGTTCCTGGTGAAGGTCAACGCCAACATCGGCAACTCGGCGGTGACGTCCTCCATCGAGGAGGAGGTCGAGAAGATGACCTGGGCGACCCGCTGGGGCGCCGACACGGTCATGGACCTGTCCACCGGCCGCAACATCCACACCACCCGCGAGTGGGTGCTGCGCAACTCCCCCGTCCCCATCGGCACGGTGCCGCTCTACCAGGCACTGGAGAAGGTCGACGGCAAGGCCGAGGAACTGACCTGGGACATCTACAAGGACACGGTCATCGAACAGGCCGAGCAGGGCGTGGACTACATGACCGTCCACGCCGGCGTGCGTCTGGCGTACGTGCCGCTGACCGCGAACCGCAAGACCGGCATCGTCTCGCGCGGCGGCTCGATCATGGCGGCCTGGTGCCTGGCGCACCACAAGGAGTCGTTCCTGTACGAGAACTTCGAGGAGCTCTGCGAGATCCTCGCCGCCTACGACGTCACGTACTCGCTGGGCGACGGGCTCAGGCCCGGCTCGATCGCGGACGCCAACGACGAGGCGCAGTTCGCGGAACTCCGAACTCTCGGGGAACTCAACGGGATCGCCAAGCGTTTCAACGTACAGACCATGATCGAGGGCCCGGGACACGTCCCGATGCACAAGATCAAGGAGAACATCGACCTTCAGCAGGAGATCTGCGATGAAGCTCCGTTCTATACGCTCGGCCCGCTGACCACGGACGTCGCACCGGCGTACGACCACATCACCTCCGGCATCGGTGCCGCGATGATCGCCTGGTGGGGCACGGCGATGCTCTGCTACGTCACGCCCAAGGAGCACTTGGGCCTGCCCAACCGTGACGACGTCAAGACCGGCGTCATCACCTACAAGATCGCCGCCCACGCAGCCGACCTCGCCAAGGGGCACCCCGGTGCCCAGGAATGGGACGACGCGCTGTCCGACGCCCGCTTCGAGTTCCGGTGGGAGGACCAGTTCAACCTCGCCCTCGACCCGGACACGGCACGGGAGTTCCACGACGAGACGCTTCCGGCCGAGCCCGCCAAGACGGCCCACTTCTGCTCCATGTGCGGGCCGAAATTCTGCAGCATGAAGATTAGTCAAAGCATCACAGAGCGGTTCGGTGGTGCTGCGGCTGAGGGGGCGTCGGCGGAGGAGGTCGCCGAGGGGATGCTCCAGAAGTCGAAGGAGTTCGCTGAGGCGGGGAACCGGGTGTATCTGCCGATCGCGGACTGACACAGGGGCGCCGCCTGTCCGGCTTGCGCCCCCGGCGGGGGCGCAAGCCGGGAGTCATTCCGGCTGGTGCTCCGGGCCACCGAAGTCCGGGCTCGTGTAGTCCGGGCTGGTGAAGCTCGGGCGCTGGCCCGGGGTGGTGCCGTCGTCGGGGCTGCTGAATCCCGGTCGGTCGTAGCCGAGCCGGGGCATGCGCCCGGGCGGCGCGGGAGGGGTCATGCGGTGCAGTGTGCTGGTGCCGGGGGCGGCGAGCGCCTCCTGGAGGAAGGGCAGGATTCCGCGCTCCAGCAGGGCCTCGTGCCAGGCCTCCCTGGCCCGGGTCACTTCCGCGGTCGCCTCCCCGTGCGGTCCGTCCTCGAGCGAGGGGCTGTTGCGCAGGGCGGTGAGGAGCAGGCCGACGGCGGCGACCAGGATCGCGGCCGCCGTCATGGCGCCGAACACCCAGCCGGTGGTGATCATCGTCTGGGCGAAGGCCGGAGCCGGGTCCAGCATCTTCAGGATGTAGCCGACGAGGAGGAAGATCGCCGCGGCGGTGCCGGCGAGCACGGGAGCGAGGACGGCGACGATGGCGACGGCGCCCGCGCCACCTCCCTCGGCGGCCTCGCCGAGGGAGGTGGCGAGCCCCATCGGACCCGTGCCGGGCTCCGCGGACCCGGACAGGGGAACGGAGGACGGAGTGGGCGGCGCCGGCCGGCGCAGTTCCTCGCGGACCTTCACGTAGTGCTGGTACTCGCTCGCCGCGGCCGCCGTGATGAGTGCGGTGGCGTTGAGCGCCATGGTGCGCAGTTGTTCGGGGTTGAGCCGCTGTCCTACAGCGACCAGTTCCGGACGGTGTGGTGCGGAGCGCAGCGCCTCATCGAGGATCCGCTCGTATTCCTGGCGGTCCTCGTTCAGCAGGTGCTGCGGAACGCTGTTCATGTGCATCCCCCGATGCTCCGTAGGGCTTGGGGCTCGCATGTCGACGAGCCGTCGGGCAGAAACGGAGGGGAGCCTGCTACGGATAAGCCGATGGTAGAGCCGTCACGGCGCGTGGTGACAGGGGGTTGCCGGAAATTGGGTGCCGGCCTGCACGAACGCCACCGGGGGAACACCTGCCCGGCGAACGCTCAGCCACCCAGGGGAAGTTGCTGGACCAGCAGCTTTCCGGCCATCGTCACTCCGCCGTCCATCGCGATGGCCAGCCCGTCCGCGTAGACGTGGGGTCCCTCGACCACGGGGCCGGTGTCCTCGTCCTCTTCCTCGGAGCCGACCTCGCCCAGGAGGTAGGGGATGGGGCTGTGGCCGTGAACGATGCGGGTGCCGCCGTACGTATCGAGGAGGGAGCGCACTGCTTCGGCGCCGCCCTCGCGGAAGGAGAAGCGCTTGGTGAACTTGCGGAACAGGTCCCAGACTTCGTCCGCGTCGTTGCGCGTGATGGTCTCGCGGACGGTGTCATTGACCGCTTCGATGGAGTCGCCGTAGTCGAGATAGGCGGTGGTGTCGGAGTGCACGAGCAGGTAGCCGTCGACCTCCTCGACGGCGTCCAGGCGGGCCATCCACTGCAAGTGGTGGTCCTGGAGACGGTCCATGTCGGTCTTCTGGCCGCCGTTGAGCAGCCAGGCCGCCTGGAAGGTGGCGGTGCCGGCGCCCGAGTTGACGGGGGTGTCGCCGAACCGCTTGGCGCCGAGCAGCAGCAGCTCGTGGTTGCCCATGAGTGCCTTGCAGTAGCCGCCGGCGGCGGCGGACTCGGCGGACAGCCGCATGACCAGGTCGATGACGCCGATGCCGTCCGGGCCGCGGTCGGTGAAGTCACCGAGGAACCACAGCCGGGCGGTACCCGCACACCACTGGCCGGCGGCGTCGATCAGGCCCTTCTCCTGGAGGGCGGCGATCAGCTCGTCGAGATAGCCGTGCACGTCGCCGACGACGTACAGCGGGCCCGGTCCGGTGGTGGGCTGCGCGGCCGGTGCGGGCCCGGGCTCGACGGTCACCTGGACGGTGTCGCCCCGGTTGATGACGGGCAGGTCGCGCTCGGTGGGCGTGTACCCCTCGGGATACGCCTCCTCGGCGGTGGGGACGGTGTCGCCGGGGTGGGTGCTGCGCACGTACGGACCGGTCTCGTGGATGTACGCGGGCACCCGGAAGTCGCGCAACGTCGTCGTCCGCTCCACCTCGGGTCCCTGACCGGCCCCCTGAGTCATCAGACCCCTCCACCATCGCGCCGCAGCTGCACCGCATCGGACTGCCTGGTCGCAGCGGCCCGCGGTGTCGTGGGCCCATCATAGGAATGCGGATCGCGCCGTGTGATGACCCAGGGGTGGTGAATCGGAGCAAGACGCCAGTTCACCGCGGCATTCGCCCCGTTTGGGCAGGGGTTCGGCCGACTGTTGATTTCGGTGTCGGCCGACTGTGGTCCCCCCTCGGGCCTCGTCGGCGAGTCTCCGGGCACTCCCTTTCCGTCGCGGCGCCAGGACCGGCCGTCAGCTCCTCTCCGGCGCGCGCGGCGGGCTGATGGTCGTACGAGGCGGCCGGCGCTGGGAGGAGGTGCGCACGATCAGCTCCGTCGGTATCACCTGCTCCACCGGGTGGTCCGACTCCACGCCCTCGATGGCGTCGATGAGTAGCTGGACCACGGCCGTGCCGATGCGGCGGGGCTTGAGGGAGAGCGTGGTGATGGGCGGCTCGGTGTTGGCGTACACGGTGGACTCGCTGCAGCAGACCAGGAGCAGGTCGTCCGGGACGCGCAGGCCGTAGCGGCGGGCGGCGGCCAGCAGGTCGGTGCCGTTCGGGTCGAACAGGCCGTAGACGGCGTCCGGCCGGTCGGGCCGGGCGAGTAGCCGGTCGGCGGCGACGGCTCCGGCGCAGGGGTCGTGCGCCGGGTAGGCCTCGTACACCGGATCCTGGCCGACCCGCTCGCACCAGTTCAGGTACGCGGTGGTCGACAGGTGGGTGTAGGTGTCCGTGGTCGTTCCGGTGAGCAGGCCGATCCTGCGGGCCCCGGCGGCGGCGAGGTGGTCCAGGATGCCGAGGACCGCGGCCTCGTGGTCGTTGTCGACCCAGGCGGTGACCGGGAGGGACCCGGCGGGACGGCCGTCCGAGACGACCGGCAGGCCCTGCCGGACCAGCTCGCTGACCACGGGATCCTTGTCGGAGGGGTCGATGACGACCGTGCCGTCCAGGGCGACGTTCGACCACACGTCGTGGCGGGAGGTCGCGGGCAGGATCACGAGGGCGTAGCCGCGGGCGAGCGCGGCCGAGGTGGCCGCGCGGGCCATCTCGGCGAAGTACGCGAACTCGGTGAAGGTGAAAGGTTCATCCCCGTAGGTCGTCACGGTCAGGCCGATCAGACCGGATTTGCCGGTACGGAGTGTGCGGGCGGCGGCCGAGGGGCGGTACCCCAGCCGGTCGGCGACCTCACGGACATGGCGGCGGGTGGCATCCGGGAGCCGGCCCTTGCCGTTGAGGGCGTCGGAGACGGTCGTGATGGAGACCCCGGCGGCGGCGGCAACGTCTCTGATGCCCGCCCGGCCCGGCCGACTGCCTCGACGTGAGGTTTCCGCGCGGCTCACCTGGTGCTTCCCTGCTGCTGTCATGGCGAGCCGATAGTAGGGCTCATGCGGTGGGGTAGTGCGGACGCATATGCACGCGTTGACAGGCACGTTTCTGCATGGTCATAGAGGGCCAACTACCTTAGAAACAAAGGTAGTTGAACGTTCCAAAGGCAAGACGTGGCTTGTCGGCGCGTATAGGCCTGCTAAGTGCCCGATGTTTCGAAGAGGTCTCAACTCACCTTCACGGGTGATGCGCGCCAGGGCGCGAGCCACCGGCGCATAGATATATGTGAGGCGCGCCCCCCCGATACGTACGCCTTGGGTGGTGATGCCCTTGATGCCGGTCCGGCGGAACGCATTGTTCAGCGAGCCGTACGAGGTCACCGCTCAGCTGTACGCAGAAACGCCGAATCCTCATAAGGTGAGGAGTATTAAAAGCCGGCGGCGCTGACGGTCCGCCGGTGGTCGCGAGGAGGACTGCGGTGAGCGAGACGAGCCCCAAGCTGCGCGCCGAGCTGGAGGGTATCCCCACCTACAAGCCGGGCAAGGCTGCCGCGGCCGGTGGACCGGTCGCGTACAAGCTGTCCTCCAACGAGAACCCCTACCCGCCGCTGCCCGGGGTGATGGAGACCGTGACGGCGGCGGCCTGCTCCTTCAACCGCTACCCGGACATGGCGTGCTCCGGTCTGATGGACGAGCTGTCGGACCGCTTCGGCGTGCCGGTCTCCCACCTGGCCACCGGCACCGGCTCCGTGGGCGTCGCCCAGCAGCTGATCCAGGCCACCAGCGGGCCGGGCGACGAAGTCATCTATGCCTGGCGGTCCTTCGAGGCGTACCCGATCATCACGCAGATCAGCGGGGCGCGGTCGGTGCAGGTGCCGCTCACGCCGGGCGATGTGCACGACCTGGACGCGATGGCGGACGCGATCACCGACCGGACCCGGCTGATTTTCGTCTGCAACCCCAACAACCCGACGGGCACCGTCGTGCGGCGGGCCGAGCTGGAGCGCTTCCTCGACCGGGTGCCCCGCGATGTGCTGGTGGTGCTGGACGAGGCCTACCGGGAGTTCATCCGGGATCCCGAGGTGCCCGACGGTGTCGAGTTCTACCGGAGCCGGCCGAACGTCTGCGTGCTGCGGACCTTCTCCAAGGCGTACGGTCTCGCCGGGCTGCGGGTCGGCTTCGCGATCGCCCATGAGCCGGTGGCGGCGGCGCTGCGGAAGACGGCGGTGCCCTTCGGCGTGAGCCAGCTGGCGCAGGAGGCGGCGATCGCCTCGTTGCGCGCGGAGGACGAGCTGCTCGGCCGGGTCGGCTCGCTGGTGTGCGAGCGCAACCGCGTGGTCGACGCGCTGCGCGCCCAGGGCTGGACCGTGCCCGAGACCCAGGCCAACTTCGTGTGGCTGCGGCTGGGGGAGCGCACGGTCGCGTTCGCGCAGGCCTGTGAGCAGCACGGTGTCGTGATCCGGCCGTTCCCGGGCGAGGGCGTGCGGGTGACCGTCGGGGAGACCGAGGCGAACGACATCTTCCTGAAGGTGGCGGAAGCGTTCCGCAAGGAGTCCTAGACGGGCCGTGGGCCGACCGGATCCTGCCTGGTGGGACCGGTCGGCCCGACTGAAGGACCCCCCGCCTCTCCGCTGTCGAACGGCCATGCGTCATAATGGCTTGTGAATGTGAACGCATTCACAAGCCTGTCGAGTAAGGAGGCCGGCGACGTGGAGTTGGCTTTGGCGCCGGAGACGCTGGCGCGCTGGCAGTTCGGCATCACCACCGTCTACCACTTCCTGTTCGTCCCCCTGACGATCTCCCTGGCCGCCCTCACGGCCGGGCTGCAGACGGCGTGGGTGCGCACGGAGAAGGAGAAGTACCTCAAGGCCACGAAGTTCTGGGGCAAGCTCTTCCTGATCAACATCGCGATGGGGGTCGTCACCGGCATCGTGCAGGAGTTCCAGTTCGGCATGAACTGGTCCGACTACTCGCGCTTCGTCGGCGACATCTTCGGCGCCCCGCTCGCCTTCGAGGCCCTGATCGCGTTCTTCTTCGAGTCCACCTTCATCGGCCTGTGGATCTTCGGCTGGGACAAGCTGCCCAAGAAGATCCATCTGGCCTGTATCTGGATGGTCTCGCTCGGCACGATCCTGTCGGCGTACTTCATCCTCGCGGCCAACTCGTGGATGCAGCACCCCGTCGGCTACCGGATCAACAAGGCGAAGGGCCGCGCGGAACTCACCGACTTCTGGGCGGTGCTGACCCAGAACACCGCGCTCAGCCAGGCCTTCCACACCCTCTCCGCGGCCTTCCTGACCGGCGGCGCCTTCATGGTCGGCATCGCCGCCTACCACCTCACCCGCAAGAAGCACATCCGCGAGATGAAGACCTCACTGCGGCTGGGCCTGGTCACGGTCGTCATCGCGGGTCTGCTCACCGCGGTCAGCGGTGACGTGCTCGGCAAGGTGATGTTCAAGCAGCAGCCGATGAAGATGGCGGCCGCCGAGGCGCTGTGGGACGGCCAGAAGCCGGCGCCGTTCTCGATCTTCGCCTACGGCGATGTCGACAAGGGCCACAACACCGTGGCCATCGAGATACCGGGCCTGCTGTCCTTCCTCGCCAACGACGACTTCACCTCGTACGTGCCCGGCATCAACGACGTCAACAAGGCGGAGAAGCAGAAGTTCGGGCCCGGTGACTACCGGCCCAACATCCCCGTCGCCTTCTGGGGCTTCCGCTGGATGATCGGCTTCGGCATGACGTCCTTCGCCATCGGCCTGGCCGGGCTGTGGCTGACCCGCAAGAAGTTCCTGCTGCCGCAGCACCTGCGGGTGGGCGACGACGAGGTGCCGCATCTGGTCCTGCTCCCGAACAAGGCGCTCGGCCCCAAGCTCACCACCTGGTACTGGCGCATCGCGGTCTGGACGCTGGCCTTCCCGCTGATCGCCAACTCCTGGGGCTGGATCTTCACCGAGATGGGCCGCCAGCCGTGGGTCGTCTACGGCGTCCTCCAGACCCGCCAGGCGGTCTCCCCCGGTGTCTCCCAGGGCGAGGTCCTCACCTCGATGATCGTCTTCACCACGCTGTACGCCGTCCTCGCCGTCGTCGAGGTCAAGCTGCTCGTGAAGTACGTCACGGCCGGACCGCCCGAGCTCACCGAGGCCGACCTCAACCCGCCCACGAAGATCGGCGGCGACACCCGTGACGCCGACAAGCCGATGGCCTTCTCGTACTAGGCCTCGGGTCAAGGGAGCTGCACTGTCATGGAACTTCACGACGTCTGGTTCGTCCTGATAGCCGTCCTGTGGACCGGCTACTTCTTCCTCGAGGGTTTCGACTTCGGGGTCGGCATCCTCACCAAGCTGCTCGCCCGTGACCGGCCCGAGCGGCGGGTGCTGATCAACACCATCGGTCCCGTCTGGGACGGCAACGAGGTGTGGTTGCTCACGGCGGGTGGCGCGACCTTCGCCGCCTTCCCCGAGTGGTACGCCACCCTGTTCTCCGGCTTCTACCTGCCGCTGCTGGTCATCCTGGTCTGCCTGATCGTCCGGGGCGTCGCCTTCGAGTACCGCGCGAAGCGGCCCGAGGAGAACTGGCAGCGCAACTGGGAGACGGCGATCTTCTGGACCTCTCTGATCCCGGCCTTCCTGTGGGGCGTGGCCTTCGGCAACATCGTGCGGGGCGTGAAGATCGACCAGCACTTCGAGTACACCGGGAACCTGGTGGACCTGCTGAACCCGTACGCGCTGCTCGGCGGACTGGTCACCCTGACGCTGTTCACCTTCCACGGCGCGGTGTTCACGGCTCTCAAGACCGTCGGGGACATCCGGACGCGGGCACGGACGACCGCTCTCCGGGTCGGCCTCGTCGCCGCCGTGCTGGCGCTGGCCTTCCTGCTGTGGACGCAGACCGACAGCGGTGACGGCAAGAGCCTGGTCGCTCTGATCGTGGCGGTCGTGGCACTGGTCGCGGCACTCGTCGCGAACCAGGCCGGGCGCGAGGGATGGTCGTTCGCCCTGTCCGGGGTCACCATCGTGGCCGCGGTCGCGATGCTCTTCCTGTCGCTCTTCCCGAACGTCATGCCGTCCACGCTCAACGAGCACTGGAGCCTCACGGTCACCAACGCCTCGTCCAGCCCGTACACCCTGAAGATCATGACCTGGTGCGCGGCGATCGCCACCCCGCTCGTGCTGCTGTACCAGGGATGGACGTACTGGGTGTTCCGGAAGCGGATCGGGACCCAGCACATCGCCGAAGCAGCGCACTGAGGTGTGTTTCACGTGAAACCGATCGATCCGCGTCTCCTCCGGTACGCCCGCGCCACCCGGCTGTTCCTGGTAGCGGTCGTCGGCCTGGGCGCCGTCGGGGCGGGACTGGTCATCGCCCAGGCCATGCTCATCGCCGAGGTGGTGGTCGGTGCCTTCCAGCACGGTCGGCCGGCCGCTGAACTGAGCACTCCCCTGCTGCTGTTGGCGGCCGTGGCGGTCGGCCGCGCGCTGGTCTCCTGGCTCACCGAACTGGCCGCGCACCGGGCCAGTGCGGCGGTGAAGTCGGAACTGCGCGGGCGGCTCCTCGAGCGGGCGGCGGCGCTCGGTCCCGGCTGGCTGAGCGGGCAGCGGACCGGCTCGCTGGTCACGCTGGCCACCCGGGGCGTCGATGCGCTGGACGACTACTTCTCGCGCTGTCTGCCGCAGTTGGGGCTCGCGGTGGTCGTACCGGTCGCGGTGCTGGCGCGGATCGTCACCGAGGACTGGGTGTCGGCGGCCATCATCGTCGGCACGCTGCCGCTCATCCCGCTCTTCATGGTGCTGATCGGCTGGGCCACCCAGTCCCGCATGGACGGCCAGTGGCGGCTGCTGTCCCGGCTCTCGGGGCACTTCCTGGACGTCGTGGCCGGGCTGCCCACACTGAAGGTGTTCGGGCGGGCCAAGGCGCAGGCCGAGTCCATCCGGCGCATCACCGGCGAGTACCGGCAGGCGACCATGCGGACCCTGCGGATCGCCTTCATCTCCTCCTTCGCGCTGGAACTCCTCGCCACGCTGTCCGTCGCGCTGGTCGCCGTGACGATCGGCATGCGCCTGGTCCACGGCGACATGGACCTGTACATCGGTCTGGTCATTCTGGTGCTGGCGCCGGAGGCCTACCTGCCGCTGCGCCAGGTCGGTGCGCAGTACCACGCGGCGGCAGAGGGGCTCGCGGCGGCGGAGGACATCTTCGCCGTGCTGGAGACGCCCGTTCCGGCGGCTGGGAGCGGTGCGGTGCCGTCGGGTGCGTCGGCCGTCGAGATGGCCTTCGAGGGGGTGACCGTCCGCTATCCGGGGCGTTCCGGGGACGCGGTGACGGATGTGACCTTCACGGTCGAACCCGGGGAGACCGTGGCGCTGGTCGGGCCCAGCGGCGCTGGCAAGTCGACGCTGCTGAACGTGCTGCTGGGGTTCGTGCGGCCCGATGCGGGCCGGGTGCGGATCGGGGGAGCCGATCTCGCCGGCCTCGACCCCGTGCGGTGGCGGTCGCGGGTCGCGTGGGTGCCGCAGCGGCCGCACCTGTACGCCGGGACGATCGCGGAGAACGTACGGCTGGCCCGCCCCGGCGCGGACGACGACGCGGTACGCCGGGCGCTGCGGGACGCGGGGGCGCTGGAGTTCGTGGACGCGCTGCCCGAGGGTGCCGCGACGGTGCTCGGCGAGGACGGGGCCGGGCTGTCCGCCGGCCAGCGCCAGCGGCTCGCGCTGGCCCGGGCCTTCCTCGCCGACCGGCCCGTGCTGCTGCTGGACGAGCCGACGGCCGCGCTGGACGGCGCGACCGAGGCCGACGTGGTGGCGGCGGTCCGGCGGCTGGCCGTGGGGCGGACCGTGCTGCTGGTGGTGCACCGGCCGGCGCTGCTGGAGGTGGCGGACCGGGTGGTGCGGCTGGCGGAGGCCGAGGCCCCCGCGCCGCTGGACCCCCGGTCGCGGACGGCCACGGCCACGAGGACAGGGGAGGCGCCGAACGGCACCCTCGCGGAGAACGAGCCCGAGACGGACCTCGCTGTGTCCTCGGGGGACATCCTCGGCCGCGTCCGTGCCCTCGCCGGCCCCCGCCGCGCACGGCTCGCGCTGGCGCTCCTGCTCGGGTCGCTGGCGCTCGGCAGTGCCGTGGGGCTGATGGCGACCTCCGGGTGGCTGATCTCCCGGGCCTCGCAGCAGCCGCCCGTGCTGTACCTGATGGTGGCCGTGACGGCGACGCGGGCCTTCGGGATCGGGCGGGCGGTGTTCCGGTACGCGGAGCGGCTGGTGTCGCACGACGCCGTGCTGCGGATGCTGGCCGACACCCGGGTGGCCGTGTACCGGCGGCTGGAGCGGCTGGCCCCCGCCGGGCTGCGGCGGACCCGGCGGGGCGACCTGCTGACCCGGCTGGTCGCCGACGTGGACGCGTTGCAGGACTACTGGCTGCGCTGGCTGCTGCCCGCCGGTGTCGCGGCGGCCGTCTCCACCGCCTCCGTCGGCTTCACCGCGTGGCTGCTCCCCGAGGCCGGGGCGGCGCTCGCGGCGGGGCTGCTGGCCGCAGGGGCCGGGGTGCCGCTGCTGACCGGTGCCGTGGCCCGGCGCGCGGAGCGGCGGCTGGCACCCGCCCGGGGAGTGCTCGCGACCCGGGTGACCGACCTGCTGACCGGCACCGCCGAGCTGACAGTCGCCGGTGCTCTGCCCGCCCGTACGGAAGAGGCACGGCGAGCCGACGGCACCCTCACCCGGATCGCACGGCGCGCCGCCACCGCCACCGCGCTCGGCGACGGGCTCACCGCGCTGTGCTCCGGCCTGACCGTCGCCGCCACCGCTCTGCTGGGCGCGCAGGCGGTCGCCGGGGGGCGGCTGAGCGGTGTGGCGATGGCCGTGGTCGTCCTGACTCCGCTGGCCGCCTTCGAGGCCGTACTGGGCATGCCGCTCGCCGTGCGGTACCGGCAGCGGGTGCGCCGGAGCGCGGAGCGCGTGTACGAGGTGCTGGACGCGCCCGAGCCCGTACGGGAACCGGAACGGCCCCGGCAGGCGCCCGCGTCGCCGTTCCCGGTCGTCCTCGAGGGACTGACCGCCCGCTACCCGGGAGCGGACCGGGACGCGCTCACCGGGCTGGATCTGACGCTCGCCGAGGGGCGGCGCGTGGCCGTCGTCGGACCGTCCGGGTCCGGCAAGACGACCCTCGCCCAGGTGCTGCTGCGGTTCCTCGATCCGTGGGCGGGCTCCTGGACGCTGGCGGGTGTCGACGCCCGCACGCTCGACGGCGACGACGTACGGCGGCTGGTCGGGCTGTGCGCGCAGGACGCGCACCTCTTCGACAGCTCCGTGCGCGAGAACCTGCTGCTGGCGAAGAGGGATGCCACCGAGGCGGAGCTGCGGGACGCGCTCGCGCGGGCCCGGCTGCTCGACTGGGTGGACGGGCTGCCCCACGGGCTCGACACGCTGGTCGGCGAGCACGGGGCGCGGCTGTCGGGCGGTCAGCGGCAGCGGCTGGCGCTGGCCCGTGCGCTGCTGGCCGACTTCCCGGTGCTGGTGCTCGACGAGCCCGCCGAGCACCTGGACCTGCCGACGGCCGACGCGCTGACCGCCGATCTGCTGGCCGCCACCGAGGGCCGGACGACACTGCTCATCACGCACCGGCTGGCCGGGCTGGAGGCCGTGGACGAAGTGGTCGTGCTGGACGAGGGGCGGGTGGTGCAGCGGGGGCCGTACGCCGAGCTGGCCGCCGTGGACGGTCCGCTGCGCGGGATGGCTCAGCGGGAGGCGGCGGCGGAAGCGCCGGCCGGCGCCCGCTGACGCCCGGTGCCTCGGCTCGTCACAGCCGTTCCGCCAGCAGCCGTTCGATGATGACGGCGACCCCGTCCTCGTTGTTGGCCACCGTCCGTCCCGAGGCGGCGGCCACGACGGCCGGGTGGGCGTTGCCCATGGCGTAGGACCGGCCCGCCCAGGTCAGCATCTCCACGTCGTTGGGCATGTCCCCGAAGGCGACGACCTCCTCGTGCGAGATCCCGCGCTCGGCGCAGCACAGGGCGAGCGTGCTGGCCTTGGAGACGCCGGGGCCGCTGATCTCCAGCAGGGCGCTGGGGCTGGAGCGGGTGACGGTGGCCCGGTCGCCGATGGCGAGGCGGGCGACGGTGAGGAACGCGTCGGGGTCCAGCGTGGGGTGGTAGGCCAGGATCTTCAGGACGGGCTCGTCGGGGGCCGCGCCACCGGGAGCCAGCAGGTCCTCGGCGGGCGCGAGGTCGTCCGGTATCTCCATGTGGAGCTTCGGGTAGTCCGGCTCCTGGTGGAAGCCGTACGTCTGCTCGATCGCGTACACCGTGCCGGGGGCCGCGTCGCGCAGCAGGCGTACGGCGTCGAGCGCGTTGGGCCTGGCCAGCTCGCGCACCTTCACGAACCGGTGGGTGCCGGGGCCGCCGTGCAGGTCGACCACGGCGGCGCCGTTGCCGCAGATCGCCAGGCCGTGGCCGTGGACGTGCTCACTGACGACGTCCATCCAGCGGGCGGGGCGGCCGGTGACGAAGAAGACCTCGATCCCCGCCGCCTCGGCGGCGGCCAGCGCGGCGACCGTTCGGGGGGAGACCGACTTGTCGTCGCGCAGCAGGGTGCCGTCGAGATCGGTGGCGATCAGCCGCGGCGGGACGGTGCGGGCCGGGGTCTCTGGCTGTCGAGTCGCTGAGGTCACCGCGCCATTCTCGCGCATATGCCCGCACGGCCGTGCGGGACTTCGCACAGATGAGTCACAGTCGGTTCACGGACCGCACTCGGCCGAGGTCAGCGCAGCTGTGCCGGGGCCTCCATGGCGATCTGCTCGAAGACCTTCTCGTCGGCGGCGAAGACGGAGTCGGGGATGGGCCAGTGGATCACGATCTCGGTGAAGCCCAGCTCCTGATGCCGGCCCGCGAAGTCCACGAAGGCGTCCAGGGACTGAAGGGGGCGGCCGCGGTCCGGGGTGAAGCCGGTGAGCAGGATCTTCTCGAGGCCGGCCGTGTCCCGGCCGATCGCGGCGCAGGCGTCGGCCAGCTTGCCGACCTGCCCGCGCAGGGCCTCGACCGACTGCTCAGGCGTGCCGTTCTCGTACAGCTTGGGGTCGCCGGTGGTCACCCACGCCTGGCCGTGCCGCGCGGCGAGCCTCAGGCCGCGCGGGCCGGTGGCGGCCACCGCGAAGGGCAGCCGGGGGCGCTGGACGCAGCCGGGTATGTTGCGGGCCTCGTGTGCCGAGTAGAAGTCGCCCTCGTACGACACCCCGGCCGGGCCGTCCTCGGTCAGTAGCCGGTCCAGCAGCGGGACGAACTCGGCGAGCCGGTCGGCCCGCTCGCGCGGGGTCCAGGGGTCCTGCCCGAGCGCCGTGGCGTCGAAGCCGGTGCCGCCCGCGCCGATGCCGAGGGTGACCCGGCCGCCGGAGATGTCGTCGAGGGAGATCAGCTCCTTGGCCAGCGTCACCGGGTGCCGGAAGTTCGGCGAGGTCACCAGCGTGCCCAGCCGGAGTCGGTCGGTGACGGACGCGGCGGCGGTCAGCGTCGGTATCGCGCCGAACCAGGGGCCGTCGCGGAAGCTGCGCCAGGACAGGTGGTCGTAGGTGTACCCCGTGTGGAAGCCCAGCTGCTCGGCCCGCACCCAGGCCGAACGGCCGCCCTCGCTCCAGCGACGGTACGGAAGGATCACGGTGCTCAGACGCAGACTCATGAACTTGAGCCTAGGGGGCGGACCTCGTTTCACGTGAAACGGTCACCGCACGCGGCTGCTCAGCCACGGACTGAGACTGATCGCCGGCATGTACTCCTTGTGCGTACGGTCTCCGGAGAGCGGGACCAGCAGGAAGTAGGCCGGCGGGAAGCGGCGTGCCTTGACGTACGCCAGGTCGCCGAGGACGGAGCGGAGGAAGGCGGGCACGTCGTCGCGTGGGATGTCGGGGCACTCGACGCCCTCGACGGTGATCAGTGCGTCGTCCTCGGGATACAGCCGCACGGTCACCTCGGGCGCACCGGCGAACTCGACGAAGGCCTCGTGCGGGAATGAGCCGTCGGGGTCGGTCGTGACACCGACACCCGCCGCGGTGCGGCGAGAGGTCTGGTCGGCGCCGATGTCGTGAGTGACCTCAATCTCACGCGCGTACTCGTCGGCGATCGCTTGGCAGGCGGTGACGGCGGCTTCCGTCGTCGGGAGGCGGTCCATACGACCGATCATGCCGGACAGGGGTCAGTGCGTTCTGGGAAACCGCAGGTACTGAGGCGGCACGGCCTTCGTCAGCCACACCCCGTTCGCGCTGACGTGGAAGACGTGGCCGATGCGGTGCATGGCGGCCGCGTCGACGGGAAGGACGACGGGCCGGCCGCGGCGGGCACCGACCCGCTCGGCCGTCTCGCGGTCGGCCGACAGGTGCACGTCGTGCCGGTTCATGGGCCGCAGGCCCTCGGCGCGGATCGCGTCCAGGTTGCGGGCCACGGTGCCGTGGTAGAGGTACGCCGGCGGCGTCGCCGGGGGCAGCCCGAGGTCGACGTCGATGCTGTGGCCCTGGCTGGCGCGGATCCGGGTGCCCTCGACCGCGAACCGCTTCTTGTCGTTCACGGCCACCACATGGTCGAGTTCCTCGCGCGTGAACCGGAACCCGTGCGCGGTGGCCGCGGCGATCAGCGTGCCGATCTCGATCCAGCCGCCCTCGTCGAGCGTGAGGCCGATCCGCTCGGGCTGGTGGCGCAGGTGCTTCGAGAGGTACTTCGACACCTTCACGGTGCGTCTTTCGTCCATCCCCTCAGCATGGCGGGAGAGACGGGAATCACGCATTTTGTTTTGCCGGTGAGGTTTGGTCCACAAGCAAGTATGGTTATCCACAAGCCAGTTGGCGGCTCTGTGGACAACTCGCCTCCGTTCCGGGGGAGTTCACCGAGAAGGGGAGCTCACCGGGATCACAAGCGCGGTTCCACCCGGGCGAGCGCCCGCAGCGCCCCGGGCAGGAAGCGGGACAGCAGGTGCGCGCCACGGGCCTCCGGGGTCACCGGGACCAGGGGCTTGTTGCGGGCCACCGCGTCCAGGACGGCGTGGGCGACCTTCTCCGGCGGGAAGTTGCGCAGGCCGTACAGGCGGGCGGTCCGCTTCCGGCGCCGCTTCTGCTCCTCGGCGTCCACGCCCGCGAAGACGGCCGTCGACGTGATGTTCGTGTTGACGAGGCCGGGGCAGACCGCCGTCACGCCGATGCCCTGGCCGGCCAGCTCCGCCCGCAGGCACTCGCTCAGCATGAGCACCGCCGCCTTGGAGGTGCTGTAGGCGGGCAGCGCCCGGGAGGGCTGGTACGCCGCCGCCGAGGCGATGTTGACGATGTGGCCGCCCTGTCCGCGCTCGGCCATCCGCGCGCCGAAGAGCCGGCAGCCGTGGATGACGCCCCACAGGTTGACGTCCAGGACCGTGCGCCAGTCGTCCGGTGTCGTGGCGAAGAAGGAGCCGGACAGGCCGATGCCCGCGTTGTTGACCAGCACGTCGACCACGCCGTGCGCGGCGGCGACCCGCTCGGCCAGCTTCTCCATGGCCTGCTCGTCGGAGACGTCGACCGGTTCCGCCCAGGCTCCCGGGGCGCCGTGCAGCCGGGACAGCTCCGCGGTACGGGCGGCGGACTCCGCGTCCCGGTCGACGGCCAGCACGCGCGCGCCGGCCTCCGCGAACGCGAGCGCCGTGGCCCGCCCGATGCCACTGCCCGCGCCGGTCACCAGGACCAGCTGACCGGCGAATCGGTCGGCGTGGCGGCCGGTCGGCCTCGGCGTGGGGCGGCCGTCCTCGACGCCCGTGACGAACTCCCCGATCCAGGCGGCCAGCTGGTCGGGCCGGGTGCGGGGAATCCAGTGCCCGGCCGGCAGCGTGCGGCGGGTCAGCCGCGGAACCCACTGCTCCAGGTCGTCGTACAGCCGCTCCGACAGGAACATGTCCTCCAGGGGCGTGATGAGCTGCACGGGCGCGTGCGCGTACGCGTCCGGGCGGGGCCTGCGCAGCCGGAACCGTACGTTGTCCCGGTACAGCCAGGTGCCGTGCGCCGCGTCTGTGGGCAGGGACTCGGTGGGGTAGTCGTCGCCGGGCAGCTTCTCCACCCGCCGCAGGATCTTCGGCCAGTGCTTGGCCAGCGGGCTGCGCCAGGCCAGTTCGGGCAGGGCGGGGGTGTGCAGCAGGTACACGTACCAGGACCTGGCGCCCTGGCCGAGGAGCTGGCCCACGCGGCGGGGCGTCGGGCGCTTCACGCGCGCGTTGAGCCAGTGCCCGAAGTGGTCCAGGGACGGCCCGGACATCGAGGTGAAGGACGCGATCCGGCCCTTGGCGCGCTCCACGGTGACGAACTCCCAGGACTGCACCGAGCCCCAGTCGTGCCCGACGAGGTGCACCGGCCGGTCCGGGCTGACCGCGTCGACCACCGCCAGGAAGTCGTCCGTGAGCTTGGCCAGGGTGAAGCCGCCGCGCAGCGGTCGCGGTGCCGTGGAGCGGCCGTGGCCCCGGACGTCGTACAACACGACGTGGAAGCGGGCGGCGAGGCGGACCGCGACCTCGGACCAGACTTCCTTGCTGTCCGGATAGCCGTGCACCAGGACGACCGTCGGCCGGTCCGGGTCCCCGAGCTCCACCACGCACAGCTCGACCCCGCCCGTGTGTACCCGGCGCTCCCGCGCGCCCTCCAGCGTCGTCACTTCGCCTCCGCCCACCGTCGGCTCCGGCCGCGCCGCGTGCCCGCGGCCCGCTTCACGCGACTGTTCCAGTTGTTAGACCGAGCGTCAACAGCCCGGACGGTCGTGCGACTTCAGGGTTACCCCTAGGGCCCCGTACGACTGGAGGCTGACGCCAAGACTGCTCTCCGGTCTGACGTCCGGCGTGGCCCCCGTCACTACCTTCTAAGACGTGACTGTGATCGCGACCGAAAGCCTGAGCAAGCGGTTCCCCCGGGTGACCGCGCTTGACCGGCTCTCCGTGGACGTGGGACCCGGTGTGACGGGGCTCGTGGGTGCCAACGGAGCCGGCAAGTCCACACTGATCAAGATCCTGCTGGGTCTGTCCCCCGCCACGGAGGGCCGCGCCGAGGTGCTCGGCCTCGACGTCGCCACCAAGGGCGCCGTCATCCGCGAGCGCGTCGGCTACATGCCGGAGCACGACTGCCTGCCGCCCGACGTCTCGGCCACCGAGTTCGTCGTGCACATGGCCCGCATGTCCGGCCTGCCGCCTGCCGCCGCCCGCGAGCGCACCGCCGACACACTGCGCCACGTGGGCCTGTACGAGGAGCGCTACCGCCCCATCGGCGGCTACTCCACCGGTATGAAGCAGCGCGTGAAGCTGGCCCAGGCCCTGGTGCACGACCCGCAGCTGGTCTTCCTCGACGAGCCGACCAACGGCCTCGACCCGGTCGGCCGTGACGAGATGCTCGGCCTGATCCGCCGTATCCACACCGACTTCGGCATCTCGGTCCTGGTCACCTCCCACCTCCTGGGCGAACTGGAGCGCACCTGCGACCACGTCGTCGTCATCGACGGCGGCAAGCTGCTGCGCTCCAGCTCCACCACCGACTTCACCCAGAGCACGACCACCCTCGCGATCGAGGTCACCGACACCGACGACCACCCCGACGGCACCCGCGCGGTCCGCGAGGCGCTCCACGCGCGCGGGATGGACACCCACGCCGAGGGCGCCGGACTTCCCGGCGCCGGACACATCCTGCTGCTGACCGCCTCGGGCGAGGAGACGTACGACCTCGTGCGCGACGTCGTCGCCGACCTGGGCCTCGGCCTGGTGCGCATGGAACAGCGGCGGCACCACATCTCCGAGGTGTTCACCAGCAGCGACGAGCAGCGGAAGGAGGCCGTCGGTCATGGCGGTTGAGTATCCCCTGGCAGCGCCGGGCGACCAGACCCGCATCCACAACATCGGCTACCGCAGCTACGACGGCCCCCGCCTCGGCCGCGCCTACGCCCGCCGCTCCCTGTACTCGCAGTCCCTGCGCGGCGCCTACGGCCTCGGCCGCTCGGCGAAGTCCAAGGTGCTGCCGATGCTGCTGTTCGCGGTGATGTGCGTGCCCGCGGCCATCATGGTCGCCGTCGCCGTCGCCACCAAGGCGCACGAGCTGCCCTTGTCCTACACCCGCTACGCGATCGTCATGCAGGCCGTGATCAGCCTGTACGTCGCCTCGCAGGCACCCCAGTCCGTCTCGCGCGACCTGCGCTTCAAGACCGTTCCGCTGTACTTCTCGCGGCCCATCGAGACCGCCGACTACGTACAGGCGAAGTTCGCGGCGCTCGCCTCGGCGATGTTCATCCTCACCGGCGCCCCGTTGCTCGTGATGTACGTGGGCTCGCTGCTCGCCAAGATGGGCTTCGCCCACCAGACCGAGGAATTCGCCCAGGGACTGGTCTCCGTGGCCCTGCTCTCGCTGCTCTTCGCCGGCATCGGCCTGGTCATCGCGGCCGTCACGCCGCGCCGCGGCTTCGGCATCGCCGCCGTGATCGCCGTGATGACCATCTCCTACGGCGCGGTCTCCACCCTCCAGGCCATCGCCGACGCCCAGGGCAGCACCGGCGCCGTCCCGTGGATCGGCCTCTTCTCGCCCATCACCCTGATCGACGGGGTGCAGTCCGCCTTCCTGGGCGGCACCTCGGCCTCCCCCGGCGGGGTCGGCCCGTCCAGCGGACAGGGCGTCGTGTACGTCCTCGTCGCCCTGGGCCTGATCGCCGCCGCCTACGGCCTCCTGATGCGCCGCTACAAGAAGGTGGGCCTCTGATGACTGTGCTCTCCATCGACCACGTCTCCCGCTGGTTCGGCAACGTGGTCGCCGTCAACGACATCACCATGACCATCGGCCCGGGCGTCACCGGTCTGCTCGGCCCCAACGGCGCCGGGAAGTCCACCCTGATCAACATGATGGGCGGCTTCCTCGCCCCCTCCACCGGCACCGTCACCCTCGACGGGCAGCCGGTGTGGCGCAACGAGGAGATCTACAAGCACATCGGCATCGTCCCCGAACGGGAGGCGATGTACGACTTCCTCACCGGACGCGAGTTCGTCGTCGCCAACGCCGAGCTGCACGGGCTGGGGGACAAGGCCGCCCAACGCGCCCTGGCCACGGTCGAGATGGAGTACGCGCAGGACCGGAAGATCTCCACCTACTCCAAGGGCATGCGACAGCGCGTGAAGATGGCGTCCGCGCTGGTCCACGACCCGTCCCTGCTCCTGCTGGACGAGCCCTTCAACGGCATGGACCCGCGCCAGCGCATGCAGCTGATGGACCTGCTGCGCCGCATGGGCGACGAGGGCCGCACGGTGCTGTTCTCCTCCCACATCCTGGAGGAGGTCGAGCAACTCGCCTGGCACATCGAGGTCGTCGTCGCCGGACGGCACGCGGCCAGCGGCGACTTCCGCAAGATCCGCCGCCTGATGACCGACCGCCCCCACCGCTACCTGGTGCGCTCCAGCGACGACCGCGCCCTCGCGGCCGCGCTGATCGCCGACCCGTCGACCTCCGGCATCGAGGTCGACCTCACCGAGGGCGCACTGCGCATCCAGGCCGTCGACTTCGGCCGCTTCACCACCCTGCTGCCGAGGGTCGCCCGCGACCACGGCATCCGGCTGCTCACGGTCTCGCCGTCCGACGAGTCCCTCGAGTCCGTGTTCTCGTATCTGGTCGCGGCGTAGGAGGCCCATGATGTACGACCCCACAGTCGCCCGGCTCACCTACCGGGCCCTGCTCGGCCGTCGCCGGGCCCTCATCCTGGGCGCCCTGCCCCTGCTGCTGATCGTGATCTCCGTGGCCGTACGCGCTCTGACCGGAGCCGACGACCAGACGGCCTCCGACGTCCTCGGCGGCTTCGCGCTCGCCACGATGGTGCCGATCATCGGTGTCATCGCCGGCACGGGCGCGATCGGACCGGAGATCGACGACGGCTCGGTGGTGTACCTGCTGTCCAAGCCGCTGAAGCGGCCGACGATCATCCTCACCAAGCTGATCGTGGCGATCGCGGTGACCATGGTGTTCTCCGCGGTGCCGACGATGATCGCGGGGCTGATCCTGAACGGCAACGGCCAGCAGATCGCCGTCGCCTACACGGTGGCCGCGCTGGTCGCCTCGATCGCTTACGCGGCGCTCTTCCTGCTGCTCGGCACGGTGTCCCGGCACGCCGTGGTGTTCGGGCTCGTCTACGCCCTCGTCTGGGAGGCCCTGTTCGGCTCCCTGGTGCCCGGCGCGCGCACGCTGAGCGTCCAGCAGTGGTCGCTGGCCGTCGCCCACAAGGTCGCCGGCGGGGACCTGGTCACCTCGGACGTCTCGCTGGCCACGGCTTCGGTGCTGCTGGTGGCGGTCACCGTGCTGGCCACCTGGTACGCGGGACAGAAGCTGCGGTCGCTGACGCTGGCGGGCGAGGAGTAGGCGCGGACGGCGTCTTGACGGGGACTTCACCTCCGTCCGCGCACACTGGACAAAGCGGATGAACGGCTAGGAGGACGGGGATGGCGGAGGAGACACCGGAGAGCGGCGTCTGGGACGAGGTCGTCCTGGACGAGGACTTCATACGGGCCGCCGAGACCTCCGAGCCGTCCGCCCGCGCCCGGATGCTCGCCGCCCGCTGGCGCGCCGGGTCACCGGAGCCGCAGCCCTGGCGATCTGACGAGCCGCCGGCGGGGTGGTTCTTCAGCACGGCGCGTCGTCGCAGGTGGCGGCGCCGGTAGCGGCCCGAGGCCGCGGTTAATTCAGTGGCGTCCAACTCGGCGGCGGGGCACAGTGGTTGTGCCCCATCCGCCGGGAGTGTCCCGGCGCCACATTCTGGGAGAGGAGCCGGGCGATGTCCATGCACGACAGTACGTCCGGCTCCCGACAGGGCAGCCCGCGGCAGGCTCCGGTGTAGTTACCCCACCGTGGAGCCCGCCCCGCACGGGGTGCTGCCCGGGGCGGTCGCTTCGAGCACGCGATGTCGCTCTCGCGTGGACCGCCCACCCGGAGGATTGGCCGAGTGGTAAGGCACTGGCTTGCGCTGTGTTCCATCAGAGGCAAGTCAAGGTCGGGCCTGAAAAGCCCGCGCACGTTCGATCCGTGCATCCTCCGCACAGGCGCGGCTGAAAGCTCAGCCGAGCAAACGTTCCAGCACCACCGCGATGCCGTCCTCCTCATTGGAGGAGGTCACCTCGTCCGCGACCGCCTTGAGTTCCTCGTGGGCGTTGGCCATGGCCACGCCCCGGGACGCCCAGGCGAACATCGGGATGTCGTTGGGCATGTCGCCGAAGGCCAGCGTGTCGGCGGCCTTCAGGCCCAGGCGGCGGGCCGCCAGCGACAGGCCCGTGGCCTTGGACAGGCCCAGCGGCAGCAGCTCCACGATGCCCGCACCCGCCATCGCGACGGAGACGAAGCCGCCCGCGGCCCGCTGGGCCGCCTCGGCCAGCTCGTCGTCCGACAGGTCGGGATGCTGGATGTAGATCTTGTTCAGCGGGGCGCTCCAGAGGTCCGACGCGTCCGTGAACGGAACCGAGGGCAGCGTGCCGGTGACCGCGTAACCCGGGCCCACCAGCACGTCGCCGTCCAGTCCGTCGCGGCTCGCCGCCAGGTAGAGCGGACCCACCTCGGCCTCTATCTTGGCCAGCGCCAAGCCCGCCAGCTGCCGGTCCAGGGTCACGGAGGTCAGCAGGCGGTGCTCGCCGGCGTGGTAGACCTGCGCGCCCTGCCCGCAGACGGCGAGGCCGTCGTAGCCGAGGTCGTCGAGGATGTGCCGGGTCCAGGGGACCGCGCGGCCCGTGACGACGATGTGCGCGGCGCCCGCCGCGGTGGCCGCGGCGAGCGCCTCACGAGTGCGCTCGGAGACCGACTCGTCGGAGCGCAGGAGCGTCCCGTCGAGGTCGGTGGCGATGAGCCGGTAGGGGAAGCTCTCGCTCACTTGGCGACCGGCTCCAGGACCTCCCGGCCGCCCAGGTACGGGCGCAGCACCTCGGGCACCCGCACGGAGCCGTCGGCCTGCTGGTGGTTCTCCAGGATCGCGACGATCGTGCGCGGTACGGCGCACAGCGTGCCGTTGAGCGTCGCCAGCGGCCGGACCTGCTTGCCCTCGCGGACGCGGATCTGGAGGCGCCGGGACTGGAACTCGGTGCAGTCCGAGGTCGAGGTCAGCTCGCGGTACTTGCCCTGGGTCGGGATCCACGCCTCGCAGTCGAACTTGCGCGCGGCCGAGGCGCCGAGGTCACCGGTGGCGACGTCGATGACGCGGAACGGCAGCTCGAGCGAGGTCAGCCACTGCTTCTCCCAGTCCAGCAGGCGCTGGTGCTCGGCCTGCGAGTCCTCGGGAGTGACGTAGGAGAACATCTCGACCTTGTCGAACTGGTGGACGCGGAAGATGCCCTTGGTGTCCTTGCCGTGCGAGCCGGCCTCGCGGCGGAAGCACGGCGAGAAGCCCGCGTAGCGCAGCGGCAGCCGGTCCCCGTCGATGATCTCGTCCATGTGGTACGCGGCCAGCGGCACCTCGGACGTGCCGACCAGGTACAGGTCGTCCTTGTCGAGGTGGTAGACGTCCTGGGCCGCCTGGCCGAGGAAGCCGGTGCCCGCCATGGACTGCGGACGGACCAGCGCGGGGGTCAGCATCGGGGTGAAGCCCGCGGCCGTCGCCTGGGCGATCGCCGCGTTCACCAGCGCCAGCTCCAGCAGGGCGCCGACGCCGGTCAGGAAGTAGAAGCGCGATCCGGAGACCTTCGCACCGCGCTCCACGTCGATCGCGCCGAGGAGCTGGCCGAGTTCCAGGTGGTCCTTGGGGTCGAAGCCCTCGGCCGTGAAGTCGCGGATCGTGCCGTGCGTCTCCAGCGTGGCGAAGTCCTCCTCGCCGCCGACGGGCACGTCGGGGTGGACGAGGTTGCCGAGCTGGAGCAGGAGCTGCTGGGTCTCGGCGTCGGCCGCGTCGCGCTCGGCGTCGGCGGCCTTGACGTCGGCCTTCAGCTGCTCGGCGCGCTTGAGGAGCTCGGCCTTCTCGTCGACGGTGGCCTTGGGGATGAGCTTGCCGAGCTGCTTCTGCTCGGCGCGCAGCTCGTCGAAGCGGACGCCGGACGACCTGCGCCGCTCGTCGGCAGACAGGAGGGAGTCGACGAGCGCGACGTCCTCTCCACGGGCGCGCTGGGACGCGCGCACACGGTCGGGGTCCTCACGGAGCAGGCGAAGGTCAATCACGCGGTCAAGGCTACCGGTGCCGCGTTCCGGCTCACGACTCGGTTTTCCGAACTGCGGTGAACTACGGCTTACATACCGTTATGGGTGAATTGCGCACCGTGTCAATAAGTGCCGTCTCACTCCCTGGGACGAGGTATGTGAGAGGCGGCACATTGACTCGATTCCCTTGTGGTGAGCGGGACTTGGAGTCCCGGTTGTCCACAGCGATCCACGCCCCTCGATGAGTTATCCACAGGCTGTGCGGAAGGTCTGTGGATTACGGAATTGATCACTCCGGAAGTGTCGAACGGAGGGAAGAATTCCCGGTTCAAACTGCCCCGACACCCACTTTCGGTGGAAAAGGGTCGCCCCAAAAGATGAACCAAAGGAAACGGGTGGACGAAGGGTGATGTGCCTGGTGGTGCCCCTCGTTGCCACCGGTAGGGCGATTTGTCGACGAAGTCGCCCTACCCTGTCGACTTGTCCCCAGGTCCACATGAGGACCTGTGGATAACTCCTGTGGATAACGCTAGAAGCGCCCGTCCTGGCATCGCGCGACCCAGTCCGCCGCCGCCACGAACTCCTCGTCGGACGTCCCGGGCAGCGTGGGCCGTACTCCTTCCGGTGCGATGTCCGCACGCGGGTACGAGCCGAGGAACCGTACCTGGAGACAGATCCGCTTCAGCCCCATCAGCGCCTCGGCCACCCGCCGGTCGGAGATATGGCCCTCGGCGTCGATGCAGAAGCAGTAGTTGCCGATGCCGGCGCCCGTGGGGCGGGACTGGAGCAGCATGAGATTGATGCCCCGGGTGGCGAACTCTCCGAGCAGGTCGCGCAGCCCACCGGGGTGGTCGTCGCGCTGCCAGAGCACGACCGACGTCTTGTCCGCGCCGGTCGGGGCCGCGGGCCGCGCCGGACGGCCCACCAGCACGAACCTCGTCTGCGCGTTCTCCGCGTCGTGGATTCCGGTCTCCAGGGCGGTCAGGCCGTACCGGGCGGCCGCGAACTCACCGGCGAAGGCGGCGTCGTACCGGCCCTCCTGGACCAGCCGGGCGCCGTCCGCGTTGGAGGCGGCGGACTCCCAGACGACGTCCGGGAGGTTGGCCTTGAGCCAGTTGCGGACCTGGGGCTGGGCGGCCGGATGGGCGGTGACGGTCTTGATCTCGGACAGCTTCGTGCCCGGCCGGACCAGCAGCGCGAAGGTGATGGACAGCAGCACCTCGCGGTAGATCATCAGCGGCGCGCCCGCGACCAGCTCGTCCAGGGTGGTGGTGATGCCGCCCTCGACGGAGTTCTCGATCGGTACGAAGGCGGCCTCGGCCTCTCCGGCGCGCACGGCGTCCAGCGCCGACTGCACCGATACGTACGGGATCAGCTCCCGGGTGGCCGCCTCCGGAAGCGTGCGCAGGGCGACTTCGGTGAAGGTGCCCTCAGGGCCGAGATAGGCATAGCTCGCTGGCATGTCCTCACCCTAATGGCCGCGCGCGAACCCGGCCCCGGTGTCTCACGACTGCCCCCGTCGGGAGTGAACCGGGGTGACTTCACCCCTCCAGCAGCCGTTGCCCCACGTATTCTCCCCGGGCGGCGCCCCCGGGCACCGCGAACAGCCCGCTGGCCTCGTGCCGGATGTACCTGGACAGGGCGTCGCCCCGGTCGAGCTTGCGCTGCACCGGTACGAAGCCGCGCAGCGGGTCCGCCTGCCAGCAGACGAACAGCAGGCCCGCGTCGGGCGTCCCGTCGGCGTCGATGCCGTCGTGGTAGGAGAACGGGCGCCGGAGCATGGCCGCGCCCCCGTTCTGGTCGGGCCGGGTGATGCGGGCGTGGGCGTTGAGCGGCACGACGTAGTCGCCCTTGGCGTCCGCCTTCTCCAGGTCCATCGCGGTCGTCTCGGTGCCGCCCGACAGCGGCGCCCCGTTGGACTTGCGACGTCCGATGACCGCCTCCTGGGCCGTGGTCGACAGCTTCTCCCAGTCGTCGAGGAGCATGCGGATCCGGCGTACGACGGCGTAGGAGCCGTTGGCCATCCAGGCGGGGTCGCTCGAGCCGGAGGCCGGGACGAAGATCCGCTTGTCGAAGTCGGCGTCGGCGGGCTTGGGGTTGCGGGTGCCGTCGAGCTGGCCCATCAGGTTGCGGGCGGTCATGGGGTGGGCGGTGGCGCCCGGGGTGCGGTTGAAGCCGTTCATCTGCCAGCGGACGCGGGCCGCGCTGCCGGCGTCCTTCTGGATGGCGCGCAGGGCGTGGAAGGCGACGAGCGCGTCGTCGGCGCCGATCTGTACCCAGAGGTCGCCGTTGCTGCGGGCCTTGTCGAGGTGGTCCGAGGAGAAGTCGGGGAGGGGGTCGAGGGAGACCGGGCGCTGCTTATCCAGCCCGGTCCGGCCGAAGAAGCTGTGCCCGAAGCCGAAGGTGATCGTCAGGGACGACGGCCCGGCGTCCCGCGCCACGTCGGTGTCGTTGTGTGCGGCCGCCTCGCCCGCCATCAGCCGCTCGGCCGTGGCCGACCACCGGCGCAGCAGCGCTGCCGCTTCCTTGCGGCCCGCGCCCGCCGCGAGGTCGAAGGCGACCAGGTGGCCGCGGGCCTGGAGGCCTTCGGTGATGCCGGGCTGATGTTTCCCGTGAAACATCGCTCGGTCGGCGCCCACCGTGGTCAGCGGCGTGGCTCCGGCGGGGGCGGCGGCGTATCCCACGGCCCCGCCTGCCGTGCCGAGCACGAGGCCGGTGGCGCCGGCCGTGCCGAGGAGCTTGCGCCGTGAGAGGCCGTCCCGTGCGGAGCCGCTGTCGTGGACCTCGGCCACAGCGGTGTCGGAAGGACGAGCCTTCGGGATGGACTGGTCAGCCATGGTGCGGTTCAGCCGATCTGCGCGTTCTTGGAGACGGTCACCTGGTCGACGTCGGAGGTGCGCACGGTCACGGCGATCTTCCATTCGCCGGCCAGGGGAATCTGCACCCCGGTCGCGGCCCAGTGGCCGGTCGTGATGTGGTCGGGGGTCACGGGCAGCGGCCCGATCTTCTTGGCGGTGAGGGTGAAGGCGACCTTCACCTCGGGGATGTCGAAGGCGCGGCCGTTGGGCCGCTGGACGTAGACGTGCATTTCGTTGCCGCCCACGCGCGCGGGGTCGAGGTCGAGCCGTACGACGCCCTTGCCGTCCTGGCCGCCGGTGTCGAACGGCATGTCCAGGGTGAGCGCACCGGAGGAGGACGAAGAGGAGGACGAGGAGGACGAGGATGCGGCCGCCTTGGCCTCCTGCTCCGTGCGGCCCGGTTCGGTCTGCGTGAGCACCGTGGTGACCGTGAGCAGGACCACGGCGACGCCCGCCTCGGCGAGGACCGAGCGGCGCAGACCGAAGCGGTTGGGGTCGGCGTCCCGCATCCGCTTCTCCCGGGCGGTGTCCTCGGCGGCGCGCTGCCGGGCGAGCTGGGCGGCACGCTTGCCGTCTCCGGCCGCGGCGGGCGCGGTCACGCGCTCCTTGACCTCGGCCTTGACCTCGGCCTTGACCTTGGTCTCACTCGCCTCCTCAGCCTCCTCCTCGGCCTTCGCCTGCGCCTTCGCGGCCTTGGCCTGCTTCCCCGCCTTCGACACGGGCGCCGGGTCGGCGAGCCGTGCCGTCCACCGCCGTGAGACCGCCGCGATGCCGACCAGCAGTGCCACGAGCCCGATCTTGACCAGCAGCAGCTGCCCGTACCGGGTGTCGGTGAATGCCGACCAGGAGCCGAGCTGGCGCCAGGACTGGTAGACACCGGTCGCGACCAGCGCGGCGACGGAGCCGAAGGCGAGGCGGGAGAAGCGGCGCACGGCCGCGGTCTCGACCGGGGTCTCGGCGGGCGCCCGGTAGAGGGCGACCAGGAGGGCGGTGAGCCCGCCCAGCCAGGTGGCGACCGCCAGCAGGTGCAGCACGTCGACCGGCATGGCGATGCCCGGCTGGAGCCCGGTCGAGGCGTGCTCGGCCATCGCCCAGCTCGCCGCGAGCCCGGCGGCCACCACGGCCCCACCGATCGCGAGCCCGAAGGTCAGGTCCCGCTTCTCCTCGTTCTCCCGCTTGTCATAGGCGCCGAAGAGGACGGCGATGAACAGTGCCGCCGCGGCGAGCAGCAGCAGCCGGGAGACCAGCGCGGCGCCGGTCTTGGTCTGGAGCACCTGGCCGAGCAGGTCCAGGTCGAAGATGGCGCCGACCTTGCCGGAGCTGGTGTAGGAGCCGCGCAGGAGCAGCAGCCAGAGCGTGGCCGCGGTGATCGTGAGCCAGCCGCCGACGACGAGCCGCTGCATGGCCCGTACCCCGGAGCCGCGCTGCCAGCAGGCGAGCACGAAGGCCGCGCCGCCGACCAGCACGATGTAGCCGGCGTACGACATGTACCGCCCGAACCCGTACAGCCAGCCCACGACGCCGCCGCCCGCGGTCTGCCCGGAGACGGAGACGGTGGTCTGGGACGGGGCCCCGACGGAGAAGGTGTAGGCGCCGGACACCGGGTGGCTGTCCGCCGAGACGACCTGGTAGGCGACGGTGTAGGTGCCGTCGGCCAGGCCGCTCTTGAGCTGCACGGCGTAGGTGGTCCCGCTGATGTTGGACGGCTTGCCGACGTCGACCTTCTTGCCCTTGGGGTCGAGGACGTGCAGCGAGTCGTCGTTCATCGACACCTGCTCGGAGAAGGTCAGCGACACCTGGGTGGGCGCCTTCTTGACCACCACCCCTTGTGCGGGGTCGCTGCCGGTCAGCGCGGCGTGCGCGGAGGCAGGCCCCGCACCGGCCAGCAACGCGCCGGTTACGGCCAGGAACAGCAGCACCAGGGTGCGCAGGCGGGGGGTGATGGTCCGCGTCAAGATGGTCCCTCCCTCAGTGTCCGGTCGACGGGTTGTACGTGGCGGACTTCACCGGCATCTCGACGGTGAGGGGCCCGGACTTCGCGAAGCTGAGCTTCAGGGTGATCGTCTGGCCCTGTGTCGGCCGGTTCTTCAGCTTCTCGAACATCAGATGGTTGCCGCCGCTTTTGAAGACGAGTTGACCATGGGCGGGGACGGGGAACGAGGTGACCTGCTCCATCGCGCCGCCGACGGTGTCGTGCATGGTGACGTCGCCGGCGGCGTCGCTGGTGACCGAGGTCAGCTCGTCCTTCGTGCCGCCCTTGTTGACGATCGTCAGGAAACCGGCCGCCATGTCGGCCGAGACCGGCTGGGGCATGTACGAGGAGCGGACCGACAGGTCCGCCTCGGCGTGGTCGGACCCGCCGCAGCCGGCGAGCGCCAGGGTGCCGGCCGCCGCTGCCGCCGTGACGAGCAGGGCGGAACGCCTCACGGCTTGGCTCCCTTGATGATCTTGGGGAGGTCCTTGGTGTAGTCGTCGACCGTGGCGGACTCGCCGTAGAGGAGGTATCCGCCGTCGTTCTTCGGGGAGAAGGCGATGACCTGGGTGCCGTGGACGGAGACGACCTTGCCGTTCTTGTCCTTCTTCGTCGGCTCGATGGAGATGCCGAGGGAGCGGGCGCCGGCCTGGATGGTGGAGAAGTCGCCGGTCAGGCCTATGAACTGGGGGTCGATGCCCTTCAGCCACTTGCCGAGCTCGGTGGGGGTGTCGCGGTCGGGGTCGGTGGTGACGAACACCACGCGCAGCTCGGCCTGTTGGGCCTTGGGCAGCGACTTCTTGGCGACCGCGATGTTGTTCATGGTCAGCGGGCAGACGTCGGGGCAGTGGGTGTAGCCGAAGTAGACGAGCGTCGGCCTGCCCTTGGTCTCCTTGCGGAGGTCGTACTTCTTGCCGTGGGTGTCGGTGAGGACGAGGTCCGGCTTCTCGAACGGCTGGTCGAGAACGGTGGCGGCCTTGTCGGAGCCGGACTCCTCGGAGACCACGGAGATGGGCGACTTGTCGTCGTCGCCGCTGCCGCAGGCGGAGAGGGTCAGGGTGGCCGCGGCGAGCAGGGCGGCCGCCGCGAACGTCTTGTTGCGCATGGAAATGTCCCAGAGGTGAGAGCTCCGGCGCGCACCGGGGCCGTACGCAAGAGTGGCACGGGCCCCTGTGCGCGGTGCGGAGGGGAGGGGGTCAGGCGGTGGTCCGGCGCCGCCCGGCGAGTACGCCGTAGGCCACGCCCGCGGCGCCGACGACGATGCCGACGACGCCGAGCACGCGCGCGGTGGTGTCACTGCCGCCGGAGTCGCCGGAGTCGGCCGCGGTCGCGGTCTTCGCGTCGGTCTTGTCGGAGGCGCCCTCGGCGGTGCTCGAGCCGTGGGAGTGCCCGTCCTCGGAGGCGGCGGCCAGTTCGAGCACCGGGGCGGGGTTCTCGGGCTCCTCCTGGCCGTCCTGCTGGACCTCGATCCAGCGGACCGTCTCCTTGTTGGAGTAGGTCTGGATCGCCTTGAAGACCAGTTCGTCGGTGTCGTCGGGCAGGGCGCCGACGGACAGCGGGAACTTCTGGAAGTAGCCGGGCTCGATGCCCTTGCCGTCGGCGGTCCAGGTCACCTTGGTGACCGCCTCGCTGATCTTCTCGCCGTGCATCTCCATCGGCTTGGCCAGCTTGGACTTGGTGACCTTCACCTTCCAGCCGTCGATCGGCTGCGGCATCACCGAGGCCAGCGGGTGGTCGGCGGGGAGGCTGACCTCGAGCTTGGTGGTCGAGGCCTTGTCGCGCTCGTTGGGCACCTTGAAGTCGACGACCGCGTAGCCGCCCTTGGCGGCCGTGCCCTCCGGCTGCACGCTGACGTGCGCGAAGGCGGGGGCGGACAGGGCGAGCACGGAGACGCCGGCGACGGCGGTGGCGGCGGCGAGACGGGAAGCCTTGATGGACTTCATGAAAGACAGCACTCCACTCTGAGTGAGACCGGGTGAGACCGGGTGAGTTCCGGATGAGTCCCGGTGATGAAGAGGGATACGCGCGCGTGGCGCGACGGCGGTCCCTCTCCGCACGGATGTCGTGTGGAGTGGCTCTCGTGTCGCGTCAGGCGGCGAGGTCGAGTGCGGCGGCGGGCGGCGGGCCGCGCCGGATCACCGTGTGCTGGAGTGCGGTGGTGTGCGGGGCGGGTGAGTCGTCCGAGGCGGTACGACGGTCACGCGCGCGCGGGTCGGGAGCGCCCGGGAGCCCGGCACACAGGGCGCATGCCAGCGCGAGGGCGGCGCGCAGGGAACGTACGAGCGCCCCCTCGGCGACTCCGTGCACCGAGAGGTCCAGCAGCCGCAGCACCGCCAGGTCGCCGCGGCGCAGCAGCCAGCCGACGGCGACGGCCGCGACGAGGTGGCCGAGGAGCATCGGCAGGGAGGGCAGCAGCGAAAGCAGCAGGGAGCCGGAGGAGCCGGTGGCGTCCGCCGCGTGCCGCATGGTGCTCATGTCCGCGCCCGCCGAGGAGCCCAGGTCCGTCCCGGTGGCCAGGTGCGCGTCGGCGAGGAGCCGGTACGCGTGGGCGGGCGTCAGGGAGCCCGCGCTGCTCCCGCACAGCAGCCGCGCGGCGCGGGCCACGAGGGCCTGGTCGCTCATCCCGGCCGACGCGCCCATGGAGCCCATGGAGCCCATGGACGCCGCGGACATCGCGCCGGAGGCCGTCGCGGCCATGGCGTGCTCGGCCAGCCCGAACAGTGTGTGCAGCGCGGTCTGCCCCAGGGCGAGCAGCGCCGCGATCCCCGGCAGCGAGCGGTCCCGCCCGGCGAGCGGGGCCACCAGTACGAGTGCGCCCAGGAAGCCCGCGCCCAGCGTCCACAGCGGGACAGTGGCGCAGGCGGCCAGGCTGTGCCCCGCCGCGGCCAGCACGACACAGACCGCGGCGAACACCGCGGCCCGCAGAATCCGGAGTTCCGCTCCGGTGCGCGTCGTGCGCGGGTGGGGGGCAGTCATGGCGGGCTCATCATCGCACTGCCCTTGCCCGTGCCCTACGGCAGGCCCGTGGGAAGGGCGCCGCCGGGCCGTCCCTCATACACCGATTCGTCCTCGGCCGCATCCCCCGTATGGGCGGCGTCACGTCAACGGGGTGCTTACGCATGGCCACGGGCGGCAATACGTAACGGTATGTCGAGCCGCAGCCAGGAGGCTGGAGCATGAGCATCTGGTGGTCACTCCATCTGCGGCGCGAGGCCGCGAGCGTGCCGCTCGCCCGACGTCTGCTCCTGGGCACGATGGAGACGGCGGGCGTGGACCCCGACGTCTCGTACGACCTGTCCGTCGCCCTCAGCGAGGCCTGCGCGAACGCCGTCGAGCACGGTGGGGACGGGGCGCTCGGCGACTCCTGCGAGGCGTACCGGGTGACGGCCTACCTCGACGGCGAGAAGTGCCGCATCGAGGTGACCGACTCCGGTCCGGGACCGGCCCGCGGCGCGGACATCCGGCTTCCGTGCGTGGACGCCGAGCACGGGCGCGGCCTGTGCCTCATCCGGGAACTCGCCGACCACGTCCACATCGGGCCCAAGCCGGGCCGGGCCGGGACGGTGGTCGCCTTCGACAAGATGCTCAAGTGGCGGGACGACGCGCCTCTCATGGCCGTCTAGGCCGTGCCGCCCAGGCCCTGCCGTCCAGGCCCGGCCGTCCAGGGACCCGGCCGTCCAGGAATGCGGCTGTTTTCAGGCCCTCCGGCCGGGCGCTTCAGCTTTCTCGGCATTCACAGGAATTTCCCAGTCGTGGCCCATGTCCCTGACAAGCCCGGTTCCTACGTTCCTCGACCATGACGGGAAAGCACAAGAACAACATCACCCGGCGTCGCGCGATCGCGGTGACCGGCGGCACGGTCGCGGCCGGCGGGCTCGCCGTCGCCGGTTACCAGTCGGCGTTCGCCGACACGACCACCGAGGCCTCGGCGAGCGCGTCCGCTTCGGCCACCTCGACCAGCGGCACCTGCATGCAGCTGATGTCGAGTGTCACGGAAGGGCCCTACTACCTCGACGGTGCCTTGGTGCGCAAGGACATCACCGAGGGCAAGAGCGGCGTCCCGCTGACGCTCCGTCTCACCGTCGTGGACGCCACCGACGGCTGCACCCCGGTCTCCGGCGCGGCCGTGGAGATCTGGCACTGCGACGCCTGGGGTTACTACTCCGGCTACACCACCGCCAACCCCGGCGGCTCGGCTCCGGCCGAGAGCGAGGAGGGCGACAGCGCCAACGACAAGACGTACCTGCGCGGCTACCAGGTCGCCAACGCCAACGGGGTCGTCAAGTTCGAGACGATCTTCCCCGGCTGGTACACGCCGCGTACCTGCCACATCCACGTCAAGGTGCACACCGGCGGCGAGAAGGAGGACGGCACCTACGAGGGCGGCAAGGTCAACTTCACCGGCCAGCTGTTCTTCGACGACGACATCGCCGAGGCGATCTTCGCGCTGGAGCCGTACTCCAAGCACACCGGGACCTACACCGTGCTCGCCGACGACATGGTCTATGACGGCGGCGGCGCCTCCAGCGGTCTGCTGACCCTGGAGCCCGTGCACAAGAAGGACCCGTCCAAGGGCTACAAGGGCTACCTCACCCTGGGCATCGACCCCGACGCCGAGAACACCGGCGCGGGCAGCGGCGGCGGGGGCACCCCGCCGAGCGGAGCCCCCAGCGGCGCCCCGACGGGCACCCCGCCGAGCGGAGCCCCGAGTGACAGTGCCTCCCCTTCGGCGTCCGCGTCCTCGTAAGGTGCGGCCATGAGCAGCCGCGAGGACGACGCGCTGGCGCGGGCCGCAGTGGACGCGCTCACAAGGCAACTGCTTCTGGCGCCCAAGCCGGGGCTGCCCGACCCGCGCGACCTGGCCGCCCGGACCACCCGCCGGGACCACAGCGCCCTGCGCTGGTCGGCGAAGGCGCTGGCACCCGGCCTCGCGGCGATGGCCGCCTCCGCCCGCCGCACCGGCGACGTCACGCCGGCGTTACGGGCGGAGCTGGGCGCGATAGGCCGGTGCACCGAGCACTCGGTCGGCCTGGCGGGCGGCGGACACCGGGGCGCCCTGTGGACGCTGGGCCTGCTGGTCTCGGCGGCCGCACTGGGCCCCAGGCCGGGGGCACGGGACGTGCTGACGGTCGCCAAGCGGATCGCCGCGCATCCCGACCGCCGCGCCCCGCTGCGGCCCTCGCGCGGCTCCTCCGTGTCGGCCAAGTACGGCGCGGCCGGCGCGCGTGGCGAGGCGAAGGCCGGATTCCCGCACGTGCGGCGGGCGTTGGACGCGCTCGCCGCCGCCCGCTCGGCCGGCGCCACCGAGGCCGAGGCCCGGCTGAACGCCCTGCTCACCGTGATGTCCACCCTCCAGGACACCGAACTGCTCTACACGGCGGGCCCACTGGGCCTGCGCCACGTGCAGGCGGGCGCCCGCGGGATCCTGGAGGCGGGCGGTACGGCGACGCCCGCGGGGGCCGAGGCGCTGGCCGCCCTGGACGCCGACCTGCACGCGCGCGCGTGGAGCCCAAGGGGAAGCGCGGGACTGCTCGCGGGGGCGTTGTTCCTGGATTCACTGCCGGTGGCTTGAATTCCGGAATCCGCTTTCCTGGGCCGGCGGACGCCGCGACCATGGCCACCTAGGGTGACCGCATGGACATTCCGGCCGAGAAATTGACCGACGGCGTGATATTGCGGCTCGCCACGGAAGCCGATGCTCCGGCACTCGCCGCGGCTTACGTGGAGAACCGCGAGTATCTCGCCCCCTGGGAGCCCCGGCGCCCGGAGAAGTTCTTCACCGCCGCCGGTCAGGCGGCCGTGCTCGGCGAAAAGCTGCGGCAATTCGCCGAACAGCGGACCGTCCCGTGGGTCCTGGAATCCGCCGACGGACGGATCGCCGGGACGATCACGCTGTCCGGGATCGTCCTCGGCCCCTGGCGCAGCGCCTATCTGGGTTACTGGATCGCCGCCGACCGCCAGGGGCGCGGGCTGGCGACCGCCGGCGTGCGGGCGGTGTGCCGCGTGGCCCGCGAGACCGTGGGGCTGCACCGCATCGAGGCCACCACCCTCCTGGACAACGCCGGCTCCCAGCGTGTGCTCACCAAGTCCGGTTTCGAGCACATCGGTACGGCTCCGCGCTATCTGGCCATCAACGGAACCTGGCGGGACCACCGGATGTTCCAGCGGATCCTGCACGACGACGAGCCGACTCCGTGACCTGCCGCCCCGGCCGGCTCACCCCGCGTCCAGCACCTTCGCCAGTACCTCCAGTGCATCCGGATACGCCCGTTCGCGAGGCGTGCCGTACCCGATGACCAGGCCTTGGGGCCGGCCCTCGCCGGGGGTGTGCCAGTGGCCGCCCAGGTGGCCCACGGCCAGGCCCTCCGCCTCCGCGCGGGACAGCGCCTCCGCCTCGTCGGCGACCTCCACCAGCGCGTGCAGCCCGGCCGCGATGCCGCGCACCCGGCGCCCGCCCAGCCGGTCCAGCAGCTGGTCCCGGCGGCGCCGGTAGCGCAGCCGGCACGCCCGCACATGACGGTCGTACGCATGGCTGTCGATGAGCTCGGCGAGCGCCAGCTGGCCTATCGTCTCGGTGTGGTGGTCGCTGTGCAGCTTGGCGTCGGCGACCTGGTCCACCAGGTGCGGCGGCAGCACCATCCAGCCCAGCCGCAGGGCGGGGCCGAGGGTCTTGGAGGCGGTGCCCAGGTACACGACCCGGCCCGGCGCCATGCCCTGGAGGGCGCCGACGGGCTGACGGTCGTAGCGGAACTCCCCGTCGTAGTCGTCCTCGACGATCAGCCCGCCACGCGCGCGTGCCCAGTCGGTGAGCGCCCGCCGCCGCTCGGGGTGCAGGGTCACGCCGGCCGGGTACTGGTGTGCGGGCGTGACGATCACGGCCGACTCCTCGCCCAGGTCCTGCGCGCACACCCCCCGCTCGTCGACCCGCACCGGGACCACGCTCCCGCCGTTGTGCCGCACCACGTCCCGGTGGAAGGGCAGTCCCGGGTCCTCCATGGCGATGTCGCCGCCCAGCACGCGCGTGAGGAGCGCCAGGCCCTGCACGTACCCGGAGGTGATGACGATCCGGTCCGGCGGCGCGATCACCCCACGCGCCCGCCCCAGGTAGTTGGACAGCGCCGTGCGCAGCTCGATCCGCCCGCGCGGATCGCCGTAGTCGTACGCCAGCGAGGGCGCCGTCGCGATGGCCCGGCGCAGCGCCCGCAGCCAGGCCGCCGCCGGGAACGCCCCGACGTCCGGGCTGCCGGGCCGGAGATCGAAACGCGGGACACGCGCGCGTGCGACCGCCTCCGGCGCGTCGGGGTCCACTGAGGGCAGCGAGGCCACCCGGGTGCCCGACCCCTGCCGCGCCGTCAGGTATCCCTCGGCCACCAGCTGGTCGTACGCCGCCTTCGCGGTCCCCCGCGAGATCCCCAGTTCCACCGCGAGCCGCCGCGTCGCCGGCAACCGCGTCCCGGGCGACAGCCGGCCCTCCCGCACGGCATCCCGCAACGCCCGCTCCAGCCCGGCCCGCCGCCCGTTCGCCGCGTCCGGTTCCAGATGCAGATCGACACCTATACCGGACCAGAAATCGTCCACGAACACCCTCCCCCTAGGCACGTGAATGGCCGGGCACCGCTCAGGTACCCGGCCATCGTTCTCGTATCAGCCCTTGCTGTCGGTGAGCGACGCCATCCACGCCTCGACCTCGTCGGACCGGCGTGGCAGGCCTGACGAAAGGTTACGGTTGCCGTCCTCGGTGACCAGGATGTCGTCCTCGATGCGGACACCGATGCCCCGGTACTCCTCCGGCACGGTCAGGTCGTCGGCCTGGAAGTACAGGCCCGGCTCGACCGTCAGCACCATGCCGGGCTCCAGCGTGCCGTCCACGTACGTCTCCACGCGCGCGGCGGCGCAGTCGTGGACGTCCATGCCGAGCATGTGACCGGTGCCGTGCAGCGTCCAGCGGCGCTGTAGGCCCAGCTCCAGGACGCGCTCCACGGGGCCCTCGACCAGTCCCCACTCGACGAGCCGCTCGGCGAGCACCCGCTGCGCGGCGTCGTGGAAGTCCCGGTACTTCCCGCCCGGCTGCACGGCCGCGATGCCGGCTTCCTGGGCGTCGTACACGGCGTCGTAGATCTTCTTCTGGATGTCGCTGTAGCGGCCGTTGACCGGCAGCGTGCGCGTGACGTCCGCGGTGTACAGCGTGTGCGTCTCCACACCCGCGTCCAGCAGGAGCAGGTCGCCGGAGCGGACCGGGCCGTCGTTGCGCACCCAGTGCAGGGTGCAGGCGTGCGGGCCGGCCGCGCAGATGGAGCCGTAGCCGATGTCGTTGCCCTCCACGCGCGCGCGGAGGAAGAACGTGCCCTCGATGTAGCGCTCGCTGGTCGCCTCGGCCTTGTCGAGGACCTTCACCACGTCCTCGAAGCCGCGCACGGTGGAGTCGACGGCCTTCTGGAGCTCGCCGATCTCGAAGTCGTCCTTGACCAGCCGGGCCTCGGAGAGGAAGACGCGCAGCTCCTCGTCGCGCTCGGCGGTGACCTTGTCGGTGAGGGCGGCCTCGATGCCGGCGTCGTGGCCGCGCACCACGCGGACCGGGCCGGTCGCCTCCCGCAGCTTGCCGGCGAGCTCGCGCACATCGGCGGCCGGGATGCCGTACAGCGCCTCGGACTCGGTGAGCGAGTGGCGGCGGCCGACCCACAGTTCGCCCTGGCCGGACAGCCAGAACTCGCCGTTCTCCCGGTCGGAGCGCGGCAGGAGGTAGATCGTCTCCTTGTGGCCGCTCTTCCCATCCGGGGTGCGCGTGGGCTCCAGGACCAGGACGCCGTCCTCGGTCTGGTTGCCGGTGAGGTATGTGTACTCGACCGACGAGCGGAAGGGGTAGTCCGTGTCGTTCGAGCGGGTCTTCAGGTTGCCCGCCGGGATCACCAGACGCTCGCCCGGGAAGCGGGCGGACAGCGCGGCACGGCGGCGCGCGGTGTGCCCGGCCTGCTCGACGGGCCGCAGGTCGCGCAGCTCCGTGTCGGCCCAGCCGGACTTCATGTTCTCGGCGAGCTCGTCGGACACGCCCGGGTACAGGCCGTTCTTGCGCTGCTTGATGGGCTCGTCGGACTCGGTTTCCGGGCCCGCTGCGTCAGCAGCTGAATCAGAAACTGCCGGATTGAGCTCGTCCGCCACGGTCACTCCTCCTCGACACTGCGCTGGATCCTGTCCATCGTACGGTCGTACCGGACAGGGGCACAGAGGCGAACACTCATGACCGGGTGAGCCGCCTTCCTGACTCACCGGTCAGACGAAACTCACCGATCAGTCGAACCGCGCCGCCAGCAGCACCACGTCCTCCTCGCTGTCCGCCGTGTCCAGTCCGTCCGGCAGGACCGTGCGCAGCACATGGTCCGCGAGGGCACCGGGGTCCTGGCGCATGGCCCGGGGCGCGCTCGCGGCGGCCGAGTGCAGCCGGGCGAAGGCGCGGTCCATGGGGTCGCCGGTGCGGTGCAGCAGCCCGTCGGTGTACAGCAGGACGGTGTCCCCGGCCTCCGCATGGATCTCGGCGCTCGGGGCCTCCCAGCAGGCGAGCATCCCCAGGGGAGCGGACACGGAGGTCTCCGCGAACTCCGTGCGCCGCTCGCCGATCAACAGCGGCGGGCTGTGCCCGGCGCCCGCCAGGGTGACCTTGCGCAGCGCGGGCTCGCAGTAGGCGAACAGGGCGGTGGCCGAACGGGCGGGCTCGGTCAGGCGCAGCAGCAGCTCCAGGTCGGACAGGACGGCGACCGGGTCCTCGCCCTCCATCACCGCGTACGCCCGCAGGCTGGCCCGCAGCCGTCCCATGGCGGCGACCGCGCTGGGCCCGGAGCCGGTCACCGAGCCGACCGCGAGGCCGAGGGCGGCGTCGGGCAGCGGCAGCGCGTCGTACCAGTCGCCGCCGCCGCGCGGACAGGTGCGGTGCCGGGCGGCGAGCTGGACACCGGCGACCCGCGGCAGCCGGGAGGGGAGCAGTTCCTCGGCGATGGTCGCCATGCACGCGCGCGTGCGCTCCACTTCCAGCAGCCGGGCCAGGTGCTCGGTGGCGTAGCGGACGTACAGGCCCACCAGATGGCGGCGGCGCTCGTCCGGCTCGGCGGGTTCGTCGTAGAGCCAGCCGGCGGCGCCGAGGCGGCCCGCGGTCTCGGTGGTCAGGGAGAGGGCGTAGCTGGCGGCGTAGCCGAGGCGGGCGGCCACCTCGCGGTGCCGTGGGTCGAGGCCGTCCTCGGCGAACAGGTCGGGGTGGACGCTCTCGCCGCGCCCGCCGAGCGGTCCGGCGGGGTCGAGGAGTTCGCCGTACGGCAGGGCGCCGCGCGGCACGGTCTCGATGTGGCCGAGGTCGGCCCGGCCCAGTCCCAGGCCGATGGTCGTGCGGGGGCCGAGTCCGTCACCGGGTTCCAGTGCGACGAGACCGCGCCGGGCGCCCACGAGAGCGGCTCCGGCGCGCAGCACTTCGGTCAGCGCCGAGTCGAGGGTGTCGGTGCGGGCCAGGCGTTCGGTGAGTTCGTGGAGGGTGGTGAGGTCCGAGACCCAGCCGGCGAGCCGGTCCTGGAGCACGGCGCCGGGGGCGGGGGCGTGCGGGGCGTGCGGGGAGTTCGCCGGGTGGGCGGTGGGGATCATCGGGGTGCCGGGGGCAGCGTGTGCGGGTGCGGCAGTGTGGGTGGGCGTGGGAAGCGTTGAATCGATTCCGGCCACTTTCGGGGGGTGAGGGGCGTTCATGGTGTCCGGCCTTCGGACCTGTGCGTATTGCTCAAAAGCATCGCAAACCCCCATGTCTTTCTGCGCCGCTAGCAGTGTCTCCACATGTACACGCACTCGTGAGGGGATGTCCAGCATTGTCCTGCTGGGATTCCTGGTGTCCATGGGCCACTTGTGGGTACCTTCATGAGGTCTTGCATAACGGCGAACTTGGCTTGAAACTGCCTCAGGTAACGGTTCATTGCGGTCGACTGGGCTTGCTCCACGGAGCGTCACAGCGGTCGTGATGGGTACGTACTCGGAGAAGGCCAGGGGTGGTTGGGAACCACCCGGAACCTGGCGACGGACCCGGGCGTCTTAGCCACCGACGACCGTGCCCCATCCTCCCGTGGCGGAGGCGAAGAGAAATACGCGCGACGGCAAAACGCCAGACTTCGCCACCCCCACGCCGCGGCCGTGCTTTTGATGGACGCACTATGGACGCGGACGCGGCCAACGCTCGACCCCCTGGGGTTCCCCTTGCTCTGCGCAGGGGTGTGATGCGCCAACAGGTACGCACAGTGAAGTGATCGACACATGATGTGATGTGGTCCACAGTGTTGCCAGCGGTGCAACGGAAAGGAACGAGCGCTCATGCGCGAGATCCTCGGAAGGCGACGCAGGCTCCTGTCCGGGCGTGACGACGGGAGGCCCGAGCTGATCAACGCGGCCCTGACCTTCGCGACGGGATGGCGGTGGCCCGTACTCCCGGGCGTGACCCCGGACCCGCGGGGGCGGTCCCGCTGCACCTGCCCCGAACCGGAGTGCACGGTACCCGGCGCGCACCCCTTCGACCCGGGCCTGCTCGCGGCCACCACGGATGAGCGCATGGTGCGCTGGTGGTGGGCCAACCGGCCGAGCGCGCCCATCGTCCTCGCGACCGGCGGCAAGGCGCCCTGCGCGGTCAGCCTGCCGGCCGCCGCGGCGGCCCGCGCCCTCGACGCCCTCGACCGGGTCGGCATGCGCCTGGGCCCGGTGATCGCCTCGCCCACCCGCTGGTCGCTGCTGGTCAAGCCCTACTCCATGGAGCAGTTGGGCGAGCTGCTGTACGCCAAGGACTTCGTCCCCGGTTCCCTGCGCTTCCACGGCGAGGGCGGGTACCTCGCCCTGCCCCCCTCGGAGACCGGTCAGGGAGCCATCCGCTGGGAGCGCGCCCCGCTGCCCGGCTCGGCCGCGCCGTGGGTGCCCGACGTGGAGGCCGTGGTGGACGCCGTGGTCGACGCCCTCACTCGTACGGGTGTGAGCGCGCCCGAGTTGTAAGGGTGTCGGGCGCGCGCGGGGCCTGTGGCGCGTCCTTGGACATATCTTCCCTGTTCATGAACGTTCGTCTGCTCGCCCTCGCGGGCGTCGTGGTGTGCGCGGTCGCGCTGCCGCTGACCGTGGCGTCCGCCGGGCAGGTGGGCGACGCGCGGCGCGCGGCCGTACGCACGTCTGAGCGCGCCGACGCCGCGGCTCCGGCTGCCGATGCCGCGGTTCCGGGCGCCGACGCCAAGGATCCCTCCACCGCGCCCACCCCCACCCCGCTGCTGCTCGGCCTGGGCATGGCCACCGCCGCCCGCTGCGGTCCCGAACTCACCTCGCCCGACGGCGTCGAGGCCCAGACCTGCGTCATGACGCAGGGCGCGGAGACCTGGGCGCGCGCCTACTACCGCAACGCCACCGGCAAGGCGCTCGACGCCGTCCTGAGTTTCATGGGGCCCGGCGAGCGCACGGTGCAGACGCGCTGTGCCGTGGGCGCCGACGACGAGCCCGGGACCTGCGAGACACCCCGGGAGCGCGTCCAGGGCGTACCGGGCGCCTACACGGCCGTCACGGAGTTCGCGGCACGCGGCGCCGACGGGCCGCTGCTGCTGCGCTCCGGGAGCAACTCCGAAGTTTCCACGGGGAGTTGACGGACGACAGCGTTCCGTACACCGGAGGCGGACATGGAAAGACCCGGTTGCTGGCGACGGGGGATGCACCAGCAACCGGGCTACTGGAACGGTAACAAGAGATCGGCGGTTCGCAAATTCGATCTCGGCTATTCGGACACGGATTTACCTGTCACGCCGGGGAGTTGTGACAGGAGTCACCCGCTTGGGCGACCTGACCGCGGCTGACCGGCCGGTCAGCCGCAGTCCGTGCGTCGACTGCGCTTCAGCTGAGCGTGACCTGCCGGTTGGTGAGCCCGCCGCGTGCCCGGCGCTCGTCCGCGCTGAGCGGAGTGTCCGAGGCCAGGGCGGCGGCGAGGCGCTCGGCGAACTCGGCGGCCGGCTTCTCCACATCCTCCGCGCCGACCCCGCTCGGCAGGTCCCAGACCGGCACGGTGAGCCCGTGAGCGCGGAAGGAACCCACCAGCCGGGTGCCCTCCCCGAGGTTCGACCGGCCCGCCGCGTGCAGCCGGGCGAGAGCGTCCAGAAGCTGCTCCTCGGGGTGCGGCATGACCCAGCGCAGGTGGTTCTTCTCCGGCGTCTCGCACCAGTACGCGGCGTCCACACCGGTCAGCTTCACCGTCGGGATGGCGGCGGCGTTGGCCCGCTCCAGGGAGGCGGTCACGTCGGGCGTGGCGTTCTCCGGGTCCGGCACCCAGAACTCGAAGCCGCTGTGCACCACGGGCTCGAACGCGCCCTCGGGGTGGATCAGATCCTGAAGTCGCGGACCGTCGGCCGGGGCGCGGCGGCCCTGCACCGGCGTACCCGGTTCGGCGGTGAGGGCCCGCTGGAGGGTGTCGGCGAGGTCGCGGCTGATGTCGCCGGACGCCGTGTCGTTCTGGAGGCCGACCAGGACCGAGCCGTCGTCGCGGCGCAGGGCCGGCCAGGCCATCGGCAGCACCGTGGCGAGCGTGACCGACGGGACGTCCTCGGGCAGGCCGTCCTTCAGGGACAGCTCGACCGTGGCGGCGGGCACCAGCTCGCGCAGCGCCACCCAGTCGCACTCGCCCGGCAGCCCCTCGAAGGGCCGCTGGACCAGTTCGGTCACGGCGTGCGCGGCGGCCCGGCCGTGGCAGGCCTTGTAGCGGCGGCCACTGCCGCAGGGGCAGGGCTCGCGGGCGCCGACGACCGGAACCTGTCCATCAGCGCCTGCGGCGCGGGCGCCGTCGGTGAGCTGCGGCCGCTTGGCCTTCGTCTGGGCGCGCTTCTTGGCCATCGTGGGTGTCTCCCGGTTACGGCTCGTCTCGTACGGGCGCGAGCCTAGTCGCTCACGCGGCGGTCGACGGGGAGCTGTGGACAACGTGAACTCGTGGTCAACGGCAGCCTCGGAGCGGCGCGAGCCCGGGGTGGTACCGGTCGCGCGGTGATCGGCAGCCATGGATCAGGGCCGGACGGCGAAGCCGCAGGTGAACGGCTGGGGCGTAGGCCGTGTCCGCCTGAGGCGGTCGGCTTGCTCCGGGGCCGCGGCCGCCCCTACCGGGCCGCCCCTACCGGGCCGGCCGTGGCGGGTCGGTCTGCCCGGGGCCGTCGGCCGTCGGCGTGTTCGGCCGCGGGCGGTTCGGTCCCTACGGGTTCGGTCCCTACGGGTTCGGTCCCTACGGGTTCGGTCTCTATGAGTTCGGTCTCTGAGGGTCCAGTCCCGGCGTGGTCAGTCGATGTCGTCGAACACGTCCGTGAAGCCCAGTTCGGTGGCCATCGCCGAGACCGGGGGCGCGGTGACGCGCGTAGCGAAGTGGTCACGACGGTGCGAGGCGTCCGGATCGTGTACGTCCTCGTGGACCACCACCCACACCGTGACCTCACCCCGGGCGTCGTCCCGGACGCCCCAGTCGTCGGCGAGTGCGGTGATGATGTTCAGCCCGCGGCCGCCGTGTGCGGTCACCGAAGGGGTGGCCGGAGCCGGGCGGGTCGGGCCGCCGCCGTCCGTGACCTCGACGGTGAGGCGGCCGCGAGGGTCAACCTGCCACGCGGCCCGCACGTCGCCGTCGCCGACGACCGCGTCACCCAGGGGACGACCGTGCTTGCAGGCATTGCTCAAAAGTTCGGAAAGGATCAGTACGGCATCGTCGATGACCGATTCCGACACCCCACCCCTGCGCAACTGTGCGCGCATCCGGTGTCTGGCTTCCCCCACGCCCGCAGGGCCATGGGGTACGGCCATGCTCGACGACGTGGGCACCTCCTGTGCCACCACCAACGCCACCCCCGAGACCTCCTTCGCCCCACGCCACGGTGTGGATGCCCTCATGGCCTGTACCGGAAACCGGCCAATCCACTTCCGATGACGCATTCACCGCAGTCGAATACGGATCGAACGCGCCGGAGCACTCCCTGTGAGGGTGTGGCTGGATTTCGTTGATGTGGCCGAAAAAGGAGGATGCTTCAGGCGGGTGTCCGGGTCAAGGTCTGCGGCCGGGTCAATGCCTGCGAGGGGCTGAAGGCTGCGACGGGCTCAAGGCCTGCGGCCGAGTCGGTCCAGTACCGCGCGCGGGCGGTTGGTGATGATGGCGTCGATGCCCAGCTCGACGCAGAGGTCGACGTCCTCGGGCTCGTTCACCGTCCACACGTGCACCCGGTGACCGGCCCGCTTCAACCGCTCGATGTACGCCGGATGGTTGCGCACGATCCGGATCGAGGGGCCCGCGATCCGGATACCGGCGGGCAGCCGCCCGTCGCGCAGCCGGGGCGAGACGAACTGCATCAGGTACACCGTCGGCAGCGTCGGCGACGCCGCCCGCACCCGGTGCAGCGAACGCGCCGAGAAGCTCATGACGCGCACCTGCGACTCGTCGGCCGAGGCCGGGGCGTCCAGGCCGAACCGCTTCAGGAGCAGCAGCAGCCGTTCCTCGACCTGTCCGGCCCAGCGCGTGGGGTGCTTGGTCTCGATGGCGAGCTCCACCCGGCGCCCCGCGTCGGCGACCAGCTCCAGCAGCCGTTCCAGGGTCAGTACGGAGGTGTGCTCGCGGTCCTCGGGGCGGTGCTCCCAGTCGGGCTCCTCGTCGCGTACGCGCCAGCTCTCGCGGGTCTTCCACGAGCCGAAGTCCAGCGCGGCCAGGTCGGCGAGCTCCAGGGCCGACACTGCCCCGCGTCCGTTGGACGTACGGTTGACGCGTCGGTCGTGGACGCAGACCAGATGGCCGTCCGCGGTCAGGCGGATGTCGCATTCGAGGGCGTCCGCGCCGTCCTCGATCGCCTTCCGGTACGCGGCAAGGGTGTGCTCCGGGGCGTCGTCGGAGGCCCCCCGGTGGGCGACGACCTGGATGTGGTGCTGTCGTGCGTGGGTGGTCACCGCGTCATGGTGCCACCGCGAAGGGGTACGCACGTATCTGAGAACCGCCTGAGATGTTCCGGGGATGCGGCTACTCCGTCCCTAATGTCCGATATAAGGAATAGCCGTGGACCCACAGTCACCGCTTATGGTGCTCTGACGGCCCGTGGGAAAAGCTAAGACATACAAAAAGCACATGCACAGCTCCAGCGCGCCGGGTCGACGACGAGCGTGAACGAGCGTGGCCGAGTGCGACCGAGAACAACAGCCGTGGATCGAGGAGAAGACCTGTGAGCACCGAGAACGAGGGCACCGCGGTACCCCCTGCCCCGTCCGCACCTCCAGTGCCGGTGGCGACTCCCGGTGCTTCCCCGCAGGCAGCGGCGCCCGAGGGGGGCTCGCCGACCGCTCCGCTCGCGCCGGTTCCCCAGAGCGTCTCCGGTACGCCGGAGCAGAGCGCGCCCCAGGCGCCCCAGGCCTTCGCCCAGGACGGGCACGCCTCCGTGCCCGCACCCGACGGCTCCTGGCCGCCCCCGCCCCCCGCGACGCCCTCGTACGCCGACGGGGGCGCCGGCGCCGGCTACGGAGGTGCGGGCTACGGCGGTGACGGCGGGGGCGCCGGCTGGGGCTCCTCGTACCAGCAGCAGCCCGCGCCGAAGTCCGGCCGCGGGCGCGGCGGGCTGGTAGCGGCGGTCCTGGTGGCCGCGCTGGTCGCGGGCGGCCTGGGCGGTGGCCTCGGCTACACCCTGGCCAAGAACAACGACGACACCGGCTCCACCACCGTCTCCGCCTCCAGCAGCGCCTCGCAGGTCAAGCGCGCGCCCGGCACCATCGCGAACGTGGCCGCCAGCGCGCTGCCCAGCACGGTCACCATCGAGGCGGAGAGCACCAGCGGCGAGGGCGGTACCGGCACCGGGTTCGTCTTCGACAAGCAGGGCCACATCGTCACCAACAACCACGTGGTGGCGGACGCGGTGGACGGCGGCAAACTCACCGCCACCTTCCCGAACGGCAAGAAGTACGACGCGGCGGTCGTGGGCCACGCCCAGGGCTACGACGTGGCGGTCATCAAGCTCAAGAACGCCCCCTCCGACCTCAACCCGCTCGCCCTCGGCGACTCCGACAAGGTGGCCGTCGGCGACGAGACCATCGCGATCGGCGCCCCCTTCGGGCTCTCGAACACGGTCACGACCGGCATCATCAGCGCCAAGAACCGCCCGGTGGCCTCCAGCGACGGCAGCTCCACCAGCAAGGCGTCCTACATGAGCGCCCTCCAGACCGACGCCTCCATCAACCCCGGCAACTCCGGCGGCCCCCTCCTGAATGCCTCCGGTGCGGTGATCGGCATCAACTCCGCGATCCAGTCCAGCAGCAGCGGCGGTCTGGGCGGCTCCGGCCAGTCCGGCTCCATCGGCCTGGGCTTCGCCATCCCCATCAACCAGGCGAAGTACGTAGCCCAGCAGCTGATCAAGACCGGCAAGCCCGTCTACGCCAAGATCGGCGCGTCCGTCTCCCTGGAGGAGAGCACGGACGGCGCGAAGATCACCGACCAGGGCGCGGCCGGTGCCGCCGCGGTCGAGTCCGGCGGCCCCGCGGACGAGGCCGGCCTCAAGCCCGGCGACGTCATCACCAAGCTCGACGACCACGTGATCGACTCCGGCCCGACCCTGATCGGCGAGATCTGGACCCACAAGCCGGGCGACAAGGTGACGATCACCTACAAGCGCGACGGCAAGGAGCACACGGTCGAACTCACCCTGGGCTCCCGCGCGGGCGACAGCTGACCCCCACGCGCACCTGCCAACCCGTTACTCTTGTCCCCGCGCCGCCGATCTCGCGCGGCGCGGGGAGGCGTGCCCGAGCGGCCTAAGGGAACGGTCTTGAAAACCGTCGTGGCAGCGATGTCACCGTGGGTTCAAATCCCACCGCCTCCGCGCAGGTCTTGGACATGCTGGTCATAAGGGGTGCCTCTCACTGAGGGGCACCCCTTCCGCATGGGGGCGCGTGGGGGTGGTCATCCGGGCCGCCGAGGCGATCGTCGTGCGGGCCTCGCGTTCGGAGAGGCCCGTGTGGACGGCCGCGTCGATCAGTGGAGCGACGAGGGCGGGGCCGATGCCGTTCTCGTAGGCGCGGCAGGCGGCCCAGAAGAGGCGGGTGTTGCGCTGGCCCTCGTGGGCGGCGAGGACGAACTGGATCAGACCCTGGCCGTGGTGTCCGGTGGACGGCGGGTTGGGGTGCGGGGCGCGCGGGGGCGGGACGAGCAGGCGGAGCAGGGCCGGCGGGCAGGCGCCGGGGGCAAGGTGGGCGGTGCCGGGGGCGGTGGAGTAGACACCGTGGTCGGTGCGTGAGCCGGGGCCGACGAGGTAGCCGCCGGCGCCGCGGATGTCGATGCCGGGGGCCAGCCGTCCCGCCGAGTTGGGGACGACGACACCGGGCGGGCCGGTCAGCCAGAGGTGGCGGCCGCCGCTGGGGGTGAGGACGACGACCGTCACCGGGATCGTGAACAGGTGGCGCAGCGCCAGCTCGCGCAGGGCGGCCGAGGAGTCCGTGCCTGTTTTCGTGTCGAGGTCGACTCCGATGAGGTGGTGCGGGGGCAGGCCGCAGGCGATGCCGTAGCCGGTGGCCCAGGGTGCGGCGGCGAACAGTTCGCGGACGCGTGCCGGGTCCTTGGAGGCGTCGTACACGCCGTGGCCGAAGTGTCCGCACTCGCCGTGGCAGGCGGGGGCGGTGGGGTCGTCGCGGTGGGGGGAGCGCAGGGCCGGGAGTTTGGTCCGGGACAGGGGGATGACGGCCAGGCCGCGTTCTGCGGCTGACAGGGCGTGTGCGAGGGCCAGCGTCGTGGCCTGCCGGTCGGTGGTGGCCATGTATTTATGGTCGTACGTATGTTCGAAAAAAGGAAGAGGGTGAGGCGTGACGCGCCGTGTGGCTCGCTCTGCGGGAGTGATCGGCCGGATGTGCGCCCGACCTGTGCCGGAACGATTCTCCGCTTACGGTGCCTGGTCGCCGCCTTGTTCTGTACTGTCCCGACCCGTCCCTTTGGGGGCTAAAGGTGGCGAAAAGGGTTTATCGACTTTTCCTCACGCTTGCGTGCGAAAAGCAGCTTCCGGGGTGGTTCGCCGGGGATTCGGTGGGCAACTCTGGATGCGTGCGAGCATTCGATCCGTTGCCCGCCATGGCGCCGTTGTCCGCGGAGGTGACGCCGGCGAAAAGGGGCGGTCGCGAGGGGGGAGGGCGGAGACGGCGGCGAGAACGCGGGCGGTACGGATACTTGCCATGGGGCGCGGCGAGCGTCTTCGGCAGCGGGGTCGGCCTCGACAACTACGGCAACTTGTCGACCACCGGGCAGAACGCGGTCGGCTTCGGCGCCTCGAACCAGAGCAATACCGCCCAGGTCAACGGCTCAGCACTCACCCCGACCCAGCAGGGGAACGACAACGTGGCCATCCGCTTCACTCGTCTGCGGTGAGTCACCAGGGGGGCATTGGGGGGCGTAAGTCCCTTGTGGGGTGCGCTCAGTGGGGATGTGTCGCGTCTGCGCGGCGGTGCTTCGGTACCGCCGCGCAGGCGTTTCCCCATGACCGATGGCGGCCTTGGCGGCCATGGCCCATGACGACCTTGACACCCGACAGAATCTGACGGACAGTCAGAAACCATGCATCTCGCCCCCACCGAGCGCCAGCCGCGGCTGCGCGCGGAACTGCGCGTCTACTTCCGGGACGTCGGCGCCGAGAACGACGGCTGGTCGCTGATCACGAACCAGCTCAACCACGAGCGGGTCACCCGCGCCGCGATCGGCATGCAGGTCGAGGAGTTCCTCACGGCGGCGCTGACCGCCGCCCATACCCCCGATCCGGTGACGGGGCGGCGCCGCATTGACGGGCCGTGGGTGAGTTTTCGGCTGGCTGAGGCGCATGCCCGGCTCGCGGCATCGCGCCTGCTCAGCTGGCGTTTGGTGGCGGATGTGGGGGCCGGTCGACCGGCCCCCGGGGAGGCGAGCGGGGTGAAGTCCGCGGGAACGGAATCGGCTGTCGCGACGTATCGCATGTGTCAGCACATCGTGGGCGAGACGGGACTCGTCCGCTCCGGGTCCCCGGGAGTGTTCGGGGCCGGAGAGCTGGAGCGGCTGAACAGGGCGGCACAGATCAACGCGTTCGGGGGCGGGGTGAGCGAGGTGCAGCGGGAGATCGTCGCGATGATGCGGCTCGGGATGACAAGGGGGCGGCGGTGAGCGCGCCGGCCAGGGAGCCGGACGCCGGGCCGGCGGCGCGGCTCAAGACATACGAGGCACGGCTCAAGGCATACGAGGGGCGGTCGGCCGCTGTGTCCGGTGTCGGCAAGGACCCGGTCAACCAGCCGATGATCCGGCACTGGTGCGAGGCGCTGGGCGACACCAACCCGGCGTACACCGGGCCGGACGCCATCGCCCCGGCCACCATGCTCCAGGCCTGGATCATGGGCGGGCTCTCCGGGCACGAGGGACGCACGGACGCGTACGACGAACTGCTCGGCCTGCTGGACGAGGCGGGCTGCACCTCGGTGGTCGCCACCGACTGCGAGCAGGAGTATCTGAGGCCCCTGCGGCCCGGGGACCACGTCACCTTCGACACGGTGATCGAGTCGGTGTCGGAGCGGAAGACGACGAAGCTCGGCACGGGGTACTTCGTCACGACCCGCACGGACGTACGCGTGGCCGACGACCTCGCGGGCACGCACTGCTTCCGCATCCTCAAGTACGCCCCGGCCAGGCGGAAGACCCCTGGGAGGCCCCGGGCCCGCCGTCCCCGCCCGGTGGTCAACCGTGACAACGCCGGATTCTGGGAGGGCGTCGCCGAGCACCGGCTGCTCATCCAGCGCTGCACGGGCTGCGGCACCCTGCGCCACCCCTGGCTGCCGGGCTGCAACGCCTGCGGCTGCCTGGACTGGGACACGGTGGAGGCCGGTGGCGAGGGAACGGTCTACTCCTACGTCGTGATGCACCACCCGCCCTTCCCTGCGTTCACGGAATCCGATCACGCCACCGGCGCGGCGGGTCCTTACGCGGTCGGCCTCGTCGAACTGGCGGAAGGCGTGCGGATCGTGAGCAACGTGGTCGGGGTGCCGTACGACAAGGTGCGCATCGGGCTGCCGGTCCGGGTCGAGTTCCGGCGGTACGAGGCCGACGACGACGAGGCCGACGAGGCCGACGAGGGCGCGCAGGTCCTGCCGGTGTTCCGGGTCCTGGAGAGCGAGGCCTGACATGGACTTCACGCCCACCGAGGCGCAGGCCGGAGCCCGTGAGCTGGCCGCCCGGAACTTCGGCGACCTGGCCACGCACGAGCGGCTGGCGGCCACCGGCACCGGCAGCGACTCCGAGCTGTGGAAGGCCCTGTGCGGCGCGGGACTGGCCGGCCCCGTGGAGGAACTGGGCCTGCTCGGACTCGTGCTGCTCCTGGAGGAACAGGGACGCACCACGGCCCAGGTGCCGTACGCCGCCACCTGCGCGTACGGGCTGCTGGCGGTCGCCGCCCACGGCACCCCGGCGGCCTGGCGGCGGGACGCCGGACTGCCGTACGCCACGCACGCGCTGACCGCCGCCTGGTGGGCGTCCGAGACGGGGATGGGGATCCCCCGCTCGAGCGAAGCCGAGAGTGGGGAAGGGTCGTGCACACGGGCCGGCATCTGCACGGCGGCGCGGGAGCCGGCCTCGGCCACCCGGTCCACCGGCACTCCCTGTGGGGGCGGCAGCTGGACGCGTATCTGGGACGCGGCGGCGAAGTGCTTCAGGAGCTGGGGGAGTTGATCGCGAGTGGGGAGTGAGATGGGGAGCAAGATGGGGAGTGGGACATGGCGGAGGTGAAGGCCGGTGCGCAGCTGCCCCCGCTGGAGATCCCGATCACGCGCACGCTGATCGTGGCGGGTGCGATCGCGTCGCGGGACTACCAGGACGTGCACCACGATCCCGAGCTGGCGCGGCACAAGGGCTCCCCGGACGTCTTCATGAACATCCTGACGACCAACGGCCTGGTCGGCCGGTACATCACGGACCACTTCGGCCCCGCCGCTGTGCTCCGCAAGGTGGCCATCCGGCTGGGGGCACCCAACTACCCCGGCGACACGATGGTGCTGTCGGGCACCGTCGAGGAGGTGGCAGGCACCACCGCCACGGTCCGGGTCGTCGGGGAGAACGGCATCGGACGCCACGTGACCGGCACGGTGACGGTGACCGTCCCGGCGGAGCGTGTGGCATGAGCGGGCGGACCAGGGACACCCTCGGCGGGCGGGCGGCCGTCGTCGGCATCGGGGCGACGGAGTTCTCCAAGGACTCGGGGCGGAGCGAGCTCAGGCTGGCGGTGGAGGCGGTGCGGGCCGCGCTGGACGACGCGGGACTGACGCCGGGCGATGTGGACGGGATGGTGACGTTCACGATGGACACCAGCCCGGAGATCACCGTGGCCCAGGCCTGCGGGATGGGTGAGTTGTCCTTCTTCTCCCGTATCCACTACGGCGGCGGGGCGGCCTGCGCGACCGTCCAGCAGGCGGCGCTCGCCGTCGCCACCGGTGTGGCCGAGGTGGTGGTCTGCTACCGGGCCTTCAACGAGCGGTCGGGGCGTCGCTTCGGTGCGGGAGTGCGGCACCGGGAGCCGTCGGCGGAGGGCGTGGCGCTCGGCTGGGGACTGCCCTTCGGGCTGCTCACCCCGGCCTCCTGGGTGGCGATGGCGGCACAGCGCTACCTGCACAGCTACGGGCTGACACCCGAGGTCTTCGGGCATGTGGCGGTCGTCGACCGCCGGTACGCGGCGACCAACCCGGCGGCGTACTTCCACGGCCGCCCGATCACGCTCGCCGACCATGCCGCCTCGCGCTGGATCGTGGAACCGCTGAGACTGCTGGACTGCTGCCAGGAGACGGACGGCGGGCAGGCGCTGGTGGTGACGTCCGTGGAGCGGGCCCGCGACCTGCCGCACCCGCCCGCCGTGATCGCGGCGGCCGCCCAGGGCGCGGGCCGGGCGCAGGAGCAGATGACCAGCTTCTACCGCGACGACCTGGCAGGCCTGCCCGAAATGGACGTGGTGGCCCGCCAGTTGTGGCGGACCTCCGGGCTGGGGCCGGCCGACATCGACGTGGGGATCCTCTACGACCACTTCACGCCCTTCGTGCTGATGCAGCTCGAGGAGTTCGGGTTCTGCGGCAGAGGGGAGGCGGCGGACTTCGTGGCCGCGCGGGAGCTGCCGCTGAACACGCACGGCGGCCAGCTGGGAGAGGCGTATCTGCACGGCATGAACGGGGTGGCGGAGGGCGTGCGCCAGCTGCGCGGCACGGCGGTCAACCGGATACCGGGGGCGGCCCGGGTCCTGGTGACGGCGGGCACGGGGGTGCCGACATCGGGGCTGGTCCTCGCCGCGGACGGATGAGCCCGCACGGGTAAACCCGTAGTACGACGGGGTTGTCCGTCCACCTTCAGGAGGTGGAGCCCGCCCCACCCCTACAACCTGAGGCGGACCTCGCTTCGGGACCTGGGGCCGATCCGCGGGAACAGGGGTCGCTCATAGCGTGGAGCCATGACCACACCCGTCTGCACCAGTGCGTCGGCCGTCGCTGCACCAGCGAGGCAGATCCGGCCGTACCCGTCGTTCTCTTCGTACGTCAGGGACCGCCAGCCGGTGCTGCTGCGTACCGCCCGGTCGCTGACGGCGAACCCGAGCGACGCCGAGGACCTGCTGCAGACCGCGCTGACGAAGACGTACGTGGCGTGGGAGCGGATCGAGGACCATCGCGCGCTGGACGGCTATGTCCGCCGGGCGCTGCTGAACACGCGCACGTCCCAGTGGCGCAAGCGCAAGGTCGACGAGTTCGCGTGCGACGAGCTGCCCGAGCCGGAGCCGGTGCCCGGCGGCGACGACCCGGCCGAGCGGCAGGCGCTGCACGACGCGATGTGGCGGGCGATCGGCAAGCTGCCCGCCCGGCAGCGGGCGATGGTCGTCCTCAGGTACTACGAGGACCTGAGCGAGGCGCAGACGGCCGAGGTGCTCGGGGTGTCCGTCGGCACGGTGAAGTCGGCGGTGTCGCGGGCGCTCGGAAAGCTGCGCGAGGATCCCGAGCTCGGCCTGGTGAGATAGGCCCGCGAAGCCCGCGAGTTTTCCTTCCCCTAGTGACATACCGCGCGGTATGTGCGCAGAATCAGCGGCAGATACCGCCGCGTAGGCAATGTCGCCTTGGGAGGACGCCGTGCTGAGCACGATGCAGGACGTACCGCTGCTGATCTCGAAGATCCTGACCCACGGGTCGACGATCCACGGTGCGTCGCAGGTGACCACCTGGACGAGTGAGGGCGAGCCGCACCGCCGCAGCTACGCCGAGATCGGTGCCCGCGCCGCCCAGCTGGCGCACGCCCTCCGCGAGGACCTCGGGGTGCGGGACGACAACCGGGTCGCGACCCTCATGTGGAACAACGCGGAACACACCGAGGCCTACTTCGCGATCCCCTCCATGGGCGCCGTGCTGCACACGCTCAACCTGCGCCTGCCCCCCGAGCAGCTGGCCTGGATCGTGAACCACGCCGCCGACCGGGTCGTGATCGCCAACGGTTCCCTGCTGCCGCTGATCGCCCCGCTGCTGCCGCACCTCGAGACCGTCGAGCACGTCGTGGTCACGGGACCCGGTGACCGTTCCCTGCTGGCCGACGCCGGCATCCCCGTGCACGAGTACGAGGAGCTGATCGCCGGGAAGCCGACCACGTACGACTGGCCGGAGCTGGACGAACGCCAGGCCGCCGCCATGTGCTACACCTCCGGCACCACCGGAGACCCCAAGGGTGTGGTGTACAGCCACCGTTCGATCTACCTGCACTCCATGCAGGTCAACATGACCCAGTCGATGGGCCTGACCGACCAGGACACCTCCCTGGTCGTGGTCCCCCAGTTCCACGTCAACGCCTGGGGCCTGCCGCACGCCACCTTCATGACCGGCGTCAACCTGCTCATGCCGGACCGCTTCCTCCAGCCCGCCCCGCTGGCCGAGATGATCGAGAGCGAGCAGCCGACGCACGCCGCGGCCGTCCCCACCATCTGGCAGGGCCTGCTCGCCGAGCTGACCGCCAGGCCCCGGGACGTCTCCTCCCTCACCCAGGTCACCATCGGCGGCGCGGCCTGTCCGCCCTCCCTCATGACGGCCTTCGACAAGCTCGGCATGCGGGTCTGCCACGCCTGGGGCATGACGGAGACCTCCCCCCTGGGCACGGTCGCCCGCCCGCCGGCTCACGCGGTCGGCACGGAGGAGGAGTTCGCCTACCGGCTCACCCAGGGCCGCTTCCCGGCCGCGGTCGAGGCCCGCCTCACCGGCCCCGGCGGCGAGCGCCTCCCCTGGGACGGCGAGTCGGCCGGCGAGCTGGAGGTGCGCGGCCCGTGGATCGCCGGCGCCTACTACAACGGCCCCGACGCCGAACCCCTGCGCCCCGCCGACAAGTTCAGCGAGGACGGCTGGCTGAAGACGGGAGACGTGGGGACGATCTCCCCCGACGGCTTCCTCACCCTCACCGACCGCGCCAAGGACGTCATCAAGTCCGGCGGCGAGTGGATCTCCTCCGTCGACCTGGAGAACGCCCTGATGTCCCACCCGGACGTCGCCGAAGCCGCCGTCGTCGCCGTTCCCGACGACAAGTGGGGCGAGCGCCCGCTGGCCACCGTCGTCCTCAGGGAGGGCGCCACCGCCGACTTCGAGACCCTGCGCGCCTTCCTCGCCGAGGAAGCCAAGATCGCCAAGTGGCAGCTCCCGGAGCGCTGGACGGTCATCGAGTCGGTGCCGAAGACGAGCGTGGGCAAATTCGACAAGAAGGTGCTGCGCAGGCAGTACGCGGAGGGCGAGCTGGACGTCACCCAACTCTGACCCGCGCCCGCGCACATGCCGGTGCTGGGATGCGAGGACATCCCAGCACCGGCGGCGTACGCCCGCTCAGCCGCCTCAGCAGCCTCAGTCGCCTCAGTCGCCCAGGACCTGCCCGAACGTCTGGTCGTCACGGGCGCGGCCCAGCTCATAGGGGCCGAAGCTCTTGGAGCCGGTGGCGGTCAGACCGCTCGAGGCTCCGCGCAGCCGCCACACGGCACCGCCGCGGCCGGTCGCGCCGGCGGTCTGCTCGCCGATCGCCGCGGCGGTGAGGTCGGCCTTGCCGTTGCGGTCGATGTCGGACAGCAGCACGTACGAGCCGAACTTGTCCTTGCTCTCCGCCGTGCCGGGGACGCCCGAGGTGTTCTGGGTGAGGCTCTGGTCGCCGGTGGCGGCGATGCCGGTGGCCGAGCCGCGCAGCAGGACGACGGTGCCCGCGTCGGTGAGGCTGCCGACATCCTCCCCGGGCAGGCCGACGGCCACGTCCGCGTACCCGTCGCCGGTCACGTCGCCCACGGACAGAGACGCCCCGAACCGGTCCCCGCTCTCCGCCGCACCCGGCACCCCGGTCGAGTTCTGGTTCAGTACCTGGGTCGCGCGGCCGGTCCCCGGGCCGTCCGTGCCGCCGTACACGACGCTCACCGCACCGCCGACGGCGGTGGTCTCGTAGGCGTCGCCCACCACGATGTCGGCGTGGCCGTCGCCGTCGACGTCCCCGATCGCGGAGGTGTGCGAGGCGGGGAGGGTGGACTTGGGCACCAGCCCCGCGCCGCTCGCCGAGCCCTCGAAGTACCAGGCGCGCTCCGTGCCGCCGTGCAGCGCCCGGTACTGCACGACGAGGTCGTCGGCCGTGTCACCGGAGACGTTCCCGGAGGAGAGGAACCCGGCCGCGTAGGCCGAGGTCTCCGGCAGGGTCACGGTGCCCGCCGAAGCCCAGGCGCCGGAGCGGGCGAACGGGCCCTTCAGGACGGAGACCGTGGACGTGAGCGCGTTGTAGGCGGCCAGGTCGGGGTGCCCGTCGCCGTCGAAGTCGCCCGCGGTGAGCGCGCCGCCGAAGTGGTTGCCGTCCTTGGCCACCGGGTCCTTGACCATCACGGCGGACGTGCCGAGCCCGCTCGGGCCGCCCCAGTACAGGGTGACGGAGCCCTGGGAGGCGTTCGGGCCGTACGACTCGCCGGGCGCGCCGACCGCGAGGTCGCTGTAGCCGTCGCCGTCGAAGTCGGCCACCGTCAGGGCGCCGCCGAACTCGTCGCCGCCCTCGGCCGAACCGGGGTTGACGCTCCCGGACTGCGTGAGGATCTTCCGCTTGGCCGGGTCGATGCCCGCGGAGGTGCCGTAGACGACGCCGACCCAGCCGGCCTCCCACTGGGTGTCCGTGCCGCCGGGCACGCCGATGACGACGTCCCGGTAGCCGTCCCCGTTGAAGTCGCCGTGCACACCGTTGCCCACGGCGGCGGCGGTCGCCGGGAGGGCCGCCTGGGCGGCGACCAGGCCGCCGGTCAGCGTCAGGGCGGTGGTCGCGGCGAGCGCGAGGCGAGTGCGTCTGTACATGCGGGCGTTCCCCTGGGTTGGTGCTGCGGTGGTGTACAGGAGACGTACGGGGTGGGGCCTGGGTTGTACGAGTGACCAGGGGGTTCAGGAGGCGGTCGGCACCGTCGTACCAGGGAGGTCCAGGAGGCGGTCGTCACCGTCGTACGGTCGTCGTCAGCCACCCGAGCACCAGCCAGAGCGCGGCCACCGCGCAGACGCCGCCCCATCCCCACTGGGCGTAGGCGACCCCCGCGAGGACGGAGGCGAGCGCGCCGCCCGTGAAACCGGCCACGACGTAGGCGGTGTTGGCGGTCGCGGGGGCGGAGGTGGTGGTCAGGGCGAGGGTCTGGTTGGCGACGTGCGAGGCGACCAGGGCCGCATGGACGGCGATCGCCGCCACGAACAGCGCGGCGAGCACCCGCCCGCCGAGCCAGAACAGCGGCACGGAGACGGCCGCGAGGGCGTACGCCGACCGTACGACCTTCGCGGCGCCGAAGCGGTCCACCAGCCCGCCCGCGAGCGGGGCCACCGCGCTGGCCGTGAGGCCGAAGAGGCCGAACAGACCGGCGGTCGCGGTGGACAGGCCGTACGCCGGGCCGGTCAGCAGCAGGGCGAGCGAGGTCCACAGTGCGCTCCAGGCGCCGAACATCCCGGCCTGCCTGACGCACGCCCGCCACAGGTCGGGCGAGCGGCGCACGAGTCCGGGCAGGGCGGTCAGGCCGGCGAACAGCGGACCGGTACGGCGGCGGTGCTCCCTCGGCAGCGTGAGGGCGGTGGCGAGTCCCAGTACGAGGGTCAGCGCGCCCGCACCGGCGAACACCCACCGCCAGCCGAAGGACTGCCCGGCCAGGCCGCCGACGACCCGGGCCGCGACGATGCCCGTGAACAGACCGGCGATGACGGCGGCGACATGACGGGCGCGGTGGTGGGCGGGGGCGCGCTCGGCGACCAGCGGGACGAGCAGCTGCGGGACGACGGTCGCGGCGGACGCCACGAACACGGCGACCGCGAGAGCGGCGGTGCCGGAGGCCGCCGCGCCGAGCATCAGCGCGGCCGTCGTGGCCGCCGACAGGAGGGCGACCAGCGGGCGCCGGTCGACGCGGTCGCCGAGCGGGGCGAAGAAGAGCAGCCCGGCCGCGTAGCCGAGCTGTGCGACCGAGGCGATCCAGGTCACGGCCGGGGGGACCGTGCCGAAGTCGTGGGCGATGAGGGGGAGCAGCGGGGCCGCGAGATAGATGTTGGCGGCCGTGACGGCGGTGCAGACGGCGATGAGGACGAGCAGGAGGCGGCCGGAGTCTGCCTGCTCGCGGGCGGGGACCCGGATCTCCTGTGCCTCTTGGTTGGTGGTCGCTGACGGCATGACCGGAGGTACTCCTTAGAGCGGACTTACAACTAACTGGTTGGTTGGAAGCGGGAACAGCGTGCCCGGCCGCGGAATTCCCTGTCAACCAAATAGTTGGTTACAAGGCCGGTACTCTGAGTGCATGGCAGCAGTGAGGGACCCCGAGGCCACCAGGGCGCGGATCTTCCAGGCGGCGGTCGCCGAGTTCGCCCGGCACGGCATCGCCGGGGCCCGCATCGACCGCATCGCGTCCGAGGCCAAGGCCAACAAACAGCTGATCTACGCCTACTTCGGCAACAAGGCGGAGCTGTTCTCACAGGTCCTCGGCACCTGCATGGTCGACCTCGCCGCCGCCGTCCCCGTCGACGCGGACGACATCGAGGGCTGGGTCGACCGCCTCCTCGACTACCACGCGGCCCACCCCGAACTGCTGCGCCTGCTCTTCTGGGAGGGCATCGAGTACGGCACCGCCGAGCTGCCCGACGAGACCGCCCGCCAGGAGCACTACGCCCGCAAGGTCGCCACGCTCGAGGACGGCCAGGCCCGGGGCGTCGTCACCGACGCCATCCCGGCCGGCGACCTGCTGATCCTGCTGACCGCGCTCACCAACTGGATGGCCGTCGTCCCGCAGATGCGCCGCATCCTCGCCGGCCCCGAGGACAGCGACCGCGAGCGCCTGCGGGCCTCCATCAAGGAGGCGGCCCGCAGGCTGGTGGCCCGTTAGGCAGACCGGACGGGCCTCAAGCCCGAACGAGTCTCAAGACCGGACGGGCCTCAAGGCCGAACGGGCCTCAAGGACCGGACAGCCTCAGTTGGTGCCGATGCGGGCCAGCAGGTCCACGATCCGGGTCTGGACCTCGCCGCTGGTGGAGCGCTCCGCCAGGAACAGCACCGTCTCCCCCGAGGCCAGCCGTGGCAGGTCGGCCTGGTCGACGGCGGCGGTGTAGACGACCAGCGGGGTGCGGTTGAGCTGCCCGTTCGTGCGCAGCCAGTCCACGATCCCGGCCCGGCGCCGATGCACCTGCATCAGGTCCATCACGACCAGGTTCGGCCTGAGCTGCCCCGCCAGCGTCACCGCGTCCGCGTCACTCGCGGCTCGCGCGACCTGCATCCCGCGCCGCTCCAGCGTCGCGGTCAGGGCGAGGGCGATCTCCGCGTGCTCCTCGATGAGGAGGACACGCGGCGGATGCTGCTCGCTGTCGCGCGGCGCGAGCGCCTTCAGCAGGACCGCGGGATCGGCACCGTACGCCGCCTCGCGTGTCGCCTGCCCGAGCCCGGCCGTGACCAGCACCGGCACCTCGGCGGCGACCGCCGCCTGCCGCAGCGACTGAAGCGCGGTACGGGTGATCGGCCCGGTCAGCGGATCCACGAACAGCGCAGCGGGGAAGGCCGCGATCTGCGCGTCGACCTCCTCGCGCGAGTGCACGATCACCGGCCGGTAGCCGCGGTCGCTGAGCGCCTGCTGCGTGGTGACGTCCGGCGCGGGCCACACCAGCAGCCGGCGCGGGTTGTCCAGCGGCTCCGGCGGCAGCTCGTCGTCCATCGGCTGCGGACGCGGGGAGTCCGCGACCTCGATCGCCCCGCCCGGACCGTCCAGCGGCTCGGGCCCCTCGGCGGCGTTCTCGTCCGGGGCGCCTATGGCGTACGACCGTCCGGCACCCTCGGTGGCCGGGGAGAGCCGCGACTGCCCGGCCAGAGAAGGCTGGGGGACAGGCTGCGCCACCGGCTGTGCGATGGCCTGCGCGACGGGCTGTGCGACCGGCTGTACCGGCGTCTGCTCGGCGGCCGGATGCGGACGGGCACCCTGTTCAGGACGCTGGTCCGGACGCGCGGCCGGGTCGGGCGGCGTGCCCAGCTTGCGGCGCCGCCCGGAACCGCCCGGCTGGTGCGGGGGCGGCGTGGCCGTCGGCTGCTGCACCTGTGCGGCCTGCCTGCTGAACGGCACGCCCTGCCCCAGCGTCCGCACGCTGAAGCCCTGGCCCTGCGTCGAGTGCACGTCGGCGGGCACGCCACCCGCCTCGGCCGGCAACGGCTGGGCGGCCCGGGCCGGCGCGGCGGCGTGCTCCGGGGGGAGGGGGGTGCCGGGGGCCGGGGTGCCGGTGCCGTTCGGGGTCACGGCGGCGGGGGCGGCCGTTCCGTTGGGCGGTACGGCGACGTCCGCGGCCGGAGTCGGAGCCGGAGCCGGCTGGGCCGCGGGGGCCGGAGCAGGGGTGGCCGGGGTCTCGGGTGCCTGGCCGGCGGGCTGACCTGCGGGTGCCTGACCTGCGGCGGCCTGGCCGGGAACGGCCTCCGCGGGCAGCGGCTGGGCGGCGGGCAGCGGCCCGCTGTTCTGCGCCGGGAGCGACACGGCGGCGGCCTGAGCGGGAGTGGCCTGAGCGGCTGCGGGGAGCTCACCCGGGGTGGCCTGTGGCGGGACCGTCCGACCCAGCCCGGCCGGAACCGCGACCGGCTGGCTGGGGGCAATCCGCACCGAGGTTCCCGGCGCCGGAGCCGTGCCCTGGCCGGGAGCGCCCTGCGCGGGTACGACGGCACCCGGCGCGGGCGTGCCGGTGGCCGCCGCCGACTGCTGCGGCGGGACCACGGCCCGCCGGCGGCGGCCCGTCGGCGCGCTGGTGGGATGCGGCTGGGGCGGGGTGTGGTCCTCGGACTGGTCGTGCGCGACGGCGTCGTGCCGGCCTTCGTCGCCCGGCACCGGCGCACCCGCACCCGGCACCGGCGCACCCGCACCCGGCACCGGCGCACCCGCACTCGGCACCGGTGCACCCGCGCCGAGCGCCTGCCCGGCAGCCTCCGCCTGCTCCACGGCCGGAGCCTGCACTTGCCCCGGGACCTGTACCTGCCCCGGGACATGCGCCTGCCCCAGGGCCTGTGCCTGCCCCGGAACCGGTACCAATCCCTGCGCCTGCGCGTGCGCCTGCCCCTGCCCGTCCGGCCCCTCGGCCTGGCGGTCCGCCTCGGCGGGCGGCAGGGCGAAGACCGTACGGGCGCCCGTCTCCTGCGCGGCTGCACGCTCGGCCGCGGCGGCCAGCGCACGGCGACGGCGCCCGGTCGGCTGTGCGGCCTCGGCCGCCGGGACGGCTTCGGGGCCCGGCTGGGCACCGGCCGCGGGCAGCGCGGGCGGCAGAGCCTGCCGGTCCCCGTCGTCACGCCGGGCACGTCGTCCGCCGGGCGCGGGCACGCCCTGCGGCGGCACGGTCCCGCCGAGTCCCGTGTTCGACGCCGCGGCCCCCGCGGCATGCTCGGCCGCCATCACGACGGCCCCCTCGGCGACACCCTGGTCGCCACCGGCACCACCGGCACCACCGGCACCGGCTGCGCCACCGGCGTCCTCGGCGGGCCGTCCCCGCCGCCGCCCGGTGCCGCTGGACACCTCCGCACCCTCCGCCGCCGGCTGCGCCGACGCCTCGAGGGCACGCCTGCGGCGCCGCCCGGTCGGCGCGGGCGCCCCCGTCCCGTCACCATCGGACTCGCCCGGATCCTCGCTCTCCAGGAAGGCGTCGGTGGAGGACCGCCGGGCCCGCCGCCTCCCGCCACCGGAGCCGTGCTCGACGACGGCCTCCTCGTCGGCGGCCGAACCGCCCACCAGCGCCACCTCGGCACCCGGCGCCCGAGCGGGTGCCGGGACGGCCCCCGCCCCGCCGCCGATCGGCACCTCGAGTACATACGCACTGCCGCTCATCCCCGGCACCTCGTGCGTCTGAAGCACACCACCGTGTGCCCGTACGATCCCGCGGACGATCGGCTCGTGCACCGGGTCTCCCCCGGAGTACGGCCCGCGCACCTCGATCCGTACGACCTCACCGCGCTGCGCGGCGGCCACGACGACGGTGTTGTCCATGTAACCGCCCGTCGAGACGGGCGCGTTGCCGGTCGCGTCGACGCCGGCGACGTCCGCGACGAGGTGCGCGAGCGCGGTCGCGAGCCGCTGCGGGTCGACCTCGGCCTCGATGGGCGGCGCGTGCACGGCGAACTGCACCCGGCCCGGCCCGATGAGCTCGACGGCCCCGTCGACGCCGGCGGCGACGACCGAGTCCAGCATCACCTTCGTACGGGCGACGTCCTCCGTGCCCGCGTCGAGCCGCTGGTAGCCGAGGACGTTGTCGATCAGCTGGGTGATGCGGGAGTAGCCGGCGGAGAGGTGGTGCAGCACCTGGTTGGCCTCGGGCCACAGCTGCCCGGCGTCGTCCGCGGCGAGCGCGGCCAGTTCCCGGCGCAGCTCGTCCAGCGGCCCGCGCAGGGAGCGCGCGAGCAGCGTGAGCAGCTGCTCGTGCCGCCCCGCCAGGGCCTCGTAGCGGTCCTTCTCCCGCTCGCCGAGCGCGGCGTACCGCTCCTCGCCGGCCGCCAGTTCCTCGGCGTGCCGCTCTTCCAGCTCCTCGATCCGGGTGACGTGCTCCTGACGCAGAGCGGTCAGGTCGGAGGCGTGCTCCTCGGAGAGTCTCTCCAGCTCCTGGGCGTGCGCCTGCTCCAGGGCCGCCTTCTCCTCGGCGAGCGCGTCGAAGGGCCGCCGGTCGGTGAAGGTCATCACGGCGCCGACCAGCTGGTCGCCGTCGCGCACGGGCGCGGTGGTCAGATCGACCGACACCTCGTCCCCGGACTTGGACCACAGCACCTGCCCGCGCACCCGGTGCTTGCGCCCGGAGCGCAGGGTGTCGGCGAGCGGCGACTCGTCGTACGGGAAGGGCGAACCGTCGGCACGGGAGTGCAGCACGAGGGTGTGCAGCTCCTTGCCGCCGAGCTCGCTGGCCCGGTAGCCCAGTATCTGCGCGGCGGCCGGATTGACGAGCACGATCCGCCCGTCCGTGTCCGTGCCCACGACACCTTCCGCAGCGGCCCGCAGGATCATCTCGGTCTGCCGCTGTGAGCGGGCCAGCTCCGCCTCGGTGTCGACGGTGCCGGACAGATCGCGTACGACGAGCATCAGCAGCTCGTCGCCGGTGTATCCGTAACCGTCGTAGGCCTGCTGCCCGTTCTCCAGATTCGCGCTGGTGACCTCGACCGGGAACTCGGTCCCGTCGGTCCGCCGGGCGATCATCCGCGTGGGCTTGGTCCGGCCCTGCGGGTCCATGTGGTCGGGCCGCCGCATGGAGCCGGGGATGAGCTTGGAGTCGAACTCCGGCAGCAGATCGAGCAGCCCCCGCCCCACCAGAGCCGTCCCCGGAGTCTCGAAGGCCTCCAGGGCGATGGTGTTGGCGTTGACGACGGTCCCATTGGCGTTGACCAGCACCAACGCGTCGGGCAGCGCGTCCAGTATGGCTGCGAGGCGAGCAGCGCCTCGGGATGGCCTGCTGCTCACGAAACGCTTCCTCCCTGTTACCGCACCTTGCCGACCGCTCGGGCCATCTTGCCAACCGGCCCGCAGCGTGTCACGCGAGGGAGTCTAAGGGCAGTGGTTGCGCTCGCGACGCCGGATGAGAGGGAGGTCGCACGACGAAGTGACGGGGAACGTGTGACCGCACGCCCCGGCCTCCGCTCTGCCTCGGGCTTTGGGCCGCGAGACTTTCGCAGGACCTTTACGGGACCGGGGATTCCGCCACGAAAAGCCTGTGGACGGTCGCTACCCGCGCAGGCCGCGCAGGCCCCGCAGGTCGGGCAGAAGGGGAACGAGCCGGTCCCACCGGTCGATCTCGCACCCGTTGCTCCGGTCGTACGTCGCGTCGACCGGTCGCCCGGCCCAGACCCCCGTCACATGGGCGGTGGCCGGGCCCCCGTACAGCATCGTGCACATCTGGCCCGGCGCGACCGGCGCGAAGGTGTCCCGCCCCCACCGTGTGTTCCGGTCCAGCGTCCGGCAGGCACCACCCACATCCGGGTGACTGCCGGCCCCCGGATGACAGGACAGCTGGTACCGGCCGTCCCGGCCACCGCCCGCGTGCCGGACGGTGACGGTGAGGTGATCGCCGGTGGCGGCGGCCCGGTCCTCGGGGCGTACGGGCGGGGGCACCGAGACGCCGGTGCGTGCGGCGGCGGGCGCGGCGGCGAGAGCGGGCGCGGCGGCGACGGCGGAGAGGGCGGTGGCGGTGGCGGCGGCGGTGACGGCCACGGCGGCGACGGGCACCCGGCCCGCCACGCCTGCCACGCCTGCAACGACCGCCCGCGAGATGACCAGCAACATGTCCTGCCCAACGCTCCGGCCGCCCGGACGTTGCGCTCCCGGCCCCGACCGGCTCGCCGACACGGAAGGGCTTTGCCCTGCGGCCCGCCTGCCTAGTACCGTGGGAGCCGATTGGTGACAGCACGCTCGACTGTGTCATCATCTGCACGCACCACTCGCGCGCTCGCGTGAGCGGTTGTGCTGGAGGCGTCGCCTAGTCCGGTCTATGGCGCCGCACTGCTAATGCGGTTTGGGCCTTAAAGCCCATCGAGGGTTCAAATCCCTCCGCCTCCGCACCTGATCACCGAAGCCCCGGTCCACACGGACCGGGGCTTCGG